>CANIWJ010000112.1 GCA_947471035.1 Verrucomicrobiota bacterium
CCGACTACGACGACCCCATCAGCTTCCTCGCCCTCTTCACCGGCCAGAGCGCGCAAAACTTCACCGGCTGGAGCGACCCCGCCTACGACCGCGCCCTCTACCAAGCCGCTCGCACGACCGATACCGCCGCCCGCCAGGCCCTGCTTCACCAGGCCGAGACCCGTCTGCTCGAAGCCGCGCCCATCCTGCCGCTCTACGTCAACACCCACGTTTTCCTGCTCCACCCCTCGGTGCGTGGCTGGCACCCCACCCTGCTCGACCGCCACCCGCTCAAGGCCGTCAGCCTCCAGCCCTAACCCCCCCCCGGCATCAAGTAACCTATTAGGTTACTTTGGGCTCGGGGCTGGGGGTTCCCAGGCAACAAGAACACACGCCACAAATGCGGCGGAAACGAGCGTGACGTAGGCGGTGAGTTCGGGCCGCTCCTTCGGTCTCAGTCATTATATTCATACAAATAACGGAAAACATATTAGCTCTTCTTCATTGCGCATACGATATGGCAACTTTCCTGCTAAACGCGTGCCGAAATGCGCTCGTTTCGTTCCCGCTCCCACGGCACCTCTGCCCTTCTCCTTTCGGCCCTTCTCGGCCTCGCCTTTGCCTCCTACGCCCGCGCTGAAACCGTGCCCGAGAACTGGTCTCCGCCCCGGCTCGCTACCCCGCCGATCATCGACGGCAACCTCGGCGACGAAGCTTGGAAAGACGTGCCCGCCATCACGAACCTCAAACAAGTGGAGCCGGTCCCCGGCGGCGAACCTTCGGAAAAAACCGACTTCTACCTCGGCTACGACAGCACCCGGCTTTACTTCTTCGTCGTCGCCCATGACACGAAACCCGAAGGCATCGTCGCCACCCAGCGCAAGCGCGACGCCGACCTCGATGGCGACGACAACTTCATCATCGTCCTCGATCCCTTTCTCGACCGGCGCAACGGCTACTACTTCGCCGTGAATTCCCTCGGGGCCAAGCGCGACGCCCTTATCCGCGGCGGCCTTACCCTCAACACCGACTGGGACGGCCTCTGGGAGGTTGTTGCCAAACGCACCCCCGACGGCTGGCAGGCCGAGGGCTCCATCCCCCTTTCCACCCTCTCCTTTAATTCCAAGACTCCCGCCTGGGGCCTGAACCTCGAACGCCAAATCGCCCGCAAAGGCGAAAAAATCCGCTGGCAGAGCCCGCAGCGCCAATACGAGGTCAATCACCTCGCCGCCGCCGGCCGCCTCACCGGCCTGACCGACCTGCGCCGCGCCGCTCGCTACGAAGCCCGGCCCTTCACCTCCGTGACCTACGTCAATGACACCGTCACCGGAAAAGAATACACTCAGGTAAAACCCGGCTTCGACCTGTCCTATAAACTCACCGACTCCACTACCACCGTCGTCACCTTCAACACCGACTTCGCCGACGCCGAGGTGGACGAACGCCAGGTCAACCTCACCCGCTTCCCCGTCTTCTTCCCGGAGAAACGCGCCTTCTTCCTTCAGGATGCCGGCGTCTTCGCCTACAGCCTCATCAACCGCAACCCCCTCCCTTACTACTCCCGCCGGATCGGCATCGGCCCGCGCGGCGAGGTGGTGGACATCTTTGCCGGCGCGCGCATCTCCGGCCGCGAAGGCCCGGTAAACTTCGGCCTGCTCACCGTGCGCACCGAGGCCTCGGGTTCGCTTGAGGCCAAGGACCTCGCGGTCGGCCGCGTGCTCGTGCGCGCCACCGACGAGGTCGGCGTCGGTGTGATCGGCACCTTCGGCGACCCCCGCACCAACGGCGACGCCTGGCTCGCCGGCTTCGACCTCAACTACAACACCGGCAGACTCTTCGACCAGCCCGCCTCGCCCTTCCAAGGCTCCCTCTACTTCGAGGAGACTGAGTCTACCAACCGCAACGACGACTCCGCCGCCTTCGGCTGGGGCGCCATCTACGACAGCCCCACCTGGGGCTTCACCAGTTACCTAGACCGCGTCGGGAAAGACTTCTACCCCGCACTCGGCAACGTCCAGCAAACCGGCATTTACAACCTCACCGGTAAACTCGACTACGAGTTCAACCCCGAGCCGCTCAAGCGCATAGTCCCGGTATTCTCCGCCTCGCATCGCCACAGCCTCATCACCAACAGCCGCGAGCAGGAAACCTTCGGCCCCGAAGTCAGTTTCGAGACCAAACGCGGCGATACCCTGCTCCTGCGCACCAAAGTGGAAAACGAGCGCCTACCCGCCTCCTTCCGCGTGCCCAACGGCGTCGTCGTGCTCCCCGGCTCCTTCTACGGCGAGCACCTGGAGGTCGCCATGACCACCTCTAAATCCCGCCCCATCTCCGGCACCGCCAGCGTCGCCAAACGCCTCTACTACGCCGGCGATCAAATCCTCTACAAGAGTTCACTCACCTGGCGCCCGGTTCCGATCTTCAACGTGGACGCCGGCTTCGAATACACCGACGTCACCCTACCCTACGCCGAATTTCCCGTGCGCCTCATGAAGCTCGGCGGCGCGGTGCAATTCTCACCCAAGCTCGTCTGGTCCGTGCTCGGCCAATTCGACAACCTCAGCCACTCGGTCGGTTTTAACACCCGCCTGCGCTGGACCTACATGCCCGGTGGCGACATCTTCTGGGTCTTCAACCAGGGAGCCAACATCGACGACGGTCGCTGGGATTTCACCCGCACCGAGATCAGCTCGAAGATGGGCGCAACCTTCCGCTTCTGAGGAATAAACAAGCCGTGTAGGGCGGGGTGGCCGCACCCTGCCGCTCTCCCATTCTACCGCCCCGCCGCCGCCCACTTCGCCAGCGCCCGCCCGGTCAGGCTGCGCTTCTCCTTTTCGATGCCCTCGCGAGGTCCCGCGTAAACGATTTCGCCTCCGGCCGACCCGCCACCCGGCCCGAGGTCGATCAACCAATCCGCGAGGTGAATCACGTCCAGATTGTGCTCGATCACGATCAGCGTATTGCCCGCATCCCGTAGCTTAAACAACAGGTCCATCAGGTGCTGGATATCCACCCAATGCAGACCCGTCGTCGGCTCGTCCAAGATGTAGAGCGTATTCCCCTGCTGCCGCTTGCTTAGCTCCAAGGATAACTTTAGGCGCTGCGCCTCGCCGCCCGAGAGCGTGGTCGCGCTCTGGCCGAGTTTCAAATAACCCAGCCCCACCGCCGAAAGCGTTTCCAGCCGGTCCATAATCTTGGGGATATTTTTAAAAATCCCGATTGCATCGCGCACCGTCATGTCGAGCACGTCGGAGATGGATTTTCCGTGAAACAATATCTCCAGCGTCTCGCGGTTAAAGCGACGCCCCGCGCAGCTCGGACACGGCGCGTAAGCATCGGCCATGAACTGCATGTCCAGCTTGATCACTCCATCGCCCGCGCAGCGTTCGCAGCGTCCGCCGCGCACGTTAAAGGAGAAACGGCTCGCAGTGTAGCCGCGCACCTTGGCCAGCGGCACCATCGCGAAGAGCTCGCGCAACGGGTCCATCAGGCCGGTGTAGGTCGCCGGATTGGAGCGCGGCGAACGACCGATGGGCGACTGGTCCACTTGCACCAGTTTCTCAAACTCATCGAGGTTTTCCACGTGCCGGTGTTTTCCGGGCACCGACTTCGCGCCGTTGAGCTTGCGCGCCGCCAGCGCCGCCAGCACGTCATTTACAAGCGTGCTTTTGCCCGAGCCCGACACGCCCGTCACCACGGTGAGCAATCCGACCGGGAACCGTGCGTCCACGCCCTTTAAGTTGTGGTGCCGCGCCTCGCGCACGGTCAGGAAAAGCCCGTCGCCCGCCTTGGCTTTGGCGTCGCGCGTCACCCGTTGCTTGCGCGCCAGGTAGGGGCCGGTGCGGGTCTGACGCGCGGGCGCGGCGATGAGTTCGGCCGGTGTGCCCTGAAACAGAATACGCCCGCCCTCGGTGCCGGCCTCGGGCCCGAGCTCGATAATCTCGTCCGCGATGCGCATCGTGTCTTCGTCGTGCTCGACCACGATCACGGTATTTCCCCGGTCGCGCAGCTCGGTCAGGGTGGCGAGCAGTTTTTCGTTGTCCGCCGGATGCAGGCCGATGCTCGGTTCGTCGAGCACGTAAATCACGCCCATCAAGCCCATGCCGAGCTGGGTGGCCAGCCGCACGCGCTGGGCCTCGCCGCCGGAGAGAGTGTCGTAATCGCGATCGAGGGTCAGATAACCGAGCCCGGTCTCGAGCAGGAAACGCAGGCGCTGCTCTATGCCGGTCGCGATCTCGCGCACCGCCTCGTGGGTCTGGGGCGCAGCGAGCAAGACCGTGGCGAAGGCGTGCGCGGCTGCCACATCCAGTGCGAAAAACTCCGCAATACCCCGCCCCGTCACCATCACGGCCGAGCTGCGCACGTTAAGCCGTCCGCCTTTGCAAGTGGGACACCCGCCGCTGACCATAAACGTGCTTAGGCGGGCGCGGAAACCGTCGCTGTCCGTT
Source organism: Verrucomicrobiota bacterium (assembly GCA_947471035.1). Lineage (GTDB taxonomy): Bacteria > Verrucomicrobiota > Verrucomicrobiia > Opitutales > Opitutaceae > IMCC26134_A. The sequence continues at coordinate 4,428 of CANIWJ010000112.1, forward strand.
TCGCGAAAACTTTCCTCCAAGTCGGCGATCACCCCGGCGAAGGGCTGGGCCCGTGCCTCGCGCATGCGCTTCAGTTTAAAGGCAAACTGCCGCTCGCCCGCGCCGTAAAGAATCGCGTGACGGGTCGCCTCGGGCAGCTCCGCCCACGGCGTCTCCGGATCGTAGGGCAACTGCTCGGCCAGCTGCTTGAGCAGGGCATTGTGTTTGATGATCAGGTTTTTCCCGCCTATGCGCCACGGCTTGAGCGCGCCGCCGCGAATCGACTTGGTCGGATCAGGCACGAGCAGTTCTGGCATGAAGCGCAATTTCCGCCCCAGGCCCTCGCAATCGGGGCAAGCGCCCTCGCGGTTATTAAAAGAGAAATGCCGGGGTGTGAGTTTCTCAAAGACGTCTCCGCATACCTCGCAGGCGAGCGATTGGGAAAGTGACACTTCGCGCCAGGCGTCGGCGGGTGCGCCGGGCTTCTGCGCCAGTACCAGCACGCGGTCCTTGCCCTCGCGAAACGCAAGTTCGAGCGAATCCGCCAGTCGCGAGCGCTGCTCCGCCACTGCCACCAAGCGGTCCACTACCACTTCGACCACCAGTTCGCGCGTGCCCTGGCCGCTGGGCACGAGGTGCGGGTCGTCGAGGTTCTTGATCTCGCCGTCCAGCCGCACGCGTTGAAATCCGCGCTGCCGCAGTCGGGGCAGCTCGTCGCGCAACACGCTGGGCCGGGCGGTCAGCGCGGGCGCGAGCAGCATGATGCGCTCCCCGGCGCAGGCGGTCAGCACGTGTTGCACGTTGTCGTCGAGCGAGCGTTGCACCACGCGGCCGCCGTCCTTCGGGCAGCGTTGCTCGCCGTGTAGCGCCCAGAGCAGGCGCGCGTAGTCGGCGATTTCGGTCACGGTGGCGATGGTCGAGCGTGGCGAGCCGTTACCGGTGCGTTGCTCGATGGCCAGCACCGGGGACAGGCCATGGATGAAATCGACGTCAGGCCGCTTGAGTTGCTCCAAAACCTGCCGCGCCTGGGTGGAGAGCGACTCCATGTATTTCCGGTAGCCCTCGGCGTAGAGGGTGTCGAAGGCCAGCGAGGATTTGCCCGAACCGGAGGGGCCGGTGATCACGATCAACTTCCCGCGCGGCAGTTTAACCTCCAGGTTTTTGAGGTTATGCTCGCGGGCGCCTTTGATATGGATGTGCGTGGCGGGCTGCATGAAAGAGCCAACAGCCTACGCATCCGGCGCGGCGTGCAAACTCTCTCGCCCAAAACGAGTCGAAAAACTTTCCTCGCCCCGCGCGCCCGGGCCGCGTTTTTTCAAGGCCTCATGGCCGACGCACCCGACACCGACCCCGCCTCGCCCCTGCTCTCGCCCGCCCAGCGCCGCATCGCCGGCTTCGCCTTGGGTCTCTTCGCCACCATCGCCGCCGGGGCGTTATTGGCCGGTCTGGCGCTGCTGGGCGTAATTCTACTCGGAGTTTTCTCGGGCGTGCTCTGGCCGCTGGTCACTGCCGGTATCATGGCTCTGGTGCTGATGCCGCTCGTGCACCTGCTCGAAACCCGTCTGCGCGTGAGCCGGGTTTATGCCGTGGTCGCGATCTACGGCGCTTTCCTGCTCGCCGCCACCAGTCTGTTCGTGACGGTGGTGCCGCCTGCGATTTCGCAGCTGCTGGATTTCATCTCCTTCCTGCCCGCGCTCTGGGAACGCGCCCTCGGTTACGGACGCGACCACTACCCGCAATGGGTCGAGGCCGCGCAACGCTACTTGGCCAACCCCACCATCAAGCAGGCAGTGGAAAACCTCGTGAACGAGGCGCGCGGCCTCGTTGCCCACGCCGTGCCCTCGCTCAAGGCTGCCGGTTCGGGCGCGCTCAGTATTTTCGGTTTTTTCACCAGTCTGGCCATCATCCCGATCTACCTGTTTTTCTTTCTGCTCTCCAGCGGCGACCCGACCAAAAACCTCGGCGATCAACTAAGTTTCCTCAAACCCGGCCTGCGCGACGACCTGGTGTTTTTGGTGCGTGAGTTTATCGCCATCGTAGTCTCCTTTTTTCGCGGCCAGCTCATCATCGGCCTGATCATGGGCGTGCTGCTCGCGTTGGGGTTTACCCTCATCGGCCTTAAATTCGGCCTCTTCATCGGCCTGATGCTGGGCATCCTCAACATCGTGCCCTACCTCGGCACGATCATTGGCCTGAGCATCGCGCTGCCGCTCGCGTTTCTCCAACCCGCAGGCGGCGTTCAACTCGTTGGTCTGGTACTGATGGTCTTCATCATCGTGCAAAATATCGAGGGCTGGTATCTCACCCCCAAGATCATGGGCCAGCGCACCGGTCTGCACCCGGTCACGATCATCGTGGCAATTTTCTTCTGGGGCACCGCATTGGGCGGCATCCTCGGCATGATTCTGGCCATCCCGCTGACCGCCTTTTTCGTGACCGCGTGGCGTCTGGTTAAACGCAAATACCTGAGCGTGCTGTCCGGCCACGCTCCGGAAACGTTGGGTTAATCCCGCGTTGAAATCTGCCGGCGTGTCTTGGGACGTCCAATTTCGCCACGGTCTCTACCTGCCGCAAATTGACTGGTGGCTGGACGCGCACCGTCGCGTCGCTCGGTCCTTCGTCTCGCATGCCCACTTCGACCACATGGCGGCGCACCGCGAGGTGCTGCTCACGCCCGGCACCGCCGCCTTGATGCGCGTCCGCCTGCCGGATCGCTCAGGCCAACGCATCGAGCACAGGCGCGAGTTCGGCGTCACCTCGCCGCTCTCTGCCGAATACCCCGAGGTCTCGGTCTCACTTCACCCCGCCGGCCACATCCACGGTTCGGCCATGATACGGCTGGAACATCCCGCGCGCGGCAGCCTGCTCTACACCGGCGACTTCAAACTCCGTCCCGGTCGCTCGGCCGAGCTTTGCCACCCTCCCCGCGCCGACCTCGTCATCATGGAGACCACCTATGGCAGGCCGCGCTACACCCTGCCGCCGACCGAAGACGTGCTGGCGGAGATCGTCGCGTTTTGCCGCGCCACGCTCGCGGCGGACGCCATCCCCGTGCTTTACGGCTACAGTCTGGGCAAGAGTCAGGAAATGCTGCACTCGCTCGCCGGGGCGAACCTGCCAGTCATGCTCCACCCGCAGGCCCTCAAGCTCACCCGGGTTTACGAGCAACTGGGTATCGCTTTCCCGCCTTACTCGGCTTTCGACTCCGCTACCTGCGTCGGCCACGTGGTGGTTTGCTCACCCCAAGCCGCCACCTCGAAATTCCTGGACCTGATGCCCCGCCGCCGCACCGCCGCGCTCACCGGCTGGGCACTCGACCCGGGCGCACGTTTTCGTTACCAGTGCGACGCGATTTTCCCGCTCTCCGACCACGCCGACTACCCCGACCTGCTACGTTTCGTCGAGCTTACCCAACCCAAACGCGTGCTCACCCTGCACGGCTTTGCCGCCGATTTCGCCCGCGACCTACGCGCCCGCGGCGTCGAGGCCTGGGCACTGGGTCAGGACAACCAGCTGGAATTCAGCCTCGCCTGAAAAACTCACGAACCAAACGCCCGCACCATCGAGCTCAGGCGGTTCAGCTCCTCACGAGTTTCCATCATGCAATTTTCCGGGGCCTTGGCCGACAGTCCCGCCTCGCGCAAAACCCCATCGTCCTGCGCCCAAAACTGTTTCTCGCCAGTCAGTCCCTTGCCCAACTGATCCGCCACCCCGCTGGCCACATGCAACAGCGCCGCCCAGCGACTCGGTCGCGCCGCACCCACCGGCTGCACATGTTGTTTCACCGCCAGGCAAAGCGGCGAGGCGAAGCCCCACTCGGCCAGGAGAAACGCCGATGTTTCCGCGTTGGTCTGCCCGAAATGCGTGCGCTCCCAGGTCAACACCGCCGCCGCCGGGGCCGTTTCCGGCGGCATCGGCGCGATCACCGCGCCCACCGTCATCGCCATGCGCTGCAAGGCCACCCGCCCCACCGGACGCAGCAAACCCAGCGTGTACGCCTGGCGGTCGTCCTCGCCCCCGGTGCGCGCGAGCTGCGCCATGGCCAGCGCCGTCGCCAACGAGTTTTGCCACAACGCATCCCCCTGCTGCCGGTAAAGCGGCAGGGACGACGAAAACAACTGCCCGGTCACCGTCATGCCCACGATTCGGTTCACCTCGCGCAGCCCCACCCGGTTGATCGCGTCGTGCACCGACTCCACCGGCTCGCCCCGCCGATATACTGCGCTGTTGCTCAAGCGCACCACGCTCGAAGCCAGCCCGGCATCCATCCGCACCAGATCCACGATCTCATTTAGATTCGGACTCGGTTTTTGCAGCATCGTCTGCAAACACGCGAAGATTCGGGCCGACGAGGGCATCGTCTTAGCCACCTGTTTAATCGTTTCCGGAGTCACAAAGCTCAGAGCCATAAATAAAAATTACCCGCAGCTATCGGCTCTTTGCGGCGATAAATGAACCGATTCGGCATAAATTTACCACGGTTCCCCCGACCCAAACCCGCGCTTTCGCAAAAATAGGGCAAACGAACCTTTACCGAGCGGTTAAATCAGCAGCGAACAAGCAGAAACCGTTTTTTTGCGCTCAACCTGCGCCCAAATGCGCCGATTAGCGGGAACACGCCTTACCCCGCGACACGTTCCTCCCCAGCCCCCGCGCCCTTTCCCGCGCCCCTAGCCCCCTTTAACCCCGCTATGTCCGCCCCCACGCAACTCCTCACCTTTCAAACTCAAGGCCGCTGGTACGCCTGCGACCTGCTCTGGGTCCGGGAAATCCTCCGCCAACCCGCCCTCACCCCCGTGGATCGCGCCCCGCCCGTAGTGCGCGGGCTCATCCACCTACGCGGACAAATCCTCACCGCCCTCGACCTCGATCACCGCCTCGGACTTAACCCCAAAACCGACGCCGGCGGCACCCGCTGCATCGTCTTTAAAACCGCCGCCGAACTCGCCCGACTCGCCCCCCCCCCCGCCGACGCCGATCTCGCCTCCCAAGACCTGCTCGGCCTCATCGTCGATGCCGTAGGCGATATCCTGCCCCGCCCCGAGACCGTGCTCGCCCCCCCGCCCGAGACGCTCTCCGGCCTCGACCACGCCTGCATCGCCGGCGTCATTCCCCGCCCCGAAGGCCTCGTCACCCTCCTGCACGTGGGCTCCGTACTCTCCGCCCCCGCCGCCACCACCACCTAACCCTTTCCCCCATGCAAACCCAACTCGCCGACTTCGTGCTCCGTATCACTTTCAAGGGAGACCTCCTCTCCACCAATGTAGCCACCCGGCGCACCGAGCTCCTCGTGCATCTCGATAACGCCCCCACCGCTACCACCGTCATCGCCGACCTCAGCAACGCCAAGGTCGTCGATTCCCAAGGCCTCAATCTCCTCATCGCCCTCCTCCGCGAGACCGAGCGCCGTAAACTCAAGTTCCGGGTGGAAAACCCCAACCCCGAGATCCGCCGCATGTTTACCCTCCTCAATTTAAACGCCCGCTTCGGCCTCGTCACCCCCGTCTAATCATGAGTACCGAAGAAAACGAGATGCTCGGCCTCTTTGTCCAAGAGGCCAGCGAGCACCTCGAAACCCTGGAAACCGACCTCGTTGCCCTGGAAGCCCGCCCCAGCGACGCCGACCTGCTCAACCGACTCTTCCGCGCCATCCACAGCGTCAAGGGCACCGCCGGCTTCTTTGGCCTCACCGCCATCACCGACCTCGCTCACGTCATGGAGAGCGTCATGGCCCTCCTGCGCGACGGCCGCATGCACGCCACCCCCGACCTGATCAACCTCTTCCTCTCCGGCACCGACAAGCTCAAGGCCATGGTCGCCGCCCCCGATCAATCCACCTCGATCGACAC
>CANIWJ010000113.1 GCA_947471035.1 Verrucomicrobiota bacterium
CCGACTTTCGCCGCTTTCTCGACACCCCCGAAGACGCCCTGCTCGGCACGTTCCACGTCGGCCACTCCGATCTCGTCGGCTTCCTCTTCGGCGGCCAGGAGCAACGCCGCGTCTCCATGGTCCGTCTGCGCGTGGGCAATTCCCACGATGTCGAAAAACTCGGCGCCACCTTCGGCCGTTGGGTCTCCTTTGTCTGGGTAAACGAGGGCGAAAACCTGCTCTTCGCCCTCAAGGACGCCATCACCGCCGGCGGAGCCCTCGCCCTGAAGTGCGACCGCCTCGAACACAGCTCCCGCGCCGAGCCCTTCCAGTTTCTCGGCGCGCGCCGCCTCTTTCCTTTCACCATCTATCACCTCGCCATCATTTTTGGCCGCCCCGTTTACCTCTGCGTCGGCGTGCCCGGCGCACCCGGCGAATCCGTCATTCACAGCTCCCCGCGCTGGCTGCCAGATCCCGCCCTATCCCGCGCCCGCAACCTCGAATCCGCCCGAGCCCACTTTCAGGCTTTCTTGGACCTCGTGGAATCCCTCCTACGGGCCAATCCGTATCTGTGGTTCAACTATCGGCCGCTCAACCCCGAAGCCCCCGCCACGCCATGAGCCTCCGTCTCCGCCTCTGGCTTCCGCTCGCCTACTACCTTTCCTGGCTGTTCTTCGGCCTTGGAGGGCTGGCACTCAACTTCGGGTGCGCCCTCTTTCTCCTCCTGCCCCAACGCGAGCGTTTTGGCCCGCGCGCCCGCGCCATCACCCGCTGGTTTTTTGATTTTTGGCTGCGCTGGATGCACGCTTCAGGAGTCGTCGACGTCGTCTTCAAAGGCTTCGACCGCCCCTTGCCCCGCGGCGTGGTTTACGTCGTTAACCACCCCACCCTGGTTGACGCCCCCTTCCTGCTCGCGCGCCTGACCGACACCGTCTGCATTTTTAAACCCGCCCTGCTCCGCCACCCCGCCATCGGCCCCGCCGCCCTGCTCTGCGGTTATGTCTCCGGCGACGCCGGAGTGGACGGCATCCGCCGCGCCGCCGCCTGCGTCGCAGCTGGGCACTCCCTTTTGATTTTCCCCGAGGGCACCCGCACCAACCACGGCGTGGAGCTCAACCCGCTCCGCCCCGGCTTCGCCCTCATCGCCCGCCGAGCCCGCGCCCCGCTTCAGCTCATCCACGTGCGCTCCAGCCCGCTAATGGCCCGCAAAGCGCATCCTTGGTGGAAACTCCCCCCTCTGCCCGGCCGCTTCGAATTTACCCTCGGAGAACACATCCCGTTCGACCCGGCCCTGCCTGTCGCCACCTTGACCGAGCACGTCGCCCAACGACTCCGCGCATGACCGCCTCCGCCACCCACCTCGTCCTCATCCCGAGCTTCAACACCGGCCCCCGCCTCCTGCGCACCGTGCGCGAGGCCCTCGCCGTCTGGTCGCCCGTCTGGGTCGTGGTCGATGGATCCAACGACGGCTCCGACGCCCCCGTTTCTGCCCTCGCCAGCGAATTCGGTCACCAGCGCCTGCGTGTATTCAAGCTCCCCAACAACTCCGGCAAAGGTGCCGCCGTCCTCCATGGCCTCGGCCTCGCGCTCGCGGAAAAGTTCACCCACGCCCTCGTGCTCGACGCCGACGGACAACACCCCATCGACCACATCGCGCCCTTCATGGCCGCCTCCGCCGCCCAACCCGAATACCTTATCCTGGGGCGTCCCGTTTTCGGCCCCGAGGTTCCGCTGGAACGCCTTTACGGTCGCAAACTCAGCGTCGGTCTCGTTCACCTCGAATGCCTCGGCCGCGACATCGGCGACCCACTCTTCGGTTTTCGTGTCTATCCCGTCGCTCCGACCCACGCCGCCCTCTCCGCCATCCACTCCGCGCGCCGCTACGATTTCGACCCCGAGATCGCCGTTCGCCTTTTCTGGCGCGGCGTCCCGCCCCTCAACCTCCCCGCCCCCTGCCGCTACATCGCCAAGGCCGACGGCGGCGTCTCCCACTTCCACTACGTTCGCGACAACCTGCGCATGATCTGGCTCCACACCCGCCTTCTCCTGCGCCTGCTCGTCACCTTCCCGGCCATCCTTGCCACCCGTCGCCGCCTTCACGCTCGAAAGTCCAGCCGATGAACCTCCTCCTGCTCTGCATCTTTATCCTCGGCCTCAGCTCGCCGCTCTTAGCCCTCGAACCGTATTCGGGCGAACTCCCGCCCGCCGCCCACACCCGCCTGCAATCGCTGGCGCGGCCGCTCACTCTGCTGGGCGATTTTACCGAATCCCGCTTCACCCCGCTGAAAAAGACGGCCGTCGTCGTAACCGGCACCGTTCGCATCGACCGAGCCCGAGGCCTGAGCCTCACCTACACTCAACCGCGCGCCCCCGTCGTTATCTTGGACGAGCAAGGCCTTCTTCTCCGCCACCCCGACGGACGCGAACAAACCGCGCCCGCCGAAGCCACCACCGACCTGCGCCTGCTGCACGCTCTCTTTGTCTTCGATCTAGCCACCTTGGAAAAATCCTACGCCCTCAGCGCCACGGAAAATTCTGACAACTCCTGGGCTCTCGTCTTCACCCGCCGCCCAGAGGCAGTCTCCACCTACCGCGAGCTCACCCTGATGGGCCAAGCTGACCGCCTCACCCGTATCATTCTCACCAAGACACCCCGGCTTCGCACCGAATTAGCCCTCGCCCCCCCGCAGCTCGACCCCCGTTTCTCCCCCGAGGAACTCACCCGCTACTTCCGCTAATCCGCCGTGTTTCGCTCCCGCCGCCCACTTTTAATCCTGCTCGCCTTCGCCGCGCTTTGCGGTGCGTGGCTGCTAAGTCTGGACCCAGGTGCGCGCTTCACCACCGACGTCACCGAACTCCTGCCCGCCGACGAACGCGACCCCGAGGCCCGTCTCGCCTTGTCCCTTGTTCGCGAACGCCAGTCGCGCGTGGTTCTAGTCGTCCTCGACGTCCCCGCCAATACACGTGCCGACACTCTCGCCCGCGCCACCGCCGCCCACGCTGAATCCTTGCGCTCGTCGCCCGCCTTCGCCGCCGCCTACCCGCTCGCCGACCCCTCCTGGCAACACGCACTCGGCCGCCTGCTCCACGCCCGCCGCCTCGATCTGCTCCTGCCGGGCTGGCTCGCCGAACAACGCCGCGCCTACGCCGCCTCTTTCCCCGCCGCTCCGCCCGACGACCCCGCCTTCAGCCCTTGGCTCGCCCAGCGCACCATCGCCGCACTCGACGCCCGCCTCGCCTCACCCGAGGGCAACGCCTTGGCCGAGTTAATCCCCTCCGACCCGCTGCTGCTTTTGCCCGCGCTCGCCGAACGCACTTCCTCACTCGGCGACCAACCCCTTGCGCCTGCCGGTCGCTCCCTAGTCTGGGCCGAGACGCGCGCCGGCCCCCTTTCCGAAGCTGGCCAAGAGCCGGTTTTCGCCGCCCTGTCCGCCGCCGAAAACGCCGCCCGCGCCCACCTGCCCACGCTCACCGTGCGTTTCACCGGCGTCCACCGTTTCGCCGCCGCCGCCAAGGCCTCAACCCGCGACGAAATCTCCTGGCTCAACCTCGTCGCGCTGGCCGCTGTTTTCGGCGTATCCGTTCTTTCCGTCCGCCGCATATTCGGTCTGCTGCACTTGGTCCCGCTGGTCGCGGTATCCACCCTCGGCGCGGTCGCCGCCACCACCGCGATTTTCCCGCGCGTCCACGTGCTCGTCTTTGTGCTCGGCTCGCTGCTTTCCGGCGTCGCGGTGGACTACGCCTTCCACCTCGTGCTCGCCCGCCGCGAAGGTGAAAACTACCTCGCCCGCGTGCGCCGCCTCCTGCTGCCCTTACTCGGCGGAGCCGCCACCACCGTGGCAGGTTTCCTCACCCTCGTCGTATCCGAGCTGCCCTTGGTCCGCCAACTCGGCGCTTACGTCGCCGCCGGCATCGTCACCGGCCTGGGTGCCACGTTGGTGTATTTCTCCGCCTTCCCGAACCTCGATCTCGCTCCGCGCGCCTGGCCGACTCACGCGGGTTGCCCCCGACGTTTCCGCCTCCCCTTGCTTTTGGCCCTTACCGGCTTCGCCGCATTTGGCCTCAGCCGTGTCCACTGGAACGACGACTTGCGCGCGCTGGAATACCCCTCGCCCACTCTCCGCGCCGAAGACGTCGCCATCCGCGCCGCGTTCGGCGAAAACAACACCGGTGTAAGCCTTATCACTCGCGGCTCCTCCTTCGCCGAGGCCCGCATCCACTGGCAAACGCTGGCCGACACCACGCCCGTCTCCAGTCTGGCATCCCTTTTCCCCCTGCCCGCCGACTACGCCGCCGTCCAAACTCCCGCCGGTCACGCCACTCTCGCCCGTCTCGGTCCGGACCTCGCCGCCGCCGCCCTCCGCGCCGGTTACGAACCTGACGCCTTTCAACGGTTCCTAACCGATCTAACCGCCCACCTAACCCGTCCCGCGCCCGACTACGAAAGCCTGGCGCGAGAGACTCTCGCTGCCATGCCCGGACCGCTCGGTTTGCTCGCCCACGCCAACCCCGACGGCGTCTGGTTTATCTCTCAAACGAAAAACCCTGTAACGCCCGCCCACGACGAACACACCCTTTCGCTCTCCGGCATCGAGAGCCTCAACCACCTCTTTGCTCGTTACCGCGTAGCCACCGGCCGCCTCAGCTTTGCCGGCATCGCCGCGCTCGTGCTCATCTCCTGCGCCCTGCTCGGCCTGCGCACCGGCCTGCGCACCGCCGCCCTGCCTTTGCTCGCCACCGCCCTCTCCTTCGCCGTCCTCGCCTTGCGCGGAGAGCCCTTCGGCCTTTTCCACCTGCTCGGCGCCCTGCTCGGAGTCTGTCTGGCCGACGACTATGCGCACTTTGCCCACGCCGACGACGGCTCACCCGGTGCCCTCGCCTCGATCCGTTTATCCGCCCTCACTACCGCCGCGTCCTTTGCCACCCTTTCGCTTAGCGCAATTCCCGCCGTCGCTTCGCTCGGCAGCGCGGTCGCCCTCATCGTCGTTCTCGCCCTCGTTTTCGTAGAGACCGATCTCTTCTCGCTCCGCCACCATGCTTGAGCCGACTACCCTGCTCTCCGCTTGGAACGCCACCGTGGCAAGCTCAACGCAGGCACTCGCCCTCATCGAGTCCGGCCCCGAACGCACCTACACCCGCACCGCGCTCGATGCCCTCGCCACCGACTTCGCCACCGCGCTCCCCACTTCAGTTTCCCGCCAACGTGTCGCCTTCGCCCTACCCAACAGCGCAGCTTGGTTCGCCGCCTTCCTTGGCCTCCTCCGCGCCGGAGCCACGCCCGTCCCGCTCGATTCAACCGAGACCAAGCAGCGTCAACACGAACTCGCCCGCTCCATCCGCGCCGCCTTCGCTTGGATCAACGGCGAACTCAGCCCCACTTCACTTCCACTGCGCTCTTCGCGTCACCCGGCCCCCGGCTTGATCAAGGTCACTTCCGGCACCTCCGGCACCCCGAAAGCCATCCCCTTTACCCACACCCAAATGCTCGCCGATGGCCGCCACATTTGCATGAGCATGGGCATCCTGCCCGACGACTTAAACCTCGCCGTCATCCCCTTCGGACACTCCTACGGCCTGGGCAACCTCGTCATCCCTTTGATCTCCCAAGGCACCGCCCTCGTCTGCGCCGACACCCCGCTACCCCACGCGCTCGCCGCTCTCTCCGCCCGCCACCGCCCGACGGTTTTCCCCGCCGTGCCCGCCTTGCTGCGCGCCCTAGCCGAGGCGGACCTTGCGCTCGACGCCTTCGGCTCCATCCGCACGGTCATCTCCGCTGGCTCGGCGCTGCCCGCCGCCACCGCCCAGGCGTTTTACCAAAAGTTCGGCCTTAAACCCCACGGCTTCTACGGTTCGACTGAAACCGGCGGCATCGCCTACGACTCCACTGGCGACGACACCCTGCAAGGCCTCGCCGTCGGCCGCGCCCTCCACGGCGTCACCATCACGCAACTTCCACGCGATCGTATCCATGTTTCCAGTGCCGCCGCCTGCCGTCGGAACGGCCACCGTCCCGCCGACCGCGCACGCCTCCAGCCGGATGGCCGCCTGACCCTCCTTGGCCGCACAGGCCGCATGCTCAAAGTCGGCGGCCGCCGCTTGGATCTGGGCGATCTCGAAGCCGAGCTTCGCCGCCTGCCCGACATTCTGGACGCCTTCGCCGGCCCGCATCCCGAGCACCCCGAACAAATCGCCGCCGTGCTCGCGACCACGCTCACCCCGGCCGCCCTTCGCGTGCAACTCCACCAGCAACTCGCCCCTTGGAAAACACCCCGGCGCATCGTCGCCGTGCCCGCCTTCCCCTTGACGCCACGCGGCAAACCCGACCCCGCCGCCCTTCGCGCCCTGTTGCTCAAATGAGCGTCGCCCCCGCAGAACCGCACCCCGCGTTCACCGCCCGCGCCTTGCTCCGTCGTATGCTCACCCACGCCTGGGCCAAGGGCCTTGGCACCAGTGCGGGCATGAGCGCGTTTTTTGTCGGCTACTTCGCCCTGCTGCGTGCGCCCGCGTTTCCCGTCACCACGATGCCGCTCACCTGGCTCGACCACCTCCTCCCATTTCAAGCCTGGACCCTGCTGCCCTACTGCTCGCTCTGGCTCTACATCTCTCTCGCCGCTTCCTTCATCGTCGATCTTCGGCAACTGCGCAGCTTCGCGCTCGGCTGCCTCGGACTGAGCCTGGCGGGCTTCGCCCTTTTCTACTTTTTTCCAACCACCATCCCGATTTCCGCCATCGATTGGAACCGTCACAGCTCGCTCCTTTTCCTCAAATCCATCGACCAAACCGGCAACGCCTGCCCCTCGCTCCACGTCGCCTTCGCGATTTTCACCGCCCTCTGGTTTGAGCGCCTGCTCCCCGCGCTTGGCGGCGGCGTCATCACCCGCGTGGTCAACTTCGCCTGGGCCGTTCTGATCACCTACGCCACCCTCGGCACCCGCCAGCACGTGGCGCTGGATGTATATTGGGGTGCCGCACTCGGCGCTTTAGCCGCGTCGCTCAATTTCCTCGCCACCCCCTGCCGAGAACGCGCCTGCGCCACCCCGCGCCCGCTCTTTGCCGCCGTAGCCGTGATCAAACTCTGCTCGCTCCTGCTCTGGTCCTGCGGCGTGCCATTCCTTTGGTGCCTGATTCTCTTCCTTTCCGGCGGCGCGCTTATGCTCTGGCAGCTTTTTGCCCCCAACGCCCAAGGCCTGCTGCGCGTCGTCACGCGCTTTCAAACCGTTCAACCCGAGGTCTGGTTAACCATCGACGATGGGCCCGACCAGGCCGACACCCCACGCATCCTCGATCTGCTCGAAAAACACCACGCCCGAGCGACGTTCTTTCTGATCGGCGAACGCGCTCATCGGCACCCTGACTTAGTCCGAGAAATCGCCCGCCGCGGCCACGAAATCGGCCACCACACCCGTTCCCACCCGAGCGACGGACTCTGGCGTCACTCGCCCGCGCAGCTCGCCCGCGAGCTCGATGTAAACTTCGGCGCTGGCCTTCAACCCACCCGCTTCCGCGCGCCCATGGGCATCAAAAACCTCTTCCTCGCCCGCGCCCTCGCCGCGCGCGGACTCACCTGCATCGGCTGGTCCATCCGCAGCCGCGACAGCTTCGCCCGCGACCCCGCCCTCGTCGCTCAACGCGTCCTGCGCCGCCTCCGCCCCGGCACCATCCTCCTTTTCCACGAAGGCCCGTTTCTCCGGCCCGAGATCCGGGTCGAAGCCCTTCGCATCGTCGTCGAACAAGCCTCCGCGCGCGACTTCCGTTTCATTATCCCACCTCCAGATGGCCTACGTTAACCTCACTCCACCACCGTCGCCTCGACCTCGAACAGCAACTCCGCCCGGCAAATATCGCTGCGCAACCAACACACCTGATCGCCGACCCGGAACAGTCGCGCATCCAGCGCCGCGCGCACCGTTTCAAAATCGGCGGCGTGTCGCACATAGACTTTGAAATGCCGCGCTACCGCAGTCCCCGCGCCGAGGTCGGAGCCCAGTCCGCACGCGACCGAGATCAGCCCTAGATTATCAAGCGTGCAGTCGATTTGCTGCGCCAAGTTTTCCCCCGCGACCGTGGCGTGTCCCTTGATCGCCGCCGTGCCCGACACGAAGGTAAGCCGCTTTCCATTAACCGTGACCTGCGCCGCCCGCGAAAAACTCGGCGCCCTTGGCCCATACTCCAGCGGATACGCATAAGCCGGCACCTGCTCAGGATTTTCCACCCGACGTGGTTCGACCGCACAGGCCGCGAAATACACCGCCAACCGCCCGCTCACTCCGCCCACCGCCGAAGCCGCAGGCGGGATCCCCACCAGCTCGTGCTCGTAGGCTTGCGCCCGCCCGCGACAAAACACCCGGTAGTTTTCCAAACCTTCCGCCGAGGCCTCGTTGATCGACGGCACGAAATTCCAAATCCGCACCGCCGCCAAACCCCGCTCCCGCATAAGTCCGAGCAAATCATTATACAGCATGCGAGTCTGCTCCCCCATATCCGCCGCCGCTTCCTCGATTCTTACCCCCAGAAGCCAGTCGCCCTCCGCGAACAACTCAAATCCCGCCGCCCGCCCCGCCCCGCGCGCCTGCGCAAAAAGCGTTTCCCCTCCGCTCCCGCCCAAAACCGGCACAGCCAAGCCCGGGCCCGCCTCGCCCGCCGTACCAAAGCCAAACCGAAACCGCTCAAAATCCGGTATCATACCGCTTCGAGAAAACGAGTAAGCCCGAGACGAGACCAGCGTAGAAAACTAACCTCGCGCCACCTTCATCGCCGCGTCCCCCTTCTACTAACGCACTCAACACCCTCCCTGCATGACGCCCTTCGCAATATCCGTTAGTTTTTTCCTGCAACTCGCCGTCGTGCTTCTGGCCTGCCGTATCGTCGCCTGGCTGGCGCGCCGCGTCGGCCAGCCACCAGTGGTGGGCGAAATGCTGGCGGGCGTGGCCTTGGGGCCCTCCTTGTTCGGCCTGCTCGCCCCCGTCTGGCAGGCCCAGCTCTTTCCACCGCAAACCCGCGCCGTGCTCTTCTGCGGCGCGCAGCTCGGACTGGTGTGCTACATGTTCGTCGTCGGGCTGGAATTTCGGATCGATCTGGTACGCGCCCGCCTGCGCTCCGCCTTGGCCGTTTCCGCCTCGGGCATACTTGTGCCGTTTCTTTTCGGCTGCCTCATCGCCTTCTGGCTGCTCGCGCACGGCGGACTTTTTCAACCCGGCGTCAGTGCCGCGCAGGCCGCCCCCTACCTGGGCGCCGCCATGGCGATCACCGCCTTTCCCATGCTCGCGCGCATCATAGTCGAACGCGGACTCTCCGGCACCAACGTGGGCACCCTTGCCCTGGCCGCCGGCGCCCTGGACGACGCCGCCGCGTGGTGCGTGCTCGCGCTCGTCCTAGCGAGCTTCGCGGGCGACCCGTCCATCGCCCTCTTCGCCATCGGAGGCAGCCTGGCCTTGATCGCCGTCGTTCTCACCGTGGGCCGCCGCCTCCTGCGCACGATCTCGAATTATGCCGAACAAGGCGCCGAGGCCGATCACGCCATGTTCGGCTGCACCCTCGTCCTGCTCATGCTAGCCGCTTGGTTTACGGACACCATCGGCATCTACGCCGTTTTCGGTGCTTTCCTGCTCGGTTCCGCAGTGCCGCGCGGCCCGTTCAGCGAACGTCTGCGCGCCAAGATCGAACCCATGACGGTGCAATTACTGCTCCCGCTTTTCTTCGTCTATTCCGGGCTCAACACCCGGCTCGATCTCATCAACGACCCCGGCCTCTGGCTGATCGCGCTGGTGATTCTCGCCGCCGCCGTGCTCGGCAAAGCCGGTGCCTGTTACCTCGCGGCCCGGGCCTGCGGCGAAACCCATCGCGAAGCCATCGGCATCGGATCACTCATGAACGCGCGCGGCCTCATGGAGTTGATCATCCTCAACATCGGTCTCGAACGCGGCCTCATCACCCCCGCCCTCTTCTCCATCATGGTCATCATGGCCGCCGCCACCACCCTCATGGCCACCCCCATGTTCAACCGCTTCTACGGCCACCCCGTCCCCGGCAAAGTGTAACCAAATTGGTTAC
>CANIWJ010000114.1 GCA_947471035.1 Verrucomicrobiota bacterium
CAACGAACGCGCTTGGTGGTCGCGGCTTTGGGAGAAAATCCTCTCTCCCTTCCCCAACTGCAATGCAGTCGAAAACCGCCCCGTCTTCACGCCCTGATTTTAGCCTCCTACTGCACGTTCTCGGCTTAGCGCGTCCCATCTCCGCTTCGCTCCGTCGAACCCGAGGCTTCTCATCCCATGGAGTTTTGGGCATCGCTACGCGAGTTGGTGGGCCCACTGGGATTCGAACCCAGAACCAAGGGATTATGAGTCCCCTGCTCTGACCATTGAGCTATAGGCCCCAAACTCGGTCGGAACTTCGGCGACAGCAGGTGCGCGGGTCCAGCCTTTTGCGCGGCGGTGGTAGGCTGATTATTTAGGGGCGCAGCCAGACGCGGTGAAAATCGGCGCGGTCCACCGGCCAGGTTTTCCAGGCCACCCGGGGCTGGCGGGCGGCAAGCAGGAGGTTGTGCGCCGCCACCCGCACGTCTTCCGGCGACCAGAAATCCGCCGCCAGCGCGGCGGCGCGTTCGTCTCCGGCGCGCGCCAATTGGGCGGCTTGCGAAAGCACCAGGCCGGAGAGCGGTGGCAGGGTGCAGCCCAGCGTCACCAGCACGCCTTGGAGACGGGAGAGCACTCCTTTGCCGCCTGTGCTGTGTTCGGTGACTAGTACCGCGACCGGTTTGCCCAGCCAGAGCGGGGTGGCTTCGGCGGGGGTGGCGTCTTCGAGAAATTTTTGCAGGGGCGAGCTCCAGGAATCCCAGTGCGTGCCGGTGGCGATGACGAAGGCATCAGCGTTGCGCAGGGCGGGTTCGAGACGTTCGAAACCAAAGGCGTCGGGGCCGGCAAGTTCGGCGCGCACCAGATCGGCGTGGGGCGAGAGGTGGCTTTCCAGCAGGGCAAGCAGGCGGGCCGAGTTGCCGGTCGGGCCGGCCAGGGAGGCGTTGAGAATCAGGATGCGGGGGCGGGGCGAGCCGGGATTGCCGGGTAAGAGGGCGGAGAGGCTGGCGGAATCGCGTTGGGCGGGGGCGTCGGAACGCCACCAGGGCGGGGTGAGGAGTCGGGCGAGCCGCCCCAGGGCCGTGCGCGCGGGGGTTTGATTGAGCGGTTTGTTGGTCATGGCCGGTTTGGCGTCGAGGGGGTGGTCTTGCGTTGCATGGGTTAATGAACTGGCGTCGGGCGGTCGCAAGCTCTCCCCCTCATTGCGGGCTGGCAGGCGGCGGGTCGGGCGCTATCTTTCGGGTATGGCTTGGCGCATAGAAGAACTCCTGATTCGCGGCGAAATCGACAATACCACGCGAGGCCGCGTGACCGGACGGCTGTGGTTTTTGGGCCGGGCCGAACCGGTGGTCCTGAACCTCAATGGGAACGCATGGCGAGACGTGGCGGGGTATGTGTTGCGTTTCACCAATCCGGTTCCGGTGGTGGCTCAGCCTGAAGTCTTGGACGGGCTGGCGAGTGAACAGCGCGGCTCGGTGGGCGATATCACGGCTTCGCGCAAGGTGAAGGTGCCGGATTGCTCGATGGACGAGTTGCTGGACTGCGTTAAGGCGAAGCGGCCTTTCCCCTGGCATTGGGGCAACAGCTTGTATCTCGAATGGTATAGCGAGCAAAACGGCCGCGTCGTAATCGAGTCGGCCGGCTACGAGCTGGAGCTTTTGGGGGAGCCCTCCTGGACCATGACCGAGCCCGAGGAAGCGGAGCAGCAGGAGGCCAACGGCCGGGCGGGACTGACGTTTTTGAACCAGTTGACCGGCGATACCGAAGATATAGCGGCGAACATGGAGAATGCCGCGTTTGCGGGCGGGGAACATCTGGCAGATGACGATGAGCCGACCAGTGCGGGCGAGGCCCAAGCTGACGCGGAGCAGGCCCGCATGGATTTGCTGCTGGATCGGGTGCAGGCTCGCATCGCGCGGGCGCAGGCGGCGGGCGAGGTGGTGGATTTTGAACGCATCATGGAAGAGGAGCGGGCGCGTCTGCGGCGTGAGCGTGATGAGCCCGAACCTGATCCGGCCACGCCGGAGGAGGCGGCGGCTCGAGCCGAGTGGATCGCGGAGATGAACGCGGCCGCCGAGGCGGCGTTGGCGGAAATCGGCGCGGACGCGGAAAACGCGGAGCTAGGTGACGGGGACGACGAGTGGGCCGCTTGCGGGGATGAGGCCGAACATCCCATGGTGACGCGTTGCACCGTGCTTACTGAGCGAGTGCATGCGGATTTAAAGGAGCGTGGTTGGTTGGATGACGCGACCTCGGCCGAGCATCCGCTGTGGGAGCTGGCCAATGGCACGATGATCGCCGGGGCCAAGCTCGCGGGGGCCTTTGGCGCGGCGGGGGACGACGAGACCTGGCCGCCCGAGGCCTTGTTTGCCGGCGGGGTCTTGGTGCGGTTGAAAAAGGCCCGGGGGTACTTGCACGACGCGTTGGCCGGGTTGGTCGCGGCCGCGGAGCAGGATCTGGCCGAGCCGGTCTGGCTCGCCGAGGTGCAGGCCGAAGTGACGGCGATTTTGGTCGAGCTGGATGTACTTATCGCCGAGGTGCGCGCGGTGTTGGAAAAGGCCGATGACGCGCCTGGGGAAAGTGCTGGCGACGGCGACGACTTGAAGTAGTTAACACAGGGTTAAAACCGCTAATGCGGCAACTCAAAGAGTGCCTCTTGGGCTCGGCGGTTTCGCTTCGCGAAACACGGGGATCGATAGTTCGGCCAATGGCCTCAGTGATATTCCGTGGCAGGGCTTTGGCATCCGACGTAGTGCGGTGTTTTAGCTCAACGTCTAGTAAATTTTAGACTTAAGGAACCCGAGTTTTGACCACGGACATCACGGATTGCCACGGATACAAACCGATCAATCCGTGCCCATCCGTTTAATCCGTGGTTAAAGTCTGAATGTTTGGCGGTTGTTCGTATAAGTCCGGCACAGCCGGGCAGACCGCAGGCGCTCAAACCTGCGGGTTAACGTAGCTCAGGCGCGGAGTTGCTGGCCTTGCACGAGTTCTTGGAAAAGGCCGGGGCGGCTCGCCAGCTCGTCGTAGCTGCCGACCTGCACGATGCGTCCGCGCTCGATCACGAAGATGCGGTGGCAGTGTTTTACGGTCGAAAGGCGGTGGGCGATGAAGAGCGCGGTGCGGTCGCCAAGGTTTTTCTCCAGCGCGTCGGAGATCAGTTGCTCGCTCAAGGTGTCGAGTGCGCTGGTGGCTTCGTCGAAGATGAAGCAGGCGGGCGCGGCGAGCAGGGCGCGGGCGATGGCGAGGCGCTGGCGCTGGCCGCCGGAGAGCATGGTGCCGCCTTCGCCCACGCGGGAGTCGAGGCCTCCGGGGAGGGCGGCGATGAATTCCCAGGCGTTGGCCTGCTCGCAGGCGCGGCGGATGGCGTCGTCGGTGGCATCGGGCCGGGCTACGCGGAGGTTGTCGCGCAGGGTGGTGTTAAAAACAAAGGGATCCTGCGGGACCACGCCGAAGTGGCGGCGCAGGGAGGAGGCGGCCACGTGGCGAATATCCACGCCGCCGATACGCACCGCGCCGGATTGCGGATCGTAGAGGCGGAGCAGGAGCTGGGTGAGGGTGCTTTTGCCCGCTCCGGAGGGGCCGACGAAGGCCACGCGTTCACCGGGGGCGATGGTGAGGTTGAGGTCGGCGAGAACGGGCTGGGCGGGGTCGTAGCCGAAACTCACGTGGTCGAAGACGATTTCGGCCTGCGGCGGTAGTGCGACGACCGGCGCGGCGGGGTCGGGCGTGGTGCTGGCGGTGTCGAGCACCACGCCGATGCGGTCGAGCGCGGCGGAGGCCCCCCCCCAGAGGGTGAAGGCGGTGAAGATGACCTGGAGCGGCCAGGTGAGGCCGAGGTAGGCGGCAAGACAGGCGGCGACGACGCCGAGGTCGATGTCGCCGGAGAGGTAGCGCCAGGTGCAGGCGGCCATGAGGGCGGCGTAGCAGACGTAGGTGAGGCCTTCTTGTTTAATCCATTCGACGTGGGAATAGACGTCGCGCTCGTAGGTCTTGCGCCGGATGACGTCGGCCTGGCGTTCAAATTTCTGCGAGACCTCGGTCTCCATGGCGTAGAGTTTCACCGCCTTGTTGCCGCGCAAGAGGTCAGAGACCTGGCCGCTGACGTTGCCTTCGAGGGCCTGGAATTCGCGTTGGATTTCTTCGATGCGGCGACGCGAGCGCATCATCATCCACACGCTGACGCAGGCGGTGGCGAGCAGGAGGGTGGCGATGATGTGGTCCCATTGCCAAAACAGGGCGAGGGTGATGACGACCGACATCACCGAGCCGGGCAGCGACATCGTGGCGTGTTGGAAAAACTGCATCACGTTGTTCAGCGGCGAGCCGAACAGGTAGCTGAAGAGTTCGCCCGAGGAGTGTTCCCCGTGGAAGCGCAGGCAGAGCTGGTTGACGTGGCGGAAGAAGCGGGCGCGCAGGGCCAGGACCACGAGTTCGCGGGCGTGGGTGAAGAGGCGGTAGCCCACGTGCCAGAAGGCCATGCGCACGATGGTGGTGAGCACGAGATAGCCGAGGGCGAGCCAGACGAGGCGCCTCCAGCGCTCGGCGGTGGGAAGGTCGGGCACATCGAGCACGTAGGAGAAAAGCCACTTGGGGAACACGTTTTGCACCGCGACCGCGCCGCCGCTCAGGCCGACGAGGGTCACAGCGCCGATCAAGTGCCAGCGGTAACGCAGCAAGAGCGGCCAGACATGGCGGCGAAAGGAGGAGGGGCGCGGGGTGGCGTCGGAGGCGGACGGGGCGGACATGGCAGGCCGCAGATTCGCTGAGGCGGACGGGTGGAGTCAGTCTTAAAGCCGAGCGGATTTTAGGCAGGTTGCACAGAGGGTACTTGGGCGGACACAGAAGGCACAGAGATCGGAAACGACGCTAAGCCGCATCCACTCCATGTTAGCCTGGTTTAGTAACTGGTTGACGCGCCGTATTTACCTAAGTGCCCTGCAAGCAGTAAGCTGAATACCGTTAACCTTTAAATAAACTAAACATGAGCGACATCAAACCAGCCGGCGCGGACAAAAAGATCGTGGCAGGCATCTTCGGCATTCTGCTGGGTGCCTTGGGCATCCATAAATTCATCCTCGGCTACACCAAGGCGGGCGTGATCATGCTTTTGGTTTCGGTGCTCACCTTTGGCTTTGGTGGTTTCGTGATGGGCATCATCGGCTTGATCGAGGGGATTTTGTATCTGACGAGGTCCGACGACGAGTTTGTGGCCACCTACATCACGGGTAAAAAAGAGTGGTTCTGAGGAGGGCAGCCTGAGGAGCTTGAAAGGCTTTGCGAAGCTCAGGCTAGGATGCGTTTGAGGCTTTCGAGGTCGAGGACGGTGGCGAGGCTCTCCTCCTGGATCACAGCTTGGGCGAGGGCGGATTTCTCGCGCTGGAGGAGGCGGATTTTTTCTTCCACTGTGCCCGCCGCGATCAGTCGGTAGGCCATGACCGGCTTGGTCTGGCCGATGCGGTGGATGCGATCAATCGCCTGCGCTTCCGCCGCCGGGTTCCACCAGGGATCGAACAAGATAGCGTAGCTGGCGGCGGTGAGGTTGAGCCCGAAACCGGCGGCTTTTAACGAAAGCAGGAAAACGGTTTTGGTTTTGTCGGTCTGGAAGGTCTCGACCAGCTCGGCGCGGTTTTCGGTCGCGCCGGTCAGAATCAGGTGGCCGAGACCGGCGGCGGCGAGCCGGGTTTGGATGAGTTTTAACATCTCCACGAACTGGCTGAAGACGAGGACTTGATGGCCTTCTTCGGCGAGCTCTTCGATGCGTTCCATGAGGGCGTCGAGCTTGGCGCTGGGCAGCTCGGCGTGGGCGGCATCGACCAGCGCGGGGTGGCAACAAATCTGGCGCAGGCGGAGCAGGCTGGCCAACACGTGGAAACGCACGGCGTCGAGCGCGCTCTTGGTCTCGACTCCGAGCAGGTGGGCGCGGGCGCGTTTGAGTTCGGCTTCGTAAAGGCGGCGCTGGCCGTCTTCGAGTTCGACGATGATCTCGTCTTCGGTGCGCGAGGGCAGGTCGGGCGCGGCCTGGGCCTTGGTGCGGCGCAAGAGGAAGTGGCGCACCCGGCGGTGCAGGCGGGCGAGGGCGGCGGGGTCGGCCTCGGGGTATTGGCGGCGAAAGCCGGGCTGGTCGCCGAGCAGGCCGGGTTGGGCAAAGGCGAAGAGGCTCCAGAGGTCGCTGAGGCGGTTTTCGATCGGGGTGCCGGTCAATACTACGCGGTGCCGGGCGCGTAGTGAGCGGGCGGTGACGGCGACCTGGCTGCCGGGGTTTTTGATGAACTGGCCTTCGTCGAGGATGACGACCTCCCACGGCTCGGCGCGGAAGCGGGCGGCCTGGAGACGGAGCTGGGTGTAGTTGGCCACTACGACTTGGGCGTTTTCCCAATCGGCGGCGGCGGGCTCGGGGCGGAAGGCGGCGATGGATAGGCCGGGGGCGAAGCGGGCGGCCTCGGCGAGCCAGCCGTGGGTAACGCTCTTCGGGCATACGACGAGCACGCGCAGGGGAGCGGCGGCGCCGGGCTGGGTTTCCGCGAGGTGGAGCAGCCAGGCGAGGGTCTGCACGGTTTTGCCCAGGCCCATGTCGTCGGCGAGCACGCCGCCGAAGCCTTGGGCGGAGAGGTGGGCGAGGAATTGGAAGCCCTCGACCTGGTAGGGGCGCAAGGTGGCTTGCAGGCCGGCGGGCAGGGTGGCGGGGGGCAGGGCGGCGATACGGGCGGCGCGGTCTTGCAGGGCGTGGACGAGCACGGCTTCGCGGTTGGCCAAGGCTTCGGCTTCGAGGGCAAGCTGGAGCACGTGCAGGCGGTGGCGCACCGGGCGGTGGGCGGCGAGGGCGTCGTCAACACCGAGCCCGAGGCGGGCGAGGGCGGCGGCTTCTGAGGGGGCGACTTCGACCGCCCCGGCGACGCGCCGCCAGCCGTGGCGGGGGAGGTGCACCCATTTGCCACGGGATTTGAGCAGGAGCGCGATTTCTTCGGAGGTGAGAGTGGTGTCGGCGACGGTCAGCCCGACGGAGAGATCGAACCAATCCTGGTTGGAATCGCCTTCGACGGGGGCGAGCGAGGTGGTGAGCTGCGCTTGGAGCGGAGCGCCGAGCAGGGTGGCGAGTTCGGGCGAGAGCTCGACGTCGAGGCCGGGCGGGAGGGCGGCGTGCCAGGCGAGGAATTCGTCGGGGAAGGTCGCGTTGACCGGGCGGGTCCACGATTCGGCCCAGCCGTCCCAGACCAAGCGAAAGCCGGCGAGGGCGGTGCTGGCGGAGCGGGCGGCGGAGAGATCGAAATCGAGGACAGGGTCTCCGGCGAGGCGAGGCGGGGGGGCGGAGTTTTTGCCCCACTGCCAGCCGTGGTAATCTGTCCAGAGTTGTTCGCAGGCGGGCTGTTCGGAGCTGGCGGCGAGCTGGGTGTGGAAATCACGTTCACCGGAGGCGATGGCGGGGGAGAGCCAGCAGCGCAGGCGGGGGAGGAGGGGGATGATGCGCAGGTCGGAGGCGAGGCCGTTGGGCAGGCGCAGGCCGGCGGCGCGCAGGCGGGGGAGGAGGCGGGCGTCGGTGAGGGCGGCGACGGGCAGGCGGTTGGAGGGCACGGGGGGCGGGCCGCGCCAGAGTTTGCCTTCAAAGAGGTAGAGCGGCTCGGGTAGGCGGGCGACGCGCAAGGCGGCTTCGGCGGTGCGGCCGTCGGGCGTGATGAGGCGGAGGGCGAGTTGGGCGTCGTCGGGCGCGCCCGCGACGGCTTCGAGCACGAGGGGCGCGGCTTCGAGCACGAGGGGGTTACCATCGGGCAGGGCGAGGGCGGTGCGGGCGGCGGTGGTGCGAAGCAGGCCGGTGACGGCGCTTTCGGGCAGGCTTCGGCGGGCGGAGAGGCCGGAGGAAAACAGGCGGCTCTCGGTGGCGAGGGCTACGCCGAGGGCGGCTTCGGCGGGCGGTAAACTTTCAAAGTCGGCCGGGCGCAGGTGGGCGAGCTCGTGCAGCCATTTTTGCGGGGCGGCTTTCCAGGGTTTGTCGGCGGCTGGGCGGAGCTCGACCAACCAGCTGCCTGCGGCGTCGAGCCGCACGCGCAGCCCGGCCAGACCGGCGAGCGGGGCGGGTGGTGTGGCGGCGGCGGATTCCGCAGTGCTGGGCAGAGCGCGCAGCCAGTCGGCGAGGCCGTCGTCGCGCACGAGGTCGGGGTGGCGGGGCGGGGCGGGGCGGGCGGGCAGGGCGGAGGGCGGAAAGTGAGCGGACTGGACGGCGAGGCGAGCGGCCTCGGCGGGGTCGCGGCCATCGGGTCGGCCGGCTTCTACGGCCGCGATCCAAGCGAGGCCGGCGGCGTAGGCGTGTTTGCAATCGGAGGTGATGGGGCAGGAGCAGCGGGAGGTCCAGTCGCCTCGGGTGTAGAAAAGGGTGAGGCTGTGGCGGGCGTTGTCGGTGACCTCGGCTTTGACGAGGTGGTCGGCCTCGGACCAGACGGCGGCGACGGCGCTCTGCTGGAAAAGGTCGCGGCCGCTTTGGCGGGAGGAGGGGGCGTAGAGGTCCAACCGGGCGCGAAGCGCGTCGAGCGCCTCGGGCGTGCGGACGCTGCGCACGACAGGAGGACGGGAACGCGAGGTGGCCATGGGCGTTGGGCGGGTGGACAGGTTGAAAAATTACCGCAACAACGCGAAGGCGAAGAGGCGGTCGGACATAAAGGCGGAGCCGGAGGGCGATTAGCGAGCTTTTGCAGGGGTTACCGCGTGGCTTTCGGCGATTAAGCGGAGGGGAGGCTTACGCCGAGTTCAGTCGATTGCGGTCGTGCGTCGATTCGGGGGCCGGGCACAAAAAGGGGAGCCAAGACAAGCGGTTGGCTTTTCTTGGCTCCCTTGATGCTGGGGCAGCGGGGGTGGCTGGGTAATGCCGGCTCAGTAAACCTGTTCTTCGAGGAGGGCGAAGAGCTCGGCTTCGGTCACGCGGCGCTGGGCCATGGAGTCGCGTTCGCGCAGGGTGAAGGTGTCGCCGGGCTTCTCGATGGTGTCGAAGTCGATGGTGACGCACCACGGTGTGCCGATCTCGTCCTGGCGGCGGTAGCGTTTGCCGATAGCACCACCCTCGTCGTAGAATACGGCGTAGCGGCGCTGAAGTTTTTTGTAGAGGGCCTTGGCGCGCTCGGTGAGGGCCTCCTTGTTTTTGAGCAGAGGAAAGATGGCGACTTTTACCGGGGCGATGCGGGGGCTGAAGCGCAGGACGGTGCGCATCTCGGTGTTGCCCTTTTCGTCGGTGACAGCCTCTTCGGCGTAACCGGCGCAGAGGGTGGCGAGGAAGATGCGGTCGAGGCCGACGGCGGGCTCGATGACGTGGGGCACGAATTTCTTTTTGGAGGTTTCGTCAAAGATGGCCTGGGGCACGCCGCTGGCTTTTTCGTGCTGGCCGAGGTCGTAGTTGCCGCGCGCGGCGATGCCCCAGAGCTCCTGCACGCCGAAGGGGAACTTGAACATGATGTCGGTCGTGCCCTTGGAGTAGAACGCGAGTTTC
The DNA here is from genome assembly GCA_947471035.1 of Verrucomicrobiota bacterium. Taxonomy (GTDB): domain Bacteria; phylum Verrucomicrobiota; class Verrucomicrobiia; order Opitutales; family Opitutaceae; genus IMCC26134_A. Next base: position 9,455 of record CANIWJ010000114.1, read on the forward strand.
TCCTTGAGGTGATCGTATTCGGAAAGATGGGACGCGGGCAGGCCGATGCTCTTGAGCCAGCCGGTGCACCAGTCGATCCAGTAGCGGTGCCACTTGGCCCAGTCGTCGTCTTCGTGGATGAAGAATTCCATCTCCATCTGCTCGAACTCGCGGGAGCGGAAGATGAAGTTGCGCGGGGTGATTTCGTTGCGGAAGGATTTGCCGGTCTGGGCGATGCCGAAGGGGAGTTTGACGCGGCCGGTGTCCACGACGTTCTTGAAATCGACGAACATGCCCTGGGCGGTCTCGGGGCGGAGGTAGGCGACGGACGAGGCGTCGGTCATGGCGCCGACGTTCGTCTGGAACATCATGTTGAAGGCGCGGGGCGGGGTGAGGTCGGGGTTGCCGGTGGCGGG
>CANIWJ010000115.1 GCA_947471035.1 Verrucomicrobiota bacterium
TCCGCCGCATCAAGGGCCTGAAATCCGCCGAAGCCTCCGAAGCTCTCAAAACCAACGGCTACTTCGCCACCATGATGGTCGCCACCGGTCAGGCCGACGCTCTCGTCTCCGGCGCCACCCTCTCCGCCTCCAGCGCCCTCCGCCCCATCTTCCAAATCATCCCGCGCCTGCCCGATGTGCAGCACGCCTCCTCCCTGATGGTGCTCGATTTCGATGAGAAAAAAGTCGGCTCCGACGGCTCCCTCTTCCTCTCGGACTGCGGCGTCATCCCCGACCCCACCGCCGAGCAGCTCTGCGACATCGCCATCTCCACCGCCCAGATCGCCCGCCACCTCACCGGCGAGATTCCCCGCGTGGCCATGCTCAGCTACGCCACCAAGAGCCTCTCCAACCAGCCCTCGCTGGTCAAAGTCCGCCACGCCACCGAGCTCGCCCGTGCCAAGGCCAAGGCCCTCCTCCTCGACATCGAAATCGACGGCGAACTCCAGGTGGACGCCGCCCTAGATCTCGCCGTCGCCACCGTGAAAAACGTTACCAGCGCGGTCGGCGGCCGGGCCAACGTCCTTATCTTCCCCGACCTCAACTCCGGCAACATCGCCTTCAAGATGGTCCAGCTCCTTGGCGGAGCCAACAGCTTCGGCCAAATCCTCACCGGCCTCGCCAAACCCGCCGCCGAGATCTCCCGCGGTGCCTCCGCCCACGATGTCTTCGGGGCCGCCGCCATCGTCGCCACCCAAGCCATCGACCCGCGCCTGCTCTACGGTCACGCCTAATCCCGCTCCCCCCTCCCCGCCCCCCCGCTCTACTAGCTTACCAGCTTACTAGCTCTACCAGCTTCCTCCCCCCTTCTCCGCGCCATGGCCTCCGATACGCCCTTCCCCGCTTCAGAAGCCCTCACCCCTCAGGGTGTCGAGCAGAACCAAGGCACGCCTAATCCCTTCGCCCTCCCCGCCCTTCCCCTCCTGCGTCGCCCGACCAACACCGTCACCAAACGCGTGTTCGTCGCCGCCACCCGCATGAACGACGGCAAGACCACCACCTGTCTCGGTCTCTACGGCGCGCTCCAATCCCGTTTCCCCCGCGTCGGTTTCATCAAGCCCGTCGGCCAGCGCTTCGTCGAAGTTCACGGACAGAAGATCGACGAAGATTCCGTGCTCCTCGACTCGATCTTTCAGGTCCGCGTGCCCATCGAGAGCATGAGCCCCGTCGCGGTCGATAGCACGTTCACCCGCCGTTTCCTCGAAAACCCCGAAGCCCTCCTGCCGTCCCTCGAAGACCGCATCTGCCGCGCCTTCGACCGCGTTTCCTGGGAAAAGGACTTCACCATCATCGAGGGCACCGGTCACGCCGGCGTCGGTTCCGTCTTCGATCTCTCCAACGCCCGTGTCGCCAAGTTGCTCGGTGCCAAGGTCCTCCTCGTCTCCCCCGGCGGCATCGGTCGCCCGGTGGACGAACTCGCGCTTAACAAATCCCTCTTCGACCAGCACGGCGTCGAGGTCGTCGGTGCCATCCTCAACAAGGTCGAGCCCGACAAGATGGAGATGATCCGCGAATACGCCGGACGCGGCCTCGCCCGCCTCGGCATTCCCCTGCTCGGCGTCCTCCCCATCTTGCCCGCCCTGAGCGCGCCCAATCTCGCCCAGATCGCCGAGGAAATCGGTGGCAAATGGCTCAACGGCCGCCGCGGCGGAGCCAAGCAACGCGTGCAAAAAGTTGTCGTCGGCGCCATGGCCGCCAAGGGCATCGTCGAATACCTGCAACCCGGCACCCTCATCATCACCCCCGGCGACCGCGACGACATCCTCCTCGCCGCCCTCGCCTCCGCCAAGATCTCCGGCGGCGGCAGCATCGCCGGACTGCTCGTCACCAACGACGTAAAGCCCCACCCCAAACTCGCCGAACTCTTCGCCATGACCGACATCCCCGTCATCGCCACCAAAGAGGAAAGTTACGAGGTCACCAGCCGCATCAATCATATGTCGGTCAAAACCCAGCCCCAAGACCACGACAAGTTCCCCATGATCAAGCACCTGATCGCCGACCACGTAGACCTCGCCAAGCTCATCGCCAACGTCTAACCCGCCCGCGTATCTCCCCGCCCTTCAGTCCTTCAGCCCTTTTCCTAGCTGTACCAGCTTACTAGCCCTACTAGCTCAGCTCTCCCCGTTCACATGTCCAACCCAGCCTGCCCGGCCTGCACCCTTGAAGATGTTCTCGCCCACTCCGCCCATTGGGAGTGCGCCACCTGCGGCCACGAATGGCCCAAGGAAGCCGCCCCCGAGGCCGCTCGCGTAGTCAAAGACGCCCACGGCAACGTGCTAATCGACGGTGACAGCATCAGCGTGATCAAAGACCTTAAACTCGGCGGCTCGCAGGTGCTCAAAGCCGGTTCCAAGGCCAAAAACATCCGCCTGGTGGACGGCGACCACGAGATCGACTGCAAGATCGACGGCACCGCCATCATGCTCAAAGCCTGCTTTGTCAAAAAAGCCTGAGGCGTGTCTGGGTTGCGTGCCTGGTCGTGGCTCAGATACGCGCAGTCTTTTTTCACCGAGCAAAGCACGAGAATCAGGAATACCGTGGCCTGCTCGATCTGTATGTGGAGAACGGCTATTTGAAGCGGGCACTTAATTGGTTCAAAAAAGAGGAACCGTCGGCGTACTCCACTTGTGGCGCATTGTGGGGGTAAACGCGGTTTTTGACGGTTTTTAGCGGTTTTTAGGCCTCAAGAGATTCCGTTAATGAGGGCATAAAAAATCCCTCATCTCGTTAGAGATGAGGGATTAAAACTGGCGGGATGAACGGGACTCGAACCCGCGACCTTCTGCGTGACAGGCAGACGCTCTAACCAGCTGAGCTATCACCCCGAAAATGTGAAAGAGTGCGGACGCTAGAATCCACGCCCCTTCGGTCAAGTGTCTTTTCAATACTTTTTCCAGTCCGGGGTTTTGCCCTGAAAAACACCCCGGGGTTATATCGTGCGCGCACCACGGTAGGCCAAATAAGAGGCCACGATCGGCGCATCCGCCGCCGGCAAATCATAATCGGTCATTCGCTCGGGTTCCACCCAAGCCAGAGCACTGTGCTCATTGGCGCACGGAGCCGGGCTGCCGGGCGCCAACAGGCAAACAAAGGGGCGGAGTAAAATGGTGCGCTCCGGGTAGCAGTGCTCGACCGGCGGCAACGCCGCGCCCACCTCGATCTGGCAGCCCAGCTCCTCCGCGCATTCCCGGATCAATGCCGCCTCGGGCGTCTCGCCGGGTTCGATTTTTCCACCCGGAAATTCCCACTTGCCGCCCAGATGTTTGTGCTCCGGCCGACGCGCTAACAGCACCCGCCCCTCGGCCTCAATCAGGGCACACACCACCGGAATAATCGTGGACATGGGACAGTTAGCGATAACCCGTAAACGGCGCGATTCGCCGACTTACTCTTCCATCTGAATGTCCTTGTTGCGATGCCGCGGGCAACCGGCACGCAACCAGGCGTTAATGAAGCGGTCCAGGTCGCCATCGAGCACGCCTTGGGTGTCGGACGTGCTCACGCCGGTGCGAAGATCCTTCACCATTTGGTAGGGCTGGAGCACGTAACTGCGGATTTGGGCGCCCCAGCCGATTTCGCCTTTTTCACCGTAGAAGCGATCCATCTCGGCGCGCTGCTCGTCCATCTTTTTCTCGTAGAGGCGGGCCTTCAGAATGCTCCACGCGGAAGCTTTGTTTTTGAGCTGGGAGCGTTCGTTTTGGCAGACCACCACGATGCCCGAGGCCAAGTGGGTGATGCGCACGGCGGAGTCCGTGGTATTCACGCCTTGGCCACCCTTGCCGGAGGAACGGTAAACGTCGATGCGCACGTCGTCCTCGGGGATTTCCATTTTGATTTCGTCGGTCACTTCGGCGACCACATCCACCGCGCAGAACGAGGTGTGGCGGCGCGCGTTGGAATCGAAGGGCGAGATGCGCACGAGGCGGTGCACGCCGCGCTCGGCCTTGCAGTAGCCGTAGGCGTTTTCGCCTTTGATGAGAATGGTGGCCTTGCTGATGCCGGCGGTGTCGCCGGGCTGCACGTCCATGAGCTCGGTGGTGTAGCCGCGGCGCTCGGCCCAGCGGCTGTACATGCGAAACATCATGTCGGCCCAGTCGTTGGACTCGGTGCCGCCGGCCCCGGCCTGGATGGAGAAGATGGCGTTGTTGCGGTCGAACTGGCCGGTGAGGAAGGCCCCGATTTCGAGCTGGTCCAGCTCGGTGAGCATGGCGGTCGCCTGAATGCTGAGCTCGGCCCCGAACTCGGCCTGCTCGTCGGGGGAGCCGGCCTCGATGAGCTCTTTCATGGCATCGAGATCGTCGATACGCTTGCGAAAGGCCGCCACCGGCAAGACGGCGCGCTTGAGCCCGTTGACCTTGCCGATGTGGCGCTGGGCGCGCTCGTTGTTGTCCCAAAAGCCGTTCGCGCCCATCTGGGCTTCGAGCGCGTCGATCTCGCGCAGCTTCTGCTCGGCATCGAGAAACTTCCAGAGATGGCTGGTGCGTTTCTTGATGTTCTCGATCTGTTCAAAGGCTTCGGGCGCGATCATGGCGAATTGGGCAATGGCAAGGTGTGCCCGCCGACGCCCTGACCGCGCAAACAAAAAGCCCCGCCGGTTTGCGGCGGGGCGCGGTTAGGGCGCGGGCGTAAGCCAGACATGCCGAATACTAAGACCCTTCCAGCCTTGGGCGGCTCCTTTCAGGCCGAACTTGGTCTCTCCGGCGGGCAGGGCGATGACGCCGAGCGTAACGGTCTGCCAGCTAAGGTCGGCACCGGTGGCTTCAATGGTAACGGGTATCTCGGTTTTACCCGCCGTGAGCACGGCGTTGGTGGCCTGCGCGGTGGCCACCTCGGCGGTCACGGTCCAGTTGGCGGCGGCAGGCGTCTTGAGCAGGTATTCGAGATTCCAGCGGGGGTTTTTCCAATCGGTGAGGTAGGCGTTGGGACCGGCATCGCGCAGTTGGATGTTGCCGTCGTAGTGGCCGTTGGCGTCGGCGTCTTGGGCGGAGAAGGTCACCCGGCCGTCGGCAGCGGGGGTGTTGAACGGTTCCTGCGTCACTATCACCGGCTGGGCGAAATCAAGACGCACCACCGATACGTCGGCATCGGTCGCGGAGCCGGGCAACTGCACCACGAGGCCATCGGCGGAGACCTCGGCCTGGACCTTGGCTCCGTTGGCCAAGACGGTGCCGCCGGTGGGTTTTTGGGTGACGGTGGGCAGGGTCACGCGTCCGTCAGCCGGCCAATCCCAGACGTGGAGAAACAGGGTGGTGGCGCCGGTGCTGGTGCGCTTCTGGGTGACCCGTCCCCAAGCGAGACGACGTGGGAAGGGACCGGCCTCGGTCGCGTAGATCGCCTCGGAATTCACCTTCATCCAACGGCCTACGGCTTCGAGGCGTTCTATGCTGGCGTCGGGGATGCGACCGTCGGCGGTGGGGCCGACGTTGAGCAGGAAGTTGCCGCCCTTGCTGGAGATGTCGGAGAGATTGCGAATGATCTGGCGGACGCTTTTCCAGTTGAGGTCGTTTTTCTTAAAACCCCACGTATCGTTCATGGTCATACAGACCTCGAAGAGCTCGCCGGGGTAGCCACGCGGCGGGATGTGCTGCTCGGGGGTTTTGGTGTCGCCGTTGTAGCCGCCGCCGAGCCGATTGTTGGTGATGATGGCGGGATGTTGAGCCAGGAAATCGCCAAAGGGCTTGGCGCGCTCCTTGGTCATGTTTACCGGCGTATCCCACCAGATAATGGCCGGATCGAAGCGGTCGATGATTTCGCGGACCTGGGGCAGGGCGATTTTCTGGAGATACTCGTCATAATCGCCTTTTTGCGCCGGATCCCAGTTGCCGTTGGCTCCGCCGGGGTGGGTCCAGTCCTGCGCCTGTGAGTAATAAATGCCAAACTTGAGCCCCTCGGCGCGCACGGCTTTAGCCAAGGGCGCGAGTAGATCCCGGCCGGCACCGGAGGCGTTGACTGCGTCCCATTCGGTGACTGCGGAGTCGTAGAGCGCGAAGCCGTCGTGATGTTTTCCAGTGATGACGACGTAGCGCATGCCAGCGGCGTGCGCCAGCCGGGCCCAGGCCTGCGGATCGTAGTGGGCGGCGGTGAAATCCTTGGCGAAGGCGCGATAGTCGGCGACGGGGATTTTGCCATTGCGCAGGATCCACTCACCGATGCCGCTCACCGGCTTGCCCTGCCATTCGCCGGCCGGCACGGCGTAAACGCCCCAGTGGATAAACATACCGAAACGGGCTTCGCGAAACCATTGGGTGCGGTCAGCAACAGAAGAAGGTGCGGGAGTGGGCGCGGGTTGCGCGACCAACGTGGAGAAACCAAGCGTAAACAGGGCGAGGAGGGGTTTGATCATATTTCGAGGGAAAGGCGTTGAACAGAAGGGGCTCCAGGAACGCTCAGCGGCGCTTGTAGGAATCGACGTCTTGCTGGGAATCGAAGGCCTTGCGCCGAGTGTCGCCGTCGCGCAGCTGGGCCATGTCCCTTTCGGGCAAGGTGGGCCGGAAGGAGTCGCGTTGGAGTCCATAGCGGGTCAAGGAAATCGCGGGCAAACCGGCGCTGGCTGGCGTGGTAAAATCGAGATTGGCGACATCCTTAAACACGGCGGCGTCGGGCAGCTCAAAGTTGTTTTCAATCGTAAAGCCGGCGAGGGTTTCAGGGCGCCCGCTGCGGCGCGTGAGGGTGGTGCAGCCCACCGCAAAGTTACCCGTCAGCACATTGCCCTGCGGCACGGAGGGATCCCGATCCAGAATACTCAACAACGCCGGATAACGCTCGCGCCAAGGCGACTCGGTGTAGGGCACGGAATCGAGGTCGCCGCGCAGGCGGCGGTCGGTGGCCACGTATTTCCGGGAGATGCCGCGATCATCAACGTGAAAGGCCCGGGGCGCGCTGACGACGAGGTTGCGTCGCACGATGTGATCATGGCCTCCGCCGATAAAAATACCCGACTCGGTGCGGTAAATGAGGTTGTCCTCCACCAGTAAACCCGAGGAGCCGTCGTCAGCGTAGATCGCGTTGGAGTTTTCGCTATGATGCAGGAAATTCCCCCGCACTACATTGCCCCGGGAGGTCCAGCCGCCCGTGGTGTAAAAGCTGCCCAGATCGCCGCCATCGAGCCCGACCCGATAGATTTCGTTGAACTCGAAAACGTTATCATTTCCGGCAAACGTGATGCCCGAGTAGCTCACATCGTGTATTCGATTGTTGGCCACGCGAGCGCCGACGATATTCTGGTTCGAAGCGTTGGAACCGACCGTAAGCGCAGGAAGCGGCGCGTTAAGCGCGATGCGCCAAAAGTGATTGTTAATGATTTCAAAACCCGAGGGGCTAAGCGTACTGCGGTCTCCGCCCAAGAGATCGAGCCCGGTGAGACCGATTTCGGAAATATCGCAGCTCTGCAAGCGATGGAGCCGACCCTCACGAATGACAATCCCGCGCCGCACCACCCCCGTCAGCATGCAGCCGGCGATTTGCACCGCTTCGCCGTCGGAGATGGTGATGCCATCCCCCGCGTTTAGCCCGAGCGCGACATCGCGCAAAGTGAAGTAGCTTACGCCGTTGAAACCAAGCAAAGGCGCGGCCGAATCCGCGATGAAAAGCGGGCTATTTCTGGCCGAAACAGGCAACCAGATGAACAGCTTACCGCGTTTAAAATCCACCGACCACTCGCCGGGTTGATCGATTTCTTCGAGCAGATTCAGGGCGAACCACGTCTCCTTTCCGTCCCCCACCCGCGTGCCCTCGACGAGCTTGGAATACTTGGAGCCGATGCCTTCCGGAACGGAAACTGCGAGGCCCAGCGTGCGGCCGGCCGGATCGATGGTTTTGACCCGCAAGGTCTCGGCCACCCAAGGCACGCGCCAAAACCCACGAACCCACGCCCCGCCCTCGGCCACGGCGGCGAGCCAGCGTTCGGGCCGATCTTCGCGATATTCAAAGACGCCGCCCTCGGCTTGGCGGGGCTTGAAACTTCCGCTGGATACGACCCGTTTCATCGTGGTGTAGCCGTATTCACCATTTGGCCAGCGTGAGAGCGCGAGGCGGCGTCCCTCGTGGAAAATCGAAAACAGGTCCGACGGCTCCCGTTGATAATCTGGAAATGCCTTGGCCAGCCGCACCCCTTCGGCCGCCAGATCGAGTTCCATGATTTGCCCCCGCGCTTCCGGCGCCATGCGGGCCAGCAAAACCGGATCGCGCACCGGTTTTAGCCGATCTCGCCCCACCGGACGCGCCCCGATGAAACGCACCCGGGCCCGCTCGACCCCGCGCCAAACTACTGGCGCGCTCGCGGTGCCGGAATCCGCCGGACCGAAACTGAAGCCGTCGAGCAAGGGGTAAGTCCCCTCCCCTAGCCACACCGTGACCGCTTCCGCAGGATGCGCGGCGCGAGCCGATCGCACCAGTTCGGCGGCGCGCGCCACCGTGGCGACGGGCGCGGCCTTGGAGCCGTCGTTCTGATCCCGCCCCGCCGGCGAAACCCAGAAGACGGTTTCAGCGGTGGCGACGCTAGCACCGAGCACGAGGCAGAATATTAAAGAGCGAAAACTAGGTTTCAGGAAGCGCATGGGTTCGGAGTGCGGCTAAGAAAATCACGGCGAATGCAGGGCGAGATAAACGACCGAACCCTTGAACGGACGGTCGCCATAGAAGCCCAAAAACAAGCGGCTGGGGCCCGCCTCAATCACTGCGCCCTCGGGCATGCGAGCGGTGGCGATTTCACCGTTCAACTCCAAGGTCAGCACCCCATCGATCACGCTGGCGCGCAAGGCCGACCACTCGTCCGCCACATAAGGCACCCGCACGGAAACGAATTTCTTTTCCACTGTCCAAAGGATCAATTCCACGGTCGAAGTTTTCAGATTAATCCGGATTTCCGGCCCCTTGGATAACTTCATCAACGTTTGCCGCTCGGCCCCATCCGCCGACGCGCAAAAACGCAGATCGATATACACGTTTTCCTTGGTGGCCAAAAGGTTGGTTGTCGCCGCCCAGTTTATTTGGCTGCCGTCAAGCCGCAGCGCCTTGCCTCCGGGGGCCCGGGCATCTTCGACCACGGACACACCCGGCAAGAGCACCAGCGGATATGCGCCTTGAACCGGGACCACCGAAACCGCTCCCGCTAGCTCCGACGAACGATCAAAAACCCACTCGGCCACCTTCGGCCAGGCCGACACTTGGGCAAACTTCGCGTCGGCCTCCGCCGCAGTGCTCGCCGCCCGCGACGCGACACAAAAACCGCCCGAAACCGCGCCAAATACGCAAAGCAGCACCCACTGGAAAACCTTTCGCAACCAACCAAAATCGAACCGCGATACCCGACACTCTGATCGACGGCAGACAGGAACCGAAACCGCAGCTAACAGGGGGTGTAACATTTTTAAGGCGCTTGCAGCTATGGATTAATGCAAACGTGAGGGTGGGGTTTAACGAGATAATCCGGCCTATAATCACAAATCCAAGGGGTTCAGATTCGATCTAATAGATGACCCTTTACTTTCCATACTTTTCGCCAAATACCGCAATAATTTTCTTTAATTTGCGGTAAAATTAAACGGCCTTCCCGTATAGCGTAGTGATGCTGAATCGCACAAGCAGCCGTGTCCCCGTGCTGCCTGCGCTTAGCCGAAAACGTGCAGTTGAAGAGGTGTCGCCGTTTGGGAAGTGATTGGAGGTGAATGAAACCAGAACAATCGTCGGGCACCCGCCCGCTTCACCAA
>CANIWJ010000116.1 GCA_947471035.1 Verrucomicrobiota bacterium
GATGGGCCTCGGCCTGGGCGCGGGCCTCGGCGCGGGCGCATTGTTGTCCGAGCCAGCGCACGAGCTCGTCGGGGCGAGGGGCGGTCTCTCGAGCGGCTTCGAGGAGGAGGTCGGTGAGTTGGCGGTAATTGGTCGCGCGGCGTTCGCCAGTAAGCGGGACGAGGGCGAGGCGGTGGGTCACACCGAGTGGGCTCAAGTCAGGGAAGGGGGTTTCCAAATCAGTAAACAGCGCCGGGAGGCCGCGTTGCTGCCAGGTGTTTTGCCAATGGGCGAACTGCTCCAGCCAGCGGGTGGCGGAGGCAGGCGCGGGCGGATTGGGCGTGGTGTCGATAGTGGTGAGATGGGCGGCGTCGAGCCCGAGCAGGCGGGTGGCGAGGGCGCGGCGCAGGCGGGCGGTGCGTCGGGGATCGAGGATGGCGCGCAGCAGAAGGTGCAGATCGCGGGCTTCTTCGGAGTCGAATACATCGGCTCCGGAATTCACCACGGCGGGCACGCCGCGCGCCTGGAGTGCGCCGGCCATGGCTTCGGCTTGGGCGTTGGTGGAGACGAGCACGGCGCAATCCCGGGGTGTGACGGGCTCATCTTTGGTGAGCGAGCCGGTGGCGGAGTCGGTGGTGTGCAGGCGGCCGTGCGCAAGCAGGTCGGTGATGGTGCTGGCGATGCGCTCGGAGAGGGCGCGCACACGGCGGTTTTTCGCGCCGTAGCTCGCGGCGTCGGCGGCGGGCACGATCCAGGTTTCCAACCGGGAGGCGGGCTGGCCGGAGACAATAAGCTGCCGGTCGTAAGTTAGCCCGGATACGGCGGGGGTGAAGGCCATGCCGGGATTCAGGAAGGCGTGGTCGCGGGCGAAGAGCGCGTTGATGGCGGCGACCAGCGGGGCGGGTGCGCGGAAGGTGCGGGAGAGAGTGAACCGGGCGTCTTCGGCGGCGGTGTCGCGGGCAGCGAGGTAGGTGGCGAGGTCGGCCCCGCGGAAGCTGTAGATGGCCTGCTTGGGGTCGCCGACAAGGAGCAGGTGGCGGCGGGGCGAGGCGGCGAGAAAGATGCGTTTGAAAATCGCGAACTGGCGCGGGTCGGTGTCTTGTGATTCGTCGATCAGGGCGACGTGGTAACGCTCGGCCAGACGGGCGGCGAGGCGGTCGGACTGGGCCGTGCCGTCGGGGCCGGGGCGGTGCAGGGCGTGGTAAAGCGCGCCGATGAGTCCGTCCTGGGTAATAAGCCGGTGGCGTTCCAGCACGGCGGCGAGCCGGGGCAGGCATTCGGCGGCGAGGTGGTGTTGCCAGGCCCAGAGTAGGCGCGGGGTGAGCTGGTGAAGCTCGGCGGCGGTGGCGAACCAAGAGTTCTCGGCGAGGGCGGCTTGGGCGGTTTTGCCGGCCTTGGAGGTTTTGTTTACTTGGTCAGGCAGAGTGGCGGCGGCAGCGAGGGCGCGCCAGAATGTGGTGGTGGTGCTGGCGGCGGTGGCGAGCGGGGCGAGCAGGGCACGGGCGGCGTCGGCGTCGGACGGGCCGTCTTTTTTCCACTTGGGGACGCTAGCGAGGAGGTTTTGGGCGGACGACCAGCGAGCGGGATCGGCGAGGCTATGAATCAGGGCGGGCAAGCGGGCGATAAGGGCGGGGTAGGACTCGACCGGGGGATCGAAGCGCGGTGCGAGGCAGCGGCGGCGCGTATTCAGGAAGTGGAGCGTATCGGTCAGGCTCCAGTCTTGGGCGGTGGCGAGGGCGGCGAGGGTGGGGTCGGCGGTGAGGGTGGCGATCCACTGGGCACGCACCAGAGGTTCCAGGTGCTCGGCGTCGTCGGTGATAACCTCGGGCAGCACGGGCAGGCCGCAGAGTGCGCCTTCCTGCTGGAGGGTGCGCTGGCAGAAGGCGTGGATGGTGGAAACGGCCAGCAGATCGAGGTCGAGCAGGGCGCGGTCGAGGCGTTCCCGTGCCGCGGGGGCGGAAGTGTTTTGGGCGGGATCGAGCAGGCGGCGCAGGGCGGCGCGATCAGACGCGGTGTCGGCTTCGTCGGCGGCGGGCGAGGCGGCGAGTTGGGTGAGGACTTTGCGCACGCGGTCGGAGAGCTCGCGGGCCGCGTCTTTGGTGAAAGTTACGAGCAGGAGCTTGGAGAGGTCGGGCAGGGTGCCTTCGAGCAAAAGGCGGGGCACCAGGTGGCTGATTGAGTAGGTTTTTCCCGTGCCGGCGCTGGCCTCGATCACGGTCAATCCGGGCGCGAGCGGAGAATTCAGGAGGTGAAGTTCGGTGGGCATGGCGCGGGTCGGCTCAGGAGGAGGAACTCCACCAGATTTGCAGCGGCGCGGCGACGGACTCGGTCCAAGAAAGCAAGGCGCTGGCGTGGGATTCGGCAAAGGGATAGGTTTCGCGCCAGGCAAGCTGCGCGTCCGTCGTAGTGCCTTCGCCTCCGGGTTGCGATTGGAAGGGCTCGCGGGCCCAGGTCGCCTCGGCGGTTTCGAGGGCGGTGGCGGGGTCGGCCTTGGTCAGGGCTTTAGCGAGCGCGGCGCTGGTTTCGGGCGCGTATTCGAGCGGGCGGGTCTGACCGGCGCGGTAACCGGCGAGCAAGGCGGCGAGGTGGCGGCGGGCGGTTTCGGAGTCGAGCGGAGGAAGGTTTAAGCCGCTGGGGCAGTCGGTGCCGAAAACACGCGCGGCAACGGGTTGATCGAGCGCAACAGCGGCGGCAAGGGTGGGGATGAAGGCCTCCAGTTGGTATTTGACCGAGCTGAATTTGCCCGGGCGATGGCGTAGGAGCCACGGGGATTCGGGCGGGGTTACGCTGATCTGGATTTCTCCGGTCAGTCGGGTGAGTGAATCAATCGCTATGTCGAGCATGCGGATTTCGGTTTGGGGCAGAACACGGGTGATGCCTGCTGCGAGCGGGGCGATCTCCTCGGTATTTTGCTCCCAAGCGAGGAAGCCGAGCGCGCCGGGGGGCAGGGCGCGGTCGGCGATGAGGCGCGCGCCGGCGGCGGGAGCGGTGGCACCGGGGGTGAGGGTGGCGAGCAGAGCGGTCTGGCGAGCGTGGTAGGCTTGCAGAGCGTCGAGATTTAGGGGCGGATCGTCGAGCGTGGTGTCGTCGGTTTCGTCGTTGGTGGTTTCGAGATTGAGGGCGCGCAGCCAGGCGCGGGCGGGGTCTTTCCAGAAGGTGGCGAGCTCGGTGAGCGTTATCTCCAAGGGCTCGGTGGCGGGCGCGGACGAATCGGGCGGGGCGATGAAAAAGGGCGCGGGCGAACTGCTGACGCGGTTAACGAGATCGGCGGTGAGACGGGCGGCCTGGGCGTTGAAGGAGCGCGGGAGCTGGCCGGACGCGGTAAAGTAATCGGCGGAGAAGGGCTGGATACGGTGCGCGACGACGAGGTGCTTGTTAAGCGAGTCGTCTGGGGATGGCGGGCGCACGGCGGCGGCGGCGGCGCGGAGCAATTCCTCGATGCAGGAGGAGAGCGGGCCATCGTGGGCGCTGCGCAGGCTGCGGTTGGCGGCGGTGAGGATGAGCCGATCGCGGGGGCAGAGAAGGGCGTCTAGAAAGTGTTGGCGGTCCTGGGTGCGGGGATCGATGTCCCAGCGTTCGGGCTGGGGGGCGAGGAGATCCCAGGCGGGGCGGCGGTTGGCGCGGGGAAAGGCCCCATCTTGCAGTCCGAGAATGGCGAGCACGCGGCAAGGCAGGCCGTGGAGCTGGTCGAGGCGGCCGAAGAGGATTTCGCCGCCTAGGCTGGTGCGCAGGCTGGTAGCGTTGTCGAGTTGGGGTTGGAGCCAGTCGAGCAGCGCGCCGGTATCGAGCGGGGTAGGGGCGGAGACGGCGGAAAGTTCGGCGAGTTGGCGGCGTAAGGCGGCGGCGTGGTCGTCGTGATCGCTGGAGTGGAGGAGTTCGGTGATGGCGTGGTCGATTCGCTCGGCCCATACGGCGGCGGAAACGGGAGTGGTCCACGACTGGAGGTGGCGGGCGAGGGCTTCCAGCCAAGCGATAAAGACGAGGCGGTCGGCATCGTGAGCGGGAAGATCGGGGGCGAGCGGGTGCGCGAAGGCGAAGTCGCCATCGCGGGCTTCGGGTTCCGGTCCGAACCAGGCACCGGCGAGGTGGCGGTCGAGCGCGGCGCGCCAGGTGCCGGTGGCGTCGCCGAGGGTGGCGGCGAGACCGTGGGTGAGTCCGGCGCTACGTATGGTCTCGGCGAGCAGGGCGAGGGTTTCGTTGTCCTCGGCTAGGCCGAGGTGGTGGCGCACGGCGGAGAGGGTGAGCAACTCAATGACCTCGCTGGCGGTCTGGCGACCGAGGGAAAGCCGGAGCAGGGCGAGCAAGGCGACCGCGACGGGATTGGCCTCGCGGGACGGGATGGCGGTAAGTCGGACGGGGAGTCGGAGTTCACCGCTGCGAAGGATGCCTTCGGCAAGTGGCGCGTAGGTGTCGAAATCGGTGACGGCGACGAGCACGTCCTCAGGTTGCAAACCGGGGAGGTCGGCGAAGGCGCGCAGGAGTTCGTCGCGCAACACTTCGAGTTCGCGCCGGGGACTGTGGGCACAGTGCACGCGCAGGCTGAGGTCGGCGGGATCGAAGGAAGGCCGAGCGTCGGGCGAAGTTTCGCCGGGTGGAGTGCGTTGGGCGCGGATGTCGGTTTGGAGACGCTGGAGCAGGCTGGCGTCGTCGGGAACGGGGGCGTCTAGGTCCGGTGAGTCCGGCCACTCGGCGTAGTCGGGGGAAAGAGTTTCGAGCAGGAGGAAGTTGCCTACTGCTTGCTGGCCGAGGGAGGGGAGCAGTGGGTGGCCGCCGAGCTCGAGGGCGTCTTCCGGGGCGGTGGTGGCGGCGCGGGTGCTGAGCGCGCGGCGGCGGGATTGGTCGGCCAGATAGCCGAGGGACGGAAAAAGGAGGTAGAGCGCGACGGCGTGCTTGTGTTGCGCGAGAGTCTGGAGCGTGCGCAGCAAGAGCGGATCGAGCAAATCCGCGCCGACCACGAAGAGCGGGGTTGGATGTAAATCGGGAGAGGTTGGCGCGAAGGAGGCGAGCAATGCGGCGGGGTGCGGTGGAGCGTCGGCCCGGGAGGCGACGGTATGCCAGAGGCGGCGTTGCCAGACTTCGTCGGCTAGGACGGCGGCGGGCAAGGGCGGCGTGGGGGTGCGCCAAGGGCTCTGGTTTTTGCGCCAGCGGGCCGGCCAGTCGGGGCGTTGGCGGGTGTAGCGATCGAACTGGCGGGCGAGGAGCTCGGCGAAGGCGAAACGAGCGCGGGGGGCGAGGGCCTGGGCGGGATCGTGGCCGAGTTGGGTGGCGACGGTTTCGATGTGCGGGAGCAATTCCCAGCGGAGATGGTCGGGGCTCCAGAAGGCGTTGGCTTGGGAGAAGGCTGCGGCGGCGGGTTCGTTGGCGAAGTGGCGTTTAAAATAGTCCGCCGGGGTGAGAAACTCGAAGCCCATGCTCAGGCCGAGATCGCGGGCGAGGCTGGCTTGGAGCCAGTCGGAGAGTTGCTGCGAGGGCACGAGCACGGATACGGGACGCGGGATGCCGGTGGTCGCCGCCAGGGCGGTGGTGCGCGCGGCGGCGAGGGCCGGGCGCAGGGCGGAGAGCAGGTCTTCGCTGCGGGAGGCTAGGTGAAGCTGGGGGCGCATGGAGCGGTGACGCGAAGGAGCAGCGAGACGCAGGCGCGGACACGGTGCAAGCGAGGTCGCGCGGGTAAGCAGGCAAGGTGAACGAAGTGAGAGCGCTTCGTGAAAATTCCCGTTGACGCACACTAAAGCTGCTCTTTGTTCACCGGTCCGCAGCTTGCTGCGACGTCGGCAAGATAGCTCAGTCGGTAGAGCAGTTGACTGAAAATCAACGTGTCCCCGGTTCGATTCCGGGTCTTGCCACCACTTTTCCCGTTAACCCACCGTGGCTTACGGTTTTTTCAGTTGGTTTCGTTGGCGAAGTGGACACTTGCTCCGCGAGTTTGGCGTGACTCGCTGCGGATCAAGCGTGTGAGTTGAGGTATGATTTTCCTGCGTTTTTTGTGGGTTGGGTTGGTTTCGGGTACGCTGCTGCTTGCGCGGAGCGGCTTTGATACCGGCATGGGATTGGTTGATAACCGCGATATCTTCGTCTCCCGCGGCGTGACGGGACGGGAAGTGGAGTGGGTGCGGATTCGCGCCGTGGCCGAGAGCGGCGGCGAGGGCGATCATCCTACGCGTGTCCTAGAGACCGATCGGCAGGCGCTGCGCGATTTGCGGGCGAGCGGGGTGCGCACCTGCGTGATCTTGCGCTGGGGAGATGAGGCTTGGAAGACGGGTTTCCGCGTGCGGCAACAAGGTGCGGGATCGCGCGCTCCGCTCGATCTGCGCGAGGCCTTCGAGCGCACGCGCCGACTGGCGGCGAGCTACGGCGATTTGGTGGACGCTTGGGAAATCGATAATGAGCCAGACATAGGGTTTTTCGCCGATAACGCCGATGTGTTCGCAGCCTATTACAAGGCGCTCGCGCTCGGTCTGGCCGCCGGGCGGGCGGAAGCGGGCGTGGCTGGCGGTCCACCGCTGAGCAGTCAGGCAAAGTATACCGCACCGGCGCGCATCTTGATGGCCGCTCCGGGCCTGCCGCCCGGGCCGCATTTCGAGCAATTGCTGGCCAACGGCTACCTGAGCTACACCGAGGGGTTTAACTACCACCACTATGGCTTCGCGATGGATTATGCCGGGGTGTATGCCAGTTTTCAGGACGCGGTCGCGCAGTTTTCCAAGCGTTCGGAGAACCGGGATTATCCGGCGCGTCGCCTGCCGGTGTTTCTTACCGAATGGGGCTACAGCCTGCTGGATGGTTATGAGGCGCAAACCGTGGCCGGGCGAGTGCGGCAGTGGGCGTATTTCCTCGACGTCACCACGCTCAACCATCGCTTGAACGTGGCCGCGCCGATGGCGTTTGTCGCCATGCCCTACTTCGAACACGGGATGAAAGAGTTTGGGTTAATCATGCCTGCGGCGGACCAACGCGCGGCGCACTACGGATTTGCCGTCGCGACGCGGGAGGACGCGCAGGGCACGTCGGGTAAAGGCTATCCTGCGGGAGGCATGGTGTTCCAACCGGAGGATTTCGGCGCGACGCAGCCCGAGCCGTGGATGCAGCGGATCGGCGAGACCGGCTGGCGAGGCGAGGCTTCCCCGGCGCTTGCCTGGCTGCTCGCCCACGCCACACCCGAAGCAGACTCCGCTGCAGGGCTGCGCTGGCCTTTGCGCAAACCCGCCGGCGCAGGGCAGACCGGCCCGGCTGCGGCGGGGGCGGGCGATTGGACGGCGCGCACGCCGGCGGCTTCCCCTGTGGTGCTCGACATGGCGCCGGGCGACGATGCACTGGCAGTCAAATCTTACCAAGGATACTGGTTGCGGACGCCGTGGGGTGACGACGCCTGGACGGGGCAGGCGAAGCTGGTGCTTTACAACTTCGCCGCCACAGAGGCGCGCATCCGATTTAATTGGCCGCAGGGATTAGCTCCGCAGCAAACGGATGCGGGGGTGTTTGAGGCAACTTTGGCGGCGGGCGAGCGTCGGGAGGTTCCGGTGCGGTTATCGGTGTCGGCGCGGGTGTTTGCGCCCAGCGCGGTGAATCTCGCGGCGGAGGTGCAGTTCGCAGGCCAGCCGGTTGTGCAGACCACGTATTGGGCGTCGCGGTTTTACCCTTGGCCGAAGGGACTCGCCGCCAAGGATGTGAAGGATTTTACCGCGTTTTCCGCTCAGGATGCTGCCGAAAACCGGGCACGGCTTTTGAGTCGTCCGCTCGCCCCGGAGGAGCCCGCTTTGGTCGAGCAAGGGCGCTGGTTGGTGACTCCCGGGGTGCGGGTCGAAGATACGCCAAATGGGTGGCGGATTCACCTGGATCGTCAGCCGGGCGTGGGTGCTCGGCCAGCGGTGGCGGAGCTGCCCTTGCCAAAAGATTGGCGCATGCCGGTAGGCACGATGTTGAGTTACGATTATTGCCTGACGCCGCTTGAGGGGGCGCAAGAGCTGCGTAGCGATTCGACAGATGCCGGGCTGCGTCCGCTGGGGGGACGCTTCGGGGACATGGCGGAGTCTTATATTCGCACCGAAAATGGAAATTTGTTTTCGACCGTGCCTCGACTGGTGCCCACGGCGAAATGGCAGCGTTATAACCAAAACGCGGAAAATCTGACCCTGCACTTTCTCGGGCGAACCGCGCCGCCCTGGCGTTTCCTGGACAACCGGCCGGCTGCGCTGGTGTTTTTTATTCGCCCGAAGCAGTTGCCTGCGGTGTTTGAGGTGCGTGAACCGAGTTTGTCGGCTTGGGCCAAATAGGGGCGGCTGCGAAATCAAGTTCAGGCTTTGGCTGCGAGCAGTTCGCGGATCCAGCGGCGGTGGGGGCCGGAGATCAGGACGGTTTCCACCTCATTGACTGGCACCCAGACCAGTTCGGGCGACAATGGTTGGGGCAGGGCGGTGGCGGGCAGGGCGTGGATGGGCTCAGTGAAACGGTAGCGGGTGATGCCGCGTTTGCGGGTGGCGAGATGCGGACCGGCGGCGGCGAGGGCGGCGAGGGTGAGGCCGAGGTGTTCGGCGGAGGGCAACTCGTGTTGCCCGGCCAGACGTCGGGCGTCGGTGGCGGTGCGGTGTAAGAGCAGGGCCTGATCGCCGGGGCGGCGGCACCAGGCGCGCAGCACGGTGCAGGACTCGATGAGTTTGGCGGCGAGGCGGGGATAGGCTTCCGGGTCGCCGGCGCGGGCGGCGGCGCAGAAGGGGCGCACCGGGCAGACGGTGCAGAGCGGGTTGTGGCGGGTGCACACCGTGGCCCCGAGTTCCATCATGGCTTGGTTGTGGTCGCCGGGTTCGGCGCGGTTGAGCACGGCGTCGGCCAACGGGGTGATGGCTTTGCCGGCGCTGGTCGTATCGCGCCACGCGGTCGCATTGGCGGTCAGGCGGGCGAGGATTCGGACGACGTTGCCATCGACGACGGCAGCAGGTGCGCCGAAGGAGATGCTGGTGATGGCGGCGGCGCTGTAGGGGCCGATACCGGGAAGTTCGCGCCAGGCGGCGGGGGTGCGGGGGAGTTCGGGCAGGGTAACGACGGCGCGGGCGAGTTTGTGTAGGTTGCGGGCGCGGGTGTAGTAGCCGAGGCCTTCCCAGAGTTTCACGACCTCGGCTTCGGAGGCTGAGGCGAGGGCGGCAAAATCCGGCAGGGCATCCATCCAGCGAGCGAAGTAGGGCAGCATGGTTTTTACCTGCGTTTGCTGGAGCATGAATTCGCTCACGACGGTGCGGTAGGGAGAAGGGCTTTCGCGCCAAGGCAGGCGGCGACGCTGGGTGTGATACCAAGCGAGCAGGGCGGCTTGAAAGGCGGGGGCGTCGGCGGGAAGGTCGGGCACGCGGGCAGGTAGGCGCAAGAGACGCGGCTCGGCGAAAACAAAAAAGCCCCGGCCGCAGATGCGGTCGGGGCTTTGAGCTAGACGGAACGGGTGGCTTAGAGGCGGCCGGCGTAGATGCCGGTGCTGCCGAGCTCTTCCTCGATGCGGAGGAGCTGGTTGTATTTGGCCACGCGGTCGGTGCGGGAGGCGGAACC
>CANIWJ010000117.1 GCA_947471035.1 Verrucomicrobiota bacterium
GGTCTCCGACCTCATCCTCTCCAATCCTCCCTTCGGCACCAAGAAGGGTGGGGGACTGCCCACTCGTGACGACTTCACCTTCCCCACCAGCAACAAGCAGCTCGCCTTCCTCCAGCACATCGTCCGCGCCCTCCGCAAACCCGCCGGCAAAAAACCCGGCGGCCGCGCCGCCGTCGTCGTGCCCGACAACGTGCTCTTCGAGGACGACATCGGCGCCCACATCCGCACCGACCTCATGGGCAAGTGCCGCCTCCACACTATCCTTCGCCTCCCCACCGGCATCTTCTACGCCCAGGGTGTGAAGACCAACGTCCTCTTCTTCGACCGCCAGGCCGCCGACACCGGCGCCACCGACGAGGTCTGGATCTACGACCTCCGCACCAACATGCCCGCCTTCGGCAAACGCACTCCCCTGGAGCGCGAACACTTCGCCGAATTCGAGGCCGCCTACGGCAAAGACGCCTACGGCCGCTCCAAACGTATCGACCAAGGCACCACCGGCCGCTTCCGCCGCTTCACCCGCGAGCAAATCCGCGAACGCGGCGAAAACCTCGACCTCCTCTGGCTCAAGGACGACGCTCACACCCACCACGACGACCTCCCCGAAGCCGAGGAACTCGTCGCCTCCGTGCTCGGCAAGCTCGACAACGCCGTCACGGAAATGAGGGCGCTGGAGAAGGAGTTGGCGAAATGACGCGCCCGCATAACTGGCCCACCGTTTCCGCCGGAGAAGTCGCCGAGATAAAACTCGGCAAGATGCTCGACCGCGCCAAACACACGACCGGGAAATCCCTGCCCTATCTGCGCAACATCAACGTGCGCTGGGGCAGATTCGACACCTCCGACCTCTACGAGATGTATTTCGACGCCGAAGAAGTGGAGCGCTTCTCCGTTCGAAAAGGAGACCTCGTCGTCTGCGAAGGTGGCGAGCCCGGTCGCGCCGCTATCTGGGAGGATACGCGGCAAGCCATGTTTCAGAAAGCACTCCATCGCGTCCGCCCGGGGGATTCCGTCACCGCTGAATGGATACTCGTCTGTTTGCGTCACTATGCATCCAGCGGTGAAATCAACCGCTTTTTCAGTGGCACGACGATCAAGCACTTTACTCGCGAAGCGTTCTGCAAGCTGCCCATCCCCCTTCCACCCCTCGAAGAACAACGCCGCATCGTGTCCAGGCTGGACACGCTGATGGAGCGGAGCCGCCGGGCGCGAACGGAACTGGCGGAAGTCCCCGCCCAACTCGCCCAAGCCCGCCAATCCCTCCTCGCCTCCGCCTTCCGCGGCGATCTTACCTCTTCCTGGCGAGCAACACATAAGAAGATTGAGCCCATACAAAAAACGCTTGAGCGCATAAGCTTTGAGTCCAGCCGCACCGGTCGATCTGCATCCGATGAAAAAACCCCCGGAGTCGCTGGCCTATCCGTGGGAGACATCGGGCCACCGCCTCCGTCTGGCTGGTTGAGAATTCCGCTGCTAAAAGTCGCTCGGCTGGAATCCGGCCATACGCCATCGCGCGAACACTCCGAATACTGGGGCGGCGACGTTCCATGGATTTCCATTCCCGATGCGCGCCGCGCCCACGGAAAAAGAATCAACACGACGGCTTCATTCACGAATGCGCTTGGATTGGCGAACAGCGCCGCCCGCCTTCTTCCCGCTGGAACAGTCTGCCTTTCTCGCACCGCATCGGTTGGCTATGTTACCATTATGGAGAAGCCGATGGCCACGAGTCAGGACTTTGCGAACTGGCTATGTTCGGATGCGCTATTACCCGACTACCTCATGATGGCGTTCTTGGCCGAAGGAGAACACTTGCTGAGTTTCGGACGAGGTAGCACGCACACCACAATCTATTACCCCGAGTTAAAAGCGCTGAACATCTATCTCCCGCCTGTCGACGAGCAGCGCGAAATCGTCCGCCGCCTCGATTCCGCCTTGTCCAGGCTGGACAAAGTCGCCGCCGCTCAAGCCGCCGCCATCGCCGAACTCGACCGCCTCGACCAGGCCCTGCTCGCCCGCGCCTTCTCCGGCCGCCTCGTCCCTCAATCCGCCTCCGCGTCGTCCGGCCCCACGCGCCCCGTGCTCAAGCCCAAGAGTTACCTCACGCAACTCGTCCCCGCCTTGCTTCGCGCCCACGGTGCCTCGCTTACCCTCGACCAAATCAACACCGCCGTCGCCTTCCTTCACTCCCCTCGCGTCGTCCGCCAACGCGTCACCGCCGAACTCGGCGCAACAGAGGCCAGTGACTACTTCGCCGACTGGCACCAAGCCTACGAAGACGGCGCACTCACGGAGGCGCTAAACACCCTGCTCAAAACCGGCACACTCACTCAGACGCCGCCTCGCAAAGGCCCCGTCACCCTTCATCTCGTCGGCAAGCTTCCTCCACTCGCCCCCGAAGTTGAGGCCGACGCCCGCCACCTCGCCGCCATCGTCCAGCACATCCCCGCCGAGGCAGTGACCGCCGAAGCACCTCGTCCCCAACCCGGGCGTAGGCGTCAAACCGTCCTCACCACCGCCTAGTCCTCCTCGCCGCCATGCAAACCCAACCCGGTCTCTTCCCTCCCTCCGTCGGCTTTCACCCCGCAGAGTCGGTGAAGCAGCCCCGGCTCTGGGTCCGCGAACTCCGCGTCTATCGCGCCCTCGCCCTCGGCGACGAAAACCTCATTCGCCGCATCGAACTCCAGCGCGGGCTCAACATCCTCTGGGCCCGTCCCCGCGACCAAGCCCGCCGCGGCGGCGTCTCCGGCCATGGCACGGGCAAGACCACCTTCTGCCGCTTCCTCCGCCACATCCTCGGGGAAAAAACCTTCGGCACCGAGGAGCAGCGCCCCCGTCTCCGCGAGGCATTCCCTGAAGGCTGGATCGTCGGGGAAGTCTTCCTCGAAGGCACCCCGTGGATCGTCTGCCGCCCCTTCAAACTCGGCCTCGGCTCCCACGCCTACCGCAACCGCACCCTCGACACCTTCCTTAACTCAGAGGAGGGCAGGGTGGACTTCGCCGACTACGAGCAAGCGCTCACCGAGCACCTCGCCGAACCGCTTTCGGTCACCACCTTCGCCACCTCGCCAACCCCTATCGACTGGCCCCACCTCCTCCAGTGGCTCGCTCGCGACCAAGAGTGCCGCTTCTCCGGCCTCGCGGAACTCCGCCACCCCAGCAGCGACCACCAGTCCCCGGAAATGTTTGGCGAAGACCGTCACTTCCTCTTCCGCGCCGTGCTCGGCCTCATCGACACCACCGAGCAGGCCGAGTTGGAAAACAATAAAACCCTCGTGAAGAAACGCCAGGAGGCCGAGAAGCAGGCCCCGCTCCTGGCCTTCCGCGCCAAGGGTGTCTACGAGCGACTGCGGACCCAGCTCCACGACTTCCGCGCCGATCTCGCCGGCGCCGCCTTCCTCGACGAGGTATCCCGCGCCTGGGAGGCCAAGGCTACAGCCACCGAGGCCGAGCTACGCCAGTTCACCGCGCCTGAACCGCTCGCCGCCGCCCGCAAGCTCCTCGTCATCACTCAGAGCGCCCTCGAAACCACCGAACGCCGCCGCCGCGACCTCCGCTTCAAGGCCGGCTTCGTCGAACAAAAGATCCGCCAGCTCCAGGGCCAGCAAACCGAAGACGAGACCGAGAAATGGGTGAGGGAAAACTCATCCACGGAGGACGGCATCATGTGCGGCCACACTCTTGCCGAGGCCATCGAATGGGAATGCCCGCTCGCCAAAGGCCGCTTGCTCGCAGTGGAGCAAAAAGCAGTCGCCGTCCTCGCCGTCGGCGAGGAGGTCGCCCGCCTTGAGGGAGAAAGGAGCCGTGTCCGTCTGCAACTTGAACAGGTCGATCAAGACCATTTGTCCCGCCGGGACGCCGTGACCAAAGCCCAGGCCATGCTCGACCGCGAAACCGCCGCCCTCGACACCACTCGCTCTGCCCTGAGCCGGCGCCTGGCACAAGAGGAGGCAATCGCGACGGCGGCAAAGTTCGCCCATGCCGACCAGTCCGAGTCCGAGACCCTCACCGACTCCCTCGAAAAACTCGACGCCCAGATCCGCCGCTCGCAGGAACTGCAGGCAAAAATTCGCGAGGCCAGCAACTCCGCCCTCAGCGCATTCTCCGACACCTTCGCCCGCGTCTCCCGCGCTGTCCTCGACGACCCCGCACTCCATGGCGACATCCGCTTCCATGGCCGCCGCCTTCGTCCAAGCCTGAGCGACAGCTCCATAGATCTCACCAGCGCCGCCCTGGAGACCCTCAAAATTCTCTGCTTCGACCTCGCCGCCCTCATCTATGGGGTCGAAGGCCGAGGCCGCCACCCGCTCTTCCTTATCCACGACGGCCCTCGCGAGGCCGACCTCGATGCCGGCCTCTACAGAAATTTGTTCACCGCAGCCCGCGCACTTGAAACCACCTTCGGCGACCGCGAACCGACGTTCCAGTATATCGTCACCACCACCGAGCCGCCGCCGGTCGAACTACAAACCGCACCTTGGCTTCTCGACCCTGTCCTCGACGCCTCGTCGCCAGATGAAAAACTCCTCGGCGAAAACTTCTAGGCGCGCCTTGGTGTCAGAATTTTTCGCGTCACCGATGCTTTTCGATTTCTAGAAAACGAAAATTTCCGGCTGCGAAAAACCAAGCGATGCAGGCACAGAATTTTTTTCGATTTTCTCGTTCGTGAAAACTTTCGTCGGGTATCCATGAAGAGCGCGGAAAAAGAAAACGCATCGCCGCACCGGTATCATTTCGAAATCTAGAAATAGAAAATCGCACGCGGCGAAAAGAAAACGCGTGGCGTGAAAATCGAAAAATCCAGTCAGGGCGAAATCGAAAAGACGACGACACCCCAAACCATTTCTGCCTAATTCTCCCGCCGCGTGTTGCAGGCCACCAATTGTTGGCGGTGGGAATTTGCCGGTCGGGTGTTTTCCACCATCGGTCGCGCGCGCCAAAAACAGGTCAATTTAGGCGGTGGGTGTTTCCTTGCCTGGAAACTAAGAAACGGCGCCGAAAACGCCAGTTTTGCCGCATTTTGACCGTCAAAATGGGCCTTCATGCCTGTTTCGCGCCTGGTTCCGACGGTCTCGAAAAAGCATCATCTGGTTGGGTAAACTCATAAGTCATTGATGTATGTCTAGACTGCGTTTCCTGACAGTTACTGAAAGTCGACGCAGAATATATACATGGAAAATCCATTCGTGTTACCTACTCAACTACACCTAGGCTACCCGGCGTCAGACGCCGCAGCATTAGCAGCTACCAAGCCAGTAAAGAAAGCCTCACCGCGCGGACGCCATAAATCGAAACAAGGCATGGCGACCGTGAGCGATCTCACGAGCCGCTTGCACCCCACTCTTGCCGAGGTCGCCGCAGTCACCGGCATTCCCCCGCACTGTTTTGAGGAATGGATCAAGGCGGGGTTCGCGATCGCTGTTCCCACCGCAGATAACGAACCGCCCCGGCTGAACATCATTAACGTGTTCCGCTTTCTCATGTCCGCGTCGGCGCAGGGACATCAGATCCAGCCTACTCGCGTCCTCCTCGCGGATTTAACCTACGCCGCCAATTGCCAGGTTCGTGTTTCTTTACGCGAGGAGGCTGTCACCGAGTTTGCCGCCATTTACGCGGATGACGACGGCACCGGCCTCGACCCGGTGGTTATCGTTAAAGTGGACGACGAACTCCTTTTGGTGGACGGCTGGCACCGCGATGCCGCTGCTCGTCGCGCGAAATTCGATAGCATTCCAGCGTTCATAATCCCCGGAAAACGCGAGTGGGCGCTCTTCGCCGCCCAGCGTCTAAACAACTGGATGGGGGTGCCGCTTTCGAGCCAGGATCGTCGTCGCGCACTCGAATTGTTTGCAGAGCAGAATCCTTGGATAATCGAACCGCTCGTTTCCGCGACCATCTCGCTCCGCATCCTCTCCGCCGCCACAGGTTTTTCCAAGTCCGCCCTTGGCGCTTACGCGAAGGAACTACGCACCAAGATCAGTGCCTTGGATTGCCCGAACCCAGACTCCAAAACGGCAGGAGCGCCGTCCCGCGAAGATGAGGCCAAGGTGCCGCCGCCCGATGCTCCGCCGCCGACTACGCCGCTCCGAGAGGACGCTGAGGCGCAGGCACTGTGGGAGATGCTGCGTTCGTCCATCGCCGACTTGCCAAAAGAACTTGGGGAGGCCCGAAAAAACCACCGCAAAGTGCTGACTCTTATCGCCGGTTCGAGCCTCCGCCTTCTCGGCATCCATCTCGGTTACGACGGCTTCGCCAGCCTTCAGGATCTTCGTCGCATCCTCCGCGACCACGACGCATTTCGCGCCCTCCTTTCGAAGACGGAAAAAGACGACGACGGCGCCGGCCAATAATTCACGAAAGCCGTGGCCAACCTCGCACAAATCCAAGCCATGGACCAGGCGGCGCGAATGCGCCGCCTAGGCGACCTGCTGGCCACTGCGATCATCCGCAAAATTGAGAAAGAAGCTCAGGAAAAACCTAAAAAAACAAACCCAACCCACCATGGCACACGTCAAACAAATGAAACAGTTTGAAACCCCTCCCGACTACGTCGGCTTCCTCAACTACCTCGGCAACGAAACGCAGGAGAACCACATTTTTTATCGTGTCCTCCCTGTTCGTTACGGGGGCGGGCAGAATGCCGCCAACTTTCTCCAGGAAGGTGAATTTCTCATCCGGGTCTACAATCGCGGGCGCTCCAGCATGCACCACGTCCGGACCTGTGGTCTCGGATTCATCATCACGTTCGCGCCCGGCTCGAATCTCACACGGGAGGAACGTAAGGAAATCGAAAAAATCGTTCTCAAGTTGTTGTCACCGGACGGTCGTTACGCCCTCGCCTGGCATCTGCACTTTTTCTCCGGCGAAGCAGACCTGAATGTTGTCGTCCACCCAGTTGTGGCGGGCGAGGTTCCCCGTCTTCGTCGTCACCGGGCAGTCAACCTTCACCAGCGACTCAACTATGCGCTGGCGGACCTCACCGGCGAGCTGAACGCGAAACGAGCCGCGGCGGGTAAGCCTATGATTCCGCAAATGATGACCCTGCGTCCCGGTCGCCGTCTTGCCGCACAGGTGATCGAGGCGGCAAAGAAAGCTAAAGTCGAACCCACCAAGGCCACGCTAGGGCCCTTGTTCATTTTCTCCGGTCTCGGCCACGAAGGCTGGATTTTGCGTGGAAATCATGGCGTCAACTCCAAGAAGCGGCCGGGCAAGAAACCGCTGCCTGATTTGTCGGTTGATGAACTGCTGTGGGAGGTCGCGATCTTGACATGGCCGCAGCAGCCAGTCGCCCAGGAAAAACGCGAAATGCCGACACGGGAAGTCGGCTCCCAGCAAGTTGCTCGGAAGTAATACCGCTGCCGAAAAAAAATTTCCTGCCCGTTCGGCAGGT
This sequence comes from Verrucomicrobiota bacterium, assembly GCA_947471035.1. Lineage (GTDB taxonomy): Bacteria > Verrucomicrobiota > Verrucomicrobiia > Opitutales > Opitutaceae > IMCC26134_A. The sequence continues at coordinate 7,391 of CANIWJ010000117.1, forward strand.
GTCACGAAAACGCCAAAAACCAACACCAAATACTAGCATGAAAACTACAATGGAGAATGCGATCGAGGCGCGCCTGAAAATGGCCGACCTCCCTGTACAGAAAAAGGCCCTTCATGGCCGTCTGGAGGCGCACCTTATCGAGAAGTGCAAAGTAATCGAATACCTAACCGCGATGTCGGATGCGGAAGTCTACAATGTCACACGTCCGCCCAAGGTTGAGGCTGCGGCGAAGGTGATCACGGCAACGGCTAAAAAACAGGAGGGCGCATCGTGAACCCTACTAAGAAAAAATCTCAAACCGTCACCCTGAAGGTCGACAAAGAAGAATCGGTCATGATCGAAACCCTTCGCCTAAAATTCTACGGCGGCATTTCCAAGTCCGATGCTGTCCGTCGCGCGATCAAACAAGTCGCCACGGGCGCTCCGCCCTTGGTGGTGGTGTCCCCTGGCGCGATGAATGCACTTCTCACTGAGTTGGAAAAAACGGAGAAGTTCATCACGGAAATCGAACGCGCCCGCCAGGCCGTCTGGACGCACGGCGCAACCGTGCAGGAAAAGGCCGACCGCCTCCATGCGGCGGACGCCAAGCTGGACCGCATGATCAACGAGTTTGAGGCGGCCGCCGACCGCGTTCGCACCTTGATCCGCATGAACTCGGCGACCGCCGAAATCGACATCGGCGAGCTAAAGAAGGCTGTCCAACTGCTGCGCGATTCCCTGCAACGTTTAGTCGCGGAACGCGTGCAAGCTACCGACCCGAAACGCACCCCAGTCCTAGGTGAACGCATTAAGCAAGTCCGCGCGCTCTTGCACCTTCTGGCGAAGGCTGGCCTGGGTGATCACACTGACGAGGCGTCGTCAGTGAACCGCACCTCCCCAAGTTGACCGTCGTGTTTTTTCCGGACCAATCAAGTCGAGGGCAGCACCGCTAGCTTTGCGGTTGGCAACCAGTGTTTGTTGTTTTCTACCCGGATTCCGCGTTTGGAGGCGATAAGATGCCTCGTTTGCGCAGGTGCAGGATAGGGCTCTCCGCTTGGGCAAGTTGACGGGATTCCGGGTAGTCGTAGCCCTTGCTCAGGCCGTTCTGATCATCGTTGGGTGAGGTGCGAAGCTCGACCAAGGCATCCCCGAGTAGTTTATGGTCGTTATGGTTGGTTCCGTCCCGCACCACGCCGAGCAGGATTGTCCAGTTTTCCGGGGCCACCTCCCCGGAAGTCACTGTTACCTATTTCGCCGGATAGGGCCATTTAAAATAATTTATAATCATTATTTTACCCAAAACTGATCTTTTAATGGTTATTTATTCTTGCTTATCGTGATTTTTTTAAAGTGGGTCTTACTTTAATGAAAATCCTATTTAAAATAAATAGCCTTCAAATTAAGGCAGCTTTCCTTGCGTTGGGCCTCGCTTCGAGTGCTCTTTTGGGTCAAAGCGTAAGCGGCCCAAAAGCTGGAGTCGCCAATCCTGTTAATTCCCCTGCCGGTGTTCTCACCCCGGGCACCAATCCCACCCCCGTCGGGGTGCTTGTCGATGGAGCAGGTTCCCGAGGGGCTTTGTTGCGAGATCCTGGCAGTATTACCGTGGTGCGCGCAAGAGATCGAAATAATGTAGATCGAAAATACGCGTATGTAACATCTTTAGCTAACAATGCCTTGGAAATCGTCGATGTCACCGATTCTGCTGACCCTAAACACTTGGGCTCTATCAGTCACGGCTGGAATGGAGCCTCGTTGAGTGAACCCACTTGCGTAGCGGTGGAGGGTAGTTATGCCTACGTGACGAGTCGGCACGGCAGTTCTCTGGAGATTATCGACGTGAGCGATCCGACCAAGCCAGCTCACAAGAGTTCCCTGCGGCACCGGGAGGATGGTGCCAGTCTGAATCACCCTCTGTCCGTGGTTGTGGCCACCAAAAATGGGAGGAAATATGCCTACGTGGTAAGCGTAGTGTATTTAACAAAACAATACGTACTGGAGATTGTGGATGTGAGCGATCCAGGCAATCCAGTTCACCACGGAAAAGTGAGCTATGGGTCTTTTACAGAATCAGATTATATAGAGATTTGTCCTGGTTCTATACGCATCGTTGGCGA
>CANIWJ010000118.1 GCA_947471035.1 Verrucomicrobiota bacterium
CACGGCGAGCATATCGTCGTCGGTGCCGATGCTGATGCGCAGGAAGCTGGCGGTGAGCGGGTGCGAGGGGAAGGCGCGCACCAGAATGCGACGGCTCAGGAAAAACTCGTAGAGGGATTTGGCCACCGCCGGGCCGGTTTCGCCGCGCGCGTTTTTGGGCTCGGTGAAGAGGAAGTTGGTCTGGCTCTCGTAGGTGAACCAGCCGAGCGTGCCGGTGAGTTCGCCCTGCCAGTAATCGCGGGTGTGGACGATTTTTCCGATGATTCCGGCGTAGTAATCGCCGTCGGAGAGGGCGGCGTGGGCGCCGGCCTGGCTGAGGCGGTTGACGTTGTAGCTGTCGCGCACGCGGTCGAGCAGGTCGATGACTTCGGGGTGGGCCAGGCAGTAGCCGACGCGCAGACCGGCGAGGCCCTGGGCCTTGGAGAGGGAGCGGGTGATGACGAGGCGCGGGTGGGCGGCGAGCAGGGCGATGGCGTTTTCCCGTGCGAAGGGGGCGTAGGTTTCGTCTAGGACGAGGATACCTGGGAAACGGGCGAGAAGGGCGGCGATTTCGGCGTTGGAGAAGGCGACGCCAGTGGGGGCGTTGGGCGAAGTGAGGAAGCAGGCGCGGGCGGGGGTGGCGGCGAGGGCTTCGAGCGGCAGCTTCATCGTGCGATCAAAGGGCACGGTGGCGCAGCGACCGTCCTGGATGGCGACGAGCACCGGGTAGAGCGAGTAGCTGGGCAGGGTAAACGAGGTAGGGGCGTCGGGGCCGCCAAAGACGCGGACCAAGAGGTTGAGCACGTCGTCGGAGCCGTTGCCGATGAGCACGTTTTGCTCGCTGAGGCCGTGGCCGTGGAGTCGGGCGATGAGCTGGCGCAGCGGGGCGGCTTTGGGGTTGGGGTAGAGGCGGAGTTTTTCGCCGGCGTCGGCGAGCTCGGCCTGGATGGCGGAGGCGGCGCGGGGGCTGGGCGGGTAGGGGCACTCGTTGGTGTTGAGCTTGATCCAGCCCGGTCCGGTGGGTTGAAGGCCTGGAGTGTAGGCGTGCATGGCCGCGACATGCGGGAGGGCGAGTTCGAGGGGGGAAGGCATGGCGGAGCGAAGGAGCTAGTAAGCTGTTAAGCTAATAAGCTAGTAAGGAGCGGGAATGACTGCTCAGAGGGCGCGGATTTTCACGCTGCGGCCGTGGGCGTCGAGGCGTTCCATGGCGGCGAAGGCGGCGACGATGGGGGCGGCTTTCTTGATCGAGACCTTGTCGTATTTGATGATGCTGGTGCGGCGTTGGAAATCGGCGATGCGCAGGCCGCTGAAGAAACGTCCGGCACCGCCGGTGGGCAGCACGTGGCTGGGGCCGGCGGTGAAGTCGCCGACGGCGGTCGGGGTGTGGTTGCCGAGCATGATGGCTCCGGCGGTGGTGATGGTGGTGAGGAGCGTTTTCTGGAGTGACTCCTTGACCATGAGTTCGAGGTGCTCGGGGGCCACGTAGTTGGCGGCGCGGGCGATGTCGTCGGAGGATTTGGCGACAATGCCGATGAAGCCGGTGGCCAGGACTTTGGCGATTTTCTCGGCGCGGGTGACGAACTTGAGCTGGGCGGTGATTTCGGAGCGCACGGCTTCGAGGATGGAGGCGTCGGAGGCGACGAGGTAGACTTTTTCGCGACCTGAACCGTGTTCGGCTTGGGCGATGATGTCGGAGGCGGCGAAGGCGAGATCGGCGGTGTCGTCCACCACGACCATGACTTCGCTGGGGCCGGGGAGGGAATCGACGCCGACGGTGCCGAAGACCTGGCGTTTGGCTTCGCAAACGTAGGCGTTGCCGGGGCCGAAGATTTTATCGACGGCGGGGATGCTCAAGGTACCAAAGGCGGCTGCGGCGATGGCTTGGACGCCGCCGACGCAGTAGATCTCGTCGATGCCGACGAGGTTGAGGGCGGCGAGGGTGGCGTCGGCGACTTTGCCGGAGGGGTTGGAGGGGGTGAATACGGCGATCTCGGGGCAGCCGGCGAGCTTGGCCAGGGTGGCGGTCATGAGCACGGTGGAGACGAGGGGAACCTCGCCGCCGGGCACGTAGAGGCCGACGCGACGGATGGGATAAAAGTTTTCCCCGACCAGGGCGCCGTGGGGGTTTTTCGCCGACCAGTTTTTCGGCAGGGATTTGGCGTGGAAGTCGATGATGGACTCGTGGGCGGCCTTGATGGATTTGAGGTCGGCGGCGGGCAGGCGTTTGGCGGCGGTGGCGATGTCGGCGGGTTTGATGCGGAAGTCGCGGGCACGGAGTTTGGCCCCATCGAACTTGGCGGCGTAGTATCCTACGGCTTCGTCACCTCTGTGACGAACGTCGGCGATGATGGCGGCTACGGTGTCGTGGATCTCCTTGGGGACAGTGGCACCGCGGCAGAATGCGGCGATTTCGGATTCGAAGGTCTTGGAAGCAGACTGGAGTACGCGCACGGGGAGAGGTCGGATGAACGGTTGGAAAGGATCTAAGCGGGAATGGGGGACCGTGACACCCTAAGCGTCGGGGGGCGAGTCGGGATTTTGGCGAACCACGGCTCCTCGGCTCCAATCCCAGATTTTTTCGACCTCCGACACAAAGTAACCCAATAGGTTACTTTGTGTCGGAGGTCGGCTCACTTATACTTGGGAGGTCGGTGAGACGGGGTGGAGGCGCGATGAGGCTAAGGCGACGATGCGCTTTCGCGCGGAATGAATGAGGGTAAAAATAAACCTCGAACTCGTAGATTTAGTCAGGGCGCTGGAATCGTGACGCTCGTGCTATTCAAAATCAGACCATTGGCGCCCGTTCATGGGTAATGGCATCAACACAAACTGAGGCTTAGGCTCAAAAAACCAAGCAAGACCCTATGTTGATCAAAGGAGGTTGGTTGTGAGCGTTGATTGTGCGGGTGCCGCTATCAAAGCTAAGGACACGATAGGGTTGCGCGCCTTTGTGACTACACCTCTACTGATGTTTTTATGCGCGGCGCGGGCGACGATTTACCACTAGGGTAAATAAACAGACTCCCATAAGCGTGGCAGTGGCGGCAGGTTCCGGGATAGCAACGGCGTAGATACTAAGATTATCAAAATAAGCGAGTTGGCGGACGTAGAGATCAAGCCGATCGAAAGCGGGCGCGGATGCGAGGGTTGCATTGGCACCGCTGGTTGGCAACGCATTGATGTTCCATGATATACTACCAACCCAAAGCCGTGACTGGTTCTGGGTATAATCGATTTCGTAGAGGATATTAGCTGCGGTGTTTAAAGAAGTGCCGGAGTCTGCGCCGACGGTTAAGCCAGCGCCGAGAATGGAGTAGTTAGGCGAGCCATAGCCATTATTACCGAGGCCACCGGTAATTTGGTTGGATGGGAGTGTGCTGTCGTAAATACGAAGGTTGGGTGTGCCACCGCCGGATTGGGTGCCGAACCTAACGTCGAAGAGGATATAAACTTGGGCGTAATTTGAGCTAGAAAAGCGCTGGTTTACCGCGCGGGCGGCGGCTTCAATCGTGCTTGTGGAGGAATAAATAAGCTGGCCTGAACTGTTTATAGTCAGAGGGCTTTGAGAGTAGGGATTAAACCAAGCAGCAGACCATCCAGTTCCTCCGTTGGCACCTACAATGGAGCCGGCGGAATAAGTAAAAGTGTCTTCCGCAATCAGGGTTGGCGTAGCGAAGGATCGGCTAATTATAAGCCCTAGAGCGAGATATGGTATAAAGGTAGCGAGGAAACGGCGTGCAGGTAGCATTGCCGGACTTCGTCCACCTCGCTGGAAACTGCAATTTCAATTTTAGAGACTAACCGCGTTTGGCGATTTCGCGGGGAGCGAGGTCGGCGGCGGGGAGGGTGGGATGTGAATTTCGACCCGAGGTTTTATGCCATGGCGTCGAGCACCGCATCCAGCGGGACGGTGGCGAAGCGGGTGGCGTAGTCTGACACTGCATAGGGAATGATTAACTCGCGTCCGTGCAGAATCGCTCCGCAGGAATAGACGACGTTGGGCACGTAGCCTTCGCGTTCGTCCTCGGCAGGGGTGATGAGCGGTTCGCGGAGGCGGCCGAGCACTTTGGTCGGGTCATTGAGATCAAGAAGAACGGCACCGATGGAGTATTTGCGCATCGCGCCGACGCCGTGGGTGAGAACGAGCCAGCCGCGGTCGGTTTCGATGGGGGACCCGCAGTTGCCGAGTTGGACGAATTCCCAGGCGTAGGTGGGTTTGAGGATCAGGGTGGCGGTGCGCCAGAAGTGGAGTTCGTCGGAAAACATGATGTAGATGTTTTCGTTGTCCTGACGGGAGAGCATGGCGTAACGGCCACCGATTTTCTTGGGGAAGAGCGCCATGCCTTTGTTTTGCACGGCGGCTCCGGCGAGGGTGATGAATTTAAAGTCCAGGAAATCGACGGTTTCGAGGAGCTGCGGCTGGGTGGAGCGGCCGTCGTAGGCGGTGTAAGTGGCGAAGTAGCTGCGGGTGCCGTCGTCGTGATGAAAGAGGACAAAGCGGGCGTCTTCGATGCCGTTGCTCTGGCTGGGGGTGCGGGGGAAAAGTACACGCTCGGAGACGCGCAGGCCGGGGGCGAAGCGCACCTCGTGGTTGGAGAGTGCGAGATCGAGAATGGCGACGGGGGGCGGGGTGTTGCCGTTGGGCTCGGTGAGGCCGAGCTGGTTTTGGGTGAGGGCGATGGCGGCGCGCAGTTCGGCGAGGGTGAAGAAGTCGCCGAGGGCTCCCATGGTGCGGCGGGTGAAGGTGCCGGCGAACCCGAGTTCGGCGAGTTGGAGAGAGAAGCGGGCTTTGTCGTACGGGGCGTCGGATACGGATTGGGCTTCGGAGACGAAGCGGGTGGGCGGGTTGAGCGTGATGGTGTTTTCCGCCGTCACCACGCCGGTGCGAAAGGTGATTGAGGAGATGTGGCCTTCGCCGGTGGCGCGCAGGCTGAGCACGAAGCGCAGCGCGCCGGGGGGGAGGTCGGACTGGTCGGGGTGGGGGACGGCGGAAGGGTTGAAGAGGGCGGCGGATTCGAGCGAATACTCGTGGGTGAAGTAGGAGCCGATCACGAGCTTGCGGGCCTCGCTGAGTTCAAGGTCGGTGACGAGGTGGGGGCGAACGAACTCGAAGCGTTGGAGGAAGAGGTCTTTGGCGCGTTGGTGGCGCTCGGAGAAGTCTTTCATCAGCTGGGCGAGCAGCTGATCGATCTCGGTTTCGGACAAGGCGAGCAAACGGGCGATGATTTTGACAATGCGTTGCTCGGTGGCGGGCGCGAAGGGGCGGATGAGAACGCGGGCGCGGTCGGGGTTGATGAAGACGGTGGTGCGATTAACGGCGGGAGGAGACATGGTGAGTGGTGGGGCGCTTGGTGCGACTAGACGCTGGCGCTGGCGGGGGACGCCTGGGCGGCGGTTAACAAGGGGCCGTGGAACGCGGCGAGATCGTTGTTGGCGAGTTGGAGCTCCGCGAGGGCGAGGTGGAAGGCGAGGGTGGACTCGGCGCCCTGGTTTTCGTTTACGCGGTCGGCGTGCAGCGCATCGCGGCAGCCGCCGGTCTTGGCATCGTAGAGGAGGAGGCCGAGGTCATTGCGACCCGTGAACCACTCGAAGATATGGCGCGCGCGTTGGAGCCAGTAAGAATCGGAGGTGGCACGAAAGGCTTCGAGGCAGGCGGAGACGGTGGCCTGTACCTCGACGGGTTGTTGGTCGAAGTAGGCGCGGGTGCCGTTGCGATGGCAGAAGCCGTCGGAACCGATGGGTTGAAACACGCCGTCGGCTGAGGTTTGTAACTGGATCAACCAGCGCAGGGCGCGGAGTCCGGTGGCGACCAGCTCGGGGTGGTTCATGGCGCGTCCGGATAGGATGAGGGCGTGGGGCAGGCGGGCGTTGTCGTAGGTGGCGTCGTCAGCGAGCCAGTGCCAGTCGTCGCGGGCGTGTTCGACGAAGCGGCGCATGAGGCGTTCGGTGAGCAAGGTGCGAAGTTGGGCCGCGCGGGTGTCGTCGGGGTAGGCGGCGAGGTAGCTGTGAATGCCTAGCAGGGTGAAGGCCCAGGTGCGGGGATGCACGAGATCGGCGGCGGCGGGCAGAGCGTCGAGGAAGAGTTGGCGGGCCAGCAGGGCGCGGCCGCGATCGCGGGATTTGGCGGCGCAGGTGCCGAGTGCCCAGAGGGCGCGGCCGTGCGAGTCTTCGGAGCCGACGGCTTCCAACCAGCTGCGGTCGTAGCCCATGAAGTTGCGAAAGCGTCGGAGTTGCGGATCGAGCGCGTAAGCGAGGAAGGCGAGGCAGGTGGTGGCGAGTTGGTCGAGCGCGGGCGAGGTTTCGCCGAGGTCTTTCCAGAGCAGGGTGAGGAGGAGGGCGCGGGCGTTGTCGTCGGTGCAGTAGCCATGCGAGAAGTTGGGCACGGAAAACAGCGCATGTTGCAGGATGCCGGTGGAGTCGCTCAGGCGCAGCACGTGATCGGTTTTGAGCTTGGGCAGGCGGGGGGCGTCGTCGGCGAGGGTGCGGAGGAGCAGCGATTGGCGGCGGGTGGCGGCGTAGGCGGCGCGGGCTTGGGTGAAGCTGGTGCGGTAGGTTTCGGCGGCGCGGCTCCAGATCATTTCGCGGCCGATGCGGTGGGCCTCGGTGCGGAGGGCGAGGCGGCGAGGTTCGTCGCGCAGGAGAGCGCCGATCTCGCGGGCGATGGCCGGGCTGTCGGCGAAGGGAACGAGCACGCCACGTCCGTCGGCGAGCAGTTCGGCGGCGTGCCAATACGGGGTGGAGACGACGGCTTTGCCCGCGCCAAAGGCGTATGCGAGCGTGCCGGAGACGATTTGCCGCTCGTTGAGGTAGGGGGTGATATAGACGTCGGCCGCGCCGATGAAATCCATCAACTCGGGGAGATCGACGTAACGGTTGTAGAAGATGACATGTTGCTCAATGCCGAGGTGTTTGGCGAGACGTTCGAGACCGAGGCGGTAAACCTCGCCGTTTTCGCGGACGAGGTTGGGGTGAGTGGCACCGAGCACGAGGTAAACGGCCTGCGGGAATTCGGCGATGATGGCAGGCAGGGCGTTGAGGACGTGTTCGATGCCCTTGTTGGGGGAGAGCAGGCCGAAGGTGAGCAGGACGAGGCGGTCGTCCACGGCGAGGATGGTTTTGAAACGGTCGGGTTCCTCGAAGGGTACGTCGTGGATACCGTGGGCGATGACGTCGATTTTTTCGGCGGGGGCGTCGTAGATCTCGCGGAGAAAGCGGCGGGCGCGCTCGGTCATGACGACGAGGCGGGCGGAGGCCTTGATAAGTGCCTCCATGATGCGACGCTGCTCGGGACCGGGGTCGCGCAGGACGGTGTGCAGCGTGGTGACGACGGGCATTTTGAGGGCGCGCACGAGGGCGAGCACATGACCGCCGGCGCTGCCGCCGAAGATGCCGAATTCGTGTTGGAGACTGACCACGCTGACTTCGCTGCGGTTGAGGAATTCGGCGGCGCGTTCGTAGGTGGCGATGTCTTGCTCGGCGATTTCGAAGATCACTTCGGGCGGATAAGCGTAACGTTCGGCACCGTCGTTTAAGGCGATGACGGGGCATGATGCGGGGCGGCCTAACAAGGCGACCGTGGCGGTTCGCAGGTCTTGGGTGAAGGTGGCGATGCCGCATTTTCGCGGCGGGTAAGAGCCAATGAAGGCGACTTTGAGGCTGGCGGCGGGATCGGACGCGAGCGCCGGAGCGAGCACGGGAGAGGAGGAAGACGAAGTGCTCAAGGGTCCAAGTTGGAGGCAGGGGCCGAAGTAGCGACGTATTCCGGAAAATAAAAAAAACCGCGACTCTTGGGAGGCGCGGTTGGGTGGGCCGTTAGGCAGGGTGATGGCGGAGCTGTCGATTACCTCATCCGCGTTTGGCGATTTCTCGGGGGGCGAGGTCGGCGGCGGGGAGGGCGGCGGGCAGGTCTTTGTTGCCCTTGGCACCGAGTTCGGCGAGGCGGCGGCCGGAGGGGAGGACACGCGTTTCCAAGGTGCTGAGGGCGGCGTTGTAGCTCTTGGAGGCGGTATCGAGGGCGGGGCCGATTTTGCCGAGGTGTTCGGTGAAGCCGCAGACGCGGTCGTAGAACTCGCGGGCTTGGGCGGTGATTTCGGCGGCGTTTTGCGCGGCCGTCTCTTGACGCCAGCCGTAGGCGGCGGCCTTGAGCAGGGCGATGAGGGTGGCGGGGGTGGCGAGCAGGACTTTTTTGAGGATGGCGCGTTCGAGTAGCTCGGGGTCGGCGGAGAGGGCGCCGGCGAGGAATTGGTCGCCGGGGAGGAAGAGCACCACGAACTCGGGGGAGGGTTGAAATTGTTCCCAGTAGGCTTTGGCCCCGAGGGCGTTGACGTGGGACGAAACCTTGGCGGCGTGCTCGGCCATTTTCAGTGCGCGGGTAGCTTCGTCGGGAGCGGTGGCGGCGTCGCGGTAGGCTTCGTTGGGGGCTTTGGCATCGACGACGATGCGCTGGCCGGCGGGGAGGCGGACAACTAGATCGGGGCGGAGGCGGGCAGGGGAGTCACCGGCGGTGGTGACGGAAGTCTGTTCGGTGAAATCGCAATAGTCGGTCATGCCGGCCAGTTCGACGACGCGGCGGAGTTGGAGCTCGCCCCAGGTTCCGGCAGTGGTCGTGGAGCGCAGGGCGGTGGAGAGGCGGGCGGTTTCGTTTTGGAGGGTGGCCTGGCTTTGGGAGAGAGTCTGGAGTTGCTGGGCGAGGGCGGCGGCGGAGGCGGCGCGAGTCTGGTCGAAGGCGGTGATCTTGGCTTCGACTTGGGTGAGGGTTTCGCGGAGGGGTTTGACGAGGGCGTCGATGGCTAGCTGGCGTTTTTCGAGGTCGCCGTCGGCGAGTTGACGGGTTTCGCCAAGGGTTTGTTTGGCGAGGTCGAGGAAGGCGGCGTTGTTGGCCTGAAGGGCGGCGGCAGAGAGGGCTTTGAACTCGTTGGCCGCGCGTTCGTGGGCGGTGGTGAGGGCGGTGATTTTTTCTTCGGCGGTGGCGCGGTCGGCAGCAAGAGCGGTTTGGGTTAAGGAAAGAGCGGCACGGTCTGTTTCGAGGCGCTGGCGCGTGGTGGCGAGCTCGGTTTGAAGACGCAGGATTTCGCTTTCGCGGGCGAGAATACGTTCGCCAAGCGCTGCGGTCCGGCCACGCAGCAAAAGCCAGGAAAAGAGGGCGCCGAGTATTAAAAAGGTTAGGACAGAGAGAGCTTGGTTCATCAAAAAGTATTAAAAGTAGGAACAGGACGCTGGGTGGGTTGACAGAAGCGAAGGCTTATAACTTAGGGTCTAATATGTTGTGTTCAAATTTACATTCTTACAAGCAGGGCTATGGCGGCAGGGTGGTTAATCTATCGCGCCCGCTAGTCGGCAGGTGTCTTGTTGCATAGCCATGAGTGGTTACGAGACTACTACACATCCTACCAGGGGCGTTTCTGCTCTAAGTAAATCCGGGGGAAGCGATAATCCCTTTGCGATTA
>CANIWJ010000119.1 GCA_947471035.1 Verrucomicrobiota bacterium
GACCGGCGTTTACAAGGAGCGCCTCTCCCAGTCCGCCCTTTACTACGCCACCACCCAAGTCTCGGATGCCGAGGCCAAGGAAGTGTTCGAGTGGTATAAGAAGAAGGGGCTCAAGTTCCACTTCGGCAAAGACGAGGCCACCGAGCTCACCGAGCGTCAGGTCCTCCTCCAGTGCAAAACCTACATCGCCGCTGTGCGCATCGCCGATGAGTTCGGCTGCGAGACCATCGGCATCCAGTATCAACAGGGCCTCAAGGACCTCCTGCCCGCCTCCGATCTGGTCGAAGGCACGCTCAACTCCACCGAACGCCCGCCGGTCAAACGCGCCGACGGCACCATCATCCGCGACGGCGAGCCGATCCCGCATTTCAACGAGGTGGACGAATGCGCCGGCCTTGACGGCCTCTTCACCGACCGCGTGCACAAGGCCCTCAAGCAGCCCCGCGCCAATACCCTTCATGATCTGCGTTGGGGTGATTGGGACAAGTCCGGCACTACCAAGGAATACGTCTGGGTGTTCCTCATCTCGGGCAGCGCGCCGGCCGATCACCATGTCAATGGTTGGGCGGGTTCCGACTCCCTCCGTCAGCCCGGCATGTATTTCCGCCTCGGCGGCGGCACCCTACGCGGCATCGCCAAGGTCGGCGAGATCGTCTGGAGTCGCGTGTTCGTCGAGAACGGCAAGCTCAAGATGGATCTCGGCCGCGCCAAGGTCATCAGCCTGCCGCAGGAAGAGACCGAGCGTCGCTGGAAGGAAACCACCTACCAGTGGCCGATCATGCACGCCGTGACCTACGGTATCTCGCGCGACCAGATGATGGCCCGCCACCAGAGCAACCACATCCAGGTGGCCTACGCCAACTCCGCCAAGGATGCCGATCTGGCGCTCTACACCAAGGCCGCGCTGGCCGCCGAACTCGGCATCGAAGTCGCCCTGTGCGGCACCAAGGCCGACGGCAAGGCGTTCTAAGTTTAAGTCAAAAAAGTCGAACGCTTTAAACTACAGGGAGGCCGACGCGTGCAGCGTCGGCCTCTTTTTTGTCATCGCCGAGAAGGCTGTCGCATTCATTTAACAAAAAAGGATTCAGTTTTCCCTACTTGGTTCCGATTGGTGGAAAATGTCATTTACGCGTTTTTTGCTTACGGGCCTTTTTCGTGCAGTGCTCGTCACCAGTCTATCGGCTGGGCCGGAATACGCTTTGGGCGTTGGTAAACTTTCGCTGGGCGTGGACGCCACCCTCGACGCCGCGAGCGGGCTTTCCGGACCGGGGGCCGGACGTGAATCCTTATTTGGCACCGTCCTAGGCCATGCCCTTTGGACGCAAACGGCGGAGGCAACCCAAGCTAAGGCGGTCACGTGGTCGGCCTACTCCAGCGTGCTTTGGGTGGAAGGTCGCGGCCCCACGGAACGCATACTTGGAGATTTTTTGGCAGTGAATAATGCCGAGGATTACCAAAGCCTGCGGCTTTACAGTTGGTGGGCGGAGGCGAACGGCGCGGCTTGGTCATGGCGAACCGGAGCATGGCTCGTCGATGAGGAATTTTGCAGCACGACGGCGGGTGGCGCATTAATAAATAGCGCCTTTGGTTGGCCCGCGTTTATCTCCAGCAACGTATTAAATGCCGGAACGGCCTACAGCGCCGCCGCACTCGGCTCGCGAGTGGCCTTAACCTTGCCGTCGGGCTGGACCGCCAAAGTGGCCGTTTACGATGGCGACGCCTTCGATTACGCCGTGGGTGACGAGCACCTGAACCGGCATGGCACGCACTATCAGTTAAATGCCGGGCAAGGCGCGGTAATCTTTACCGAGCTGGGCTATGCTCCGGAAGGTGCGCCGACCCGCGTTTATCTGGGCGGGTGGCTGCACACGGCGGACTTTGTTGATCTCGGCAGCGGAGAGACTCATGCGGGGAACCAAGGTGCCTACGCCATCATCGAGCGCACGCTGGCGGGCAATACCGGCGAGGCTGGCAACGTCGAGGCGCACGTTCGTTACGGTTGGGCACCCGAGGATCGCAGCACAGTCGCCTGGGCCTTCGATACCGCCGTGGCGGTAACCGGCCTGCTCCCCTCGCGTCCCGCCGACGTCACCGCGCTGGGCTTAGTCTATGCCGAGATGTCCGCCAAGCTCGCCGGGCAAGACTTCGAGCATGTCACCGAGCTGAGTCATTCCATCGCGCTTGGCGAACACCTTACCGTGCAGCCTGACCTGCAATACATCCGCCACGTCGGCGCGTTAAACACCGCCTCGGATGCCTGGCTGTTTATCCTTCGCCTGAGCGCCACCTATTGAAGTCGGCCCCCCTCCCCGCCCTTTCGCTTTTCGAAAATAATTACCTATCCCCATGGCCTTAAACGTTAATCATAAAGTCAGCGTGCTTGCGATTACGGCTGCACTCCTGATCGCCGCCCTCACGACGGTTGTCTTCACCGAATTCAATGCCCTGAAAATCCACAACGCGTCAGTAGTGACGGTTTTTCAAGGCCTGCAAAACCATCAATCAGCGGATATGATGCACGATGCCCTGCGTGGCGATGTGCTCTCGGCAAAAGAAGCCTCGCGAAAGAGCGATAAAGCAGCTATCGCCGAGGTCACAGCCGACATAAAGGAGCATGCGACAATTTTCCGCGAAGCTTTGGCGGCCAATGAAGCCTTGGCTTTGCCAGAGGTGGTAAAGGAGGCCATCGCCCAGCTTGAGCAACCGCTGGAAGCCTACATAAAATCGGCCACTGACTTAGCCACCCTCGCCGGAACCGATTTGGCGGCCGCAGAAGCCGGCACGCCTTCCTTTCAGAAGGCTTTCAGCGATTTGGAGAGCATAATGGGCAATACATCGGACGTGTTCTCGAAAGAAGCTGAGCGCATAAAAATAGAGGCAGCCGACGCGGTGGACAGCTTCCTTAAAGCGCTTATCGGCGGTGCCTTGGGTGCTTTTCTCATAGTTGTAATAGTCGCCATCCTGGTTGCCCGGAGCATTCCGCGGCCCTTTGAAGTAGTTATCAGCAGCTTAAACCAAATGGCGGAAATGAACGTCGCCTCCGCCCACCATGTGACGTCCGCCAGTCAGAGCTTGGCCGAGGGAAGCAGTGAGCAGGCGGCATCGTTGGAGGAGGTTTCCGCCACTTTGGAAGAGTTGACGAGCATGACCAAACGCAACGCCGAGCATGCTCAGTCCGGCAAGGTCTCGGCCAACGCCGCCCGCCAAGCCGCCGAGGTCGGCGCGGAGCAGATGGGGCGTATGCAGTCGGCCATGACCTCGATTCAGCAGTCGTCGCAGGAAATTGGTAAAATCATCAAGACCATCGACGAAATCGCCTTTCAGACCAACATCCTCGCGCTCAACGCAGCGGTCGAGGCCGCCCGCGCCGGCGAAGCGGGCGCGGGCTTTGCGGTGGTGGCAGATGAGGTGCGCTCCCTCGCCCAGCGTTCTGCCATGGCAGCACGGGAAAGCGCGGACAAAATTGCCACTGCGGGCGAGCGCAGCACACAAGGCGTGCAGCTTTCCAACCGCGTGGCAGAGGAACTGGCCGCCATCGTGGTCAAAATCCGCGAAGTAGATTCGATCGTCGAACAAGTGGCCACCGCCTCGCAGGAGCAAAACACCGGCCTTAACCAGATCTCCTCCGCGATTAATCAGCTGGATAAAGTCACTCAAGCCAACGCAGCTACCGCCGAGGAGACCGCCGCCGCCGCCGAGCAATTAACCGCTCAATCGGGCGAATTACAGGAGGCTGGCCATCGGCTGTCGGCGTTGGTTGGGCACAAATCCCAGCCCTTGCCCGAGATGAAAAGCGCACCCGCCAAGGTGATTCCCGTGGTTCCCCCGGCCGGAACGGTAAGCCCTCGGCCTCGTCTGGTTTCCAACGCCAAACGGCTCAACGGCTAGGTGGCACGACCGGTCCCGCCGGGCTCGCCGGGGCGAGCAGCTGATCGATTTGTTTTTCGGGATCGATCTGACGTAAGCGGGTGATTCTCCGGTCGAATCGAAGGAGAAACCGGTTACCCAATCTTCTTTGACCGGATGCCGGGGTTACATCGGGCCACGCTAAAGTCTCATGTCATACCATAACAGGTATGATATGGCATAGCCAACGATCAGATGGTCGATCTGGCCGGGCACAAAAGTGAAGGACGACCAGAAAACAGGCGCGGAGGTGGCTGATATTGTGCATCTCGGCACCAGGTCGCGAACTTGGACCGGCTCAAGGCACCGGCTAGTTATTGAGCCAACGGGCGAGAGCTACTCGGAGTTTTTCGCGGGCGCGGTGGAGGCGGGTTTCGACCGCCTTGGGCGTGGCACCGACGATTTCTGCGATTTCGGCATGGGAGAGCGCTTGATATTCCGAAAGGATGAGAGCGGTGCGCAACGGCTCCGCGAGGTCTAACAAAGCGGAGCGCACTGCGATGATTTCCTCATTCAGCCGTGCAGTGTCAGCCGGTGAGGCCCCTTCGGCGGCCAGTCCGGCGGCGACTTCGGGCGCGAGGGCTTCGAGCGCATCGGTGCGGCGGCGGGTGACTTTGCGCGCCTGGTCGCGGGCGAGGTTGAGCGCGATCTGGAACATCCAAGTGCTGAAACGCGCGCCGGGACGGTAGTTTTCCCGGTGCCGGTAGATCCGGACAAACGTCTCTTGGGCGAGGTCGAGCGCATCGGCATCAGACGGCAGGTGCCGGCGCAGAAAAGCCTGCAAGGGCCGCTGCCAGCGCAGCATCAAGGGATCAAGGGCGGCGAGTTCACCACCGGCCAGCGCGGTCATCAGAGATTCGTCGCTCGGAGCGATAGTCGGAGGCGTGGCGGCGCTCATGGCCGGGCGTTCAAATCAGGAGCTCCGATACGTCCCTCAGTGTGAGCGATTTTCGGCTCGATCAAGGCAAGGAAGCGGGCGGCCTGGGCGGGCGGCATAGCGGCGGCGACGGCGCGCAGGTGGGCGCGGGTGGAGTCGGCGCAACGTTGTTCCAAGCGTTTAAGCTCGGCTTGGGCGGAGATGCGAGCGTCGGGCGTGGTCGAGGCGGCGAGAGCGGTTTCGGCCTCGGCGATGGCGGCGCAATGTCCGGCGCAAACCGGAGCGTAGTCGGCATGCAGACTGGCAACCGTCTCAAGCTGGGCGGGCGTTAAGGCGAATTCCTGACGTAGCCAGTCGAGGTTAACCGTATCGGCGGCGGGCAGGGAAGCCGGAAAGACCCAACGGGTAAGACCGTAAGCCAACAGGCCGGCGACCAGCGCGAGCAAGCCGAGCAAGGCAAACTGTCTGCGGGCGTTCACGGATGGTGATGAACGGTTGCGGAGGGGACGGAGGTAACGCGATTCGCGCCCGCACCATGCAGTTGCCACGGGTCGATGCTGCGGGCGTAAGCGCTGGCGTAAGCCTCGGTGCGGGCGCGCTGCTCGCGGGCGTAGGCCACGGAACCGCCGACGGCGAGCGAGGCGATCACAGTGAGGGAGGCGGCCAGCGGCAGGGCTTGTCGGGCCAGAAAGCGTTGCCAAAGCGAAGGGGCAGCCGACTCGGTGCGGAGACGGGCGTGAACGACGGCGACGAAAGCCTCGGGCGGGATAGAAGCGGATGAGGCGGCGGCGGGGTCGGCGCGGCGCAGCAGGCGGGAAAGCGGCTCGGAGGGGACATTCATGTGCGGGGTGTTACGCTTAGGGAAAGCTAAGCCCTCGGGAAAGATTCTTCCCCCATCCTGTGATAAATGAACCGTTATAGGCTTGGATAATGAAGAGCCTGCGCCGCGCACCGTCCGCACCACACGGACGATGCGCGCGCCCCATCACCACGACGGGGGATTTTCGCCGAGGCGAAATCAGCGCAGGAAAGCTTCATGCAGGCCGCCGTCCACCGTGATGATCTGACCGGTGGTCTTGCTCAGGCGCTGCGTGACGAGGAGGAAATACGCCTCGGCCTGATCGGCCGGAGTGATCGGTGCCTTGGTCAAAGTACGGTCGGCGTAGAACTGCGCCAGTTTGCTCACCAAACTCTCGGTGTCTTCGTCGTCAGTGTAGGGGATGGCGTATTTCGCCAGCGAACCGATCACCCGATCACGGGGAAACATCGCCGACCCCTGCACCACCGTCGCGGGGGCCACGCCGTTCACCCGCACCAAGGGGCTCAACTCCATCGCGAGCTCGCGCACCAAGTGGTTGGCGGCGGCTTTTGACGTGTCGTAGGCGAGAGAACCCTTCTTGGCGACGGCCGCATTAGCCGAGGTGGTCAACACCAGGTTGCCCCGAAGACCCTGCTGTTTCCAAGTCTTGAAGGCTTCGTCGGCGACGAAATAGCTGCCCGTGACGTTGATATTGAAGGTCAGCGCCCACTTGTCGTCAGGAATGTGCCCAGTGGTGTCGCTCGGCACGAAAATGCCTGCGGTCACGCAAATCGAATCGAATCCACCGTAGGCCAGCGCCACTTGATCCAGCATGGCGCGAATGCTCGCGCGATCTGTGATGTTGGCCGCGAGTCCCAGCGCCGGGCCGCAGTTCGAGATACCAGTGCCTGCCACGCCGATGCCCTGGCCGAGCTTGTCGGTCAGTTCCTTGGCGGTGGCCTCGGCGGCGGCGGCATTGAGATCCACACAAACGACCTGCGCCCCTTCTTTGGCCAGACGATGGGCGGTCTCCTTGCCAATGCCGGAACCGGCGCCGATCACCAACACGACTTGCCGGGCGAGTTCCTTTTCGGCGGGCATGCGTTTGAGCTTCGCCTCCTCCAGGAGCCAATACTCGATGTCGAAGGCTTCCTGCTTGGGCAGGGCGATATACGTGTCGATCGCCTCGGCTCCGCGCATGACTTCGACCGCACAGTTGTAAAACTCCGCCGTCACCCGGCTCTCCGACTTGTCCTTGCCCCACGCGATCATACCCAGACCGGGGATCAAAACCACGGTCGGATTCGGATCACGCATCGCCGGCGAATTGGAGCGCCGGCAATCGTTGTAATAACTCATGTAGTCCGCCCGATATTGATTGAGCGCGGTGGACAGCTTGAGCTTGAGGGCGGCGGCGTCCTCAGCCTGAGGATTCCAATCCACGTAGAGCGGCTTGATCTTGGTGCGCAGGAAATGGTCCGGGCACGAGGTGCCCAACTCGGCGAGACGGGGCGCATCGAAAGAGTTCACGAAACGCAGGATCTTGGCGTCGTCCTGAATGGTGCCGATAAACCGTTTTTGCTGAGAGACCTGTCCGCGTAGCCAGGGCATGATCCCCGCCAGCGTGGCGCGGCGTTCGGCCTCGGGCAGTGCCTGATATTTCTGCCCACCGAAGGCCTTCGCATTACCACCCTTGGACTCATACTTCGCCTCGATGTAGGCGGAGGCTTTTTCGATTAAATCAAGCGTCCATGTGTAACAGGCCTTTTCATCGTCAGCCCAGGAAATGAAGCCGTGCTGGCCCATCATGATGGCGCGAATACCCGGCTGCTCTTTCGCGATTTTCTGCATCGCCAGACCCAACTCAAAGCCCGGACGCATCCAAGGCACATAAGCCATTTGGCCGCCAAAAATCTCCTGGGTGAGCTTCTGACAATTCGCCGAGGCCGCGATGGCGATGATCGCGTTGGGATGCATATGGTCCACGAACTTGCCCGGTAGAAAACTGTGCAGCGGGGTGTCGATCGACGACGCGCGGGGATTCAAATTAAAAGTCGCATGCGCCTGCATAGCTACCATGTCGTCCTCGGCCTGGGATTTAAGACCCTTGTCGGCGCGGACACCGTAAACCTCCTGCAAAGCGAACAGTTTTTCCTGGTAGAGAGAGGAGAAAAACTCACGTCCCGCCGTGCGTAGATCCCCGCCCGAACCCTTCACCCATAGCACCTCGACCGCCCGACCGGTGATCGGATCCCGATCCAGTAACTTGGAAGATGTATTACCCCCGCCGGTGTTGGTGATGCGCTGATCGGAACCCAATAGGTTCGATCGATACACGAGGCGGCCAACCGGATCTAGTGCCGCAGCTTTGGCATCGTCCCAGCTAAAATTCACATAAGTGTAATGAGGCATATTGATTAGGGGGCACTCCATACTTGATAGATAGTGATAGATTTCGAGCGATTTCGATCAAATCATGCCAAATACTTTTCATATATTGCATATATACATCCGTAAATGATTTTTAAGTAATCAGAAACTGAGAAAACCTACCTAATTACCATTCTTACGATAAGACGGATGGGTCTGTCCCGTTTGTAGGGTCTCGTTTTAAAACTCGCCCCCCTCCTCCCTCCTTCTCTCGCTCGCTTCCGATCATGTCCCGTCTCGCCTTTCAGCTCGAAAAAACCGCCCCCGGCACCCGCGCCCGCGCCGCCCGTTTTCAAACCCTCCACGGCGAGGTGCGAACCCCTGTCTTCATGCCGGTCGGCACCCAGGCCACGGTGAAAAACATGAACGCCGCCGGCCTCCGCGAGATCGGCTCCCAAGTCCTGCTGGCCAACACCTACCACCTCCTCCTCCGCCCCGGACCCGAGGTGTTTAAGAAGTTCGGCGGCATCCACCGTTTCATGGGTTGGGACCGGCCCGTGCTCACGGATTCCGGCGGCTTTCAGATTTTTTCCCTGCCCCACTCCCGCGTTATGACCGAAGAGGGCGCCGAGTTTCGCAGCTACGTGGACGGCGAACTCCACCACCTCTCGCCCGAATCCAGCATCGCCATGCAGCGCGCCATCGGCAGCGACATCATGATGGTGCTCGACCAGTGCATCCCCTCCACCGCCGACCACGCCACCACCGAGGCCGCCATGCACCTCACCCACCGCTGGGCCGAGCGCTCCCTGCGCGCCCGCGAAGACTCGCCCCAGGCCCTCTTCGGCATCGTGCAAGGCGCCTGCCACCGCGACCTCCGCCTGCGCAGCGCCGACTACCTGCGCCGCCTCCCCTTCGACGGCCTCGCCATCGGCGGCCTCGCCGTCGGCGAAACCCACGCCGAGCGCTACGAGTTCACCGGCATCGTCACCGCCGAGTTGCCCGAACACCTGCCCCGCTACCTCATGGGCGTGGGCACCCCGATCGACATCCTCGAAGCCGTGCACCGCGGCGTGGACATGTTCGATTGCATCATCCCCTCCCAACTCGCCCAACGCGGCACCGCCTTCACCTCGCACGGCAAAATCCACTGCCGCCGCGCCGTGTATAAATTCTCCGAAGAACCACTCGACGCCCGCTGCGCCTGCTCCACCTGCCGCACCCACCCGCGCGCCTACATCCACCACCTGATTAAGAGCGACGAAACCCTCGGCTGGCAGCTCCTCGCCCACCACAACATCGCCTTTTACCACCAACTGATGGCCGAGATGCGCGCCGCCATTTTCGACGGCACCTTCACCTCCTACTACGAGCGCCAACGCCTTGCCCTCGTGCGCGACGACGAAGCCAACCCGCCAGTCCACCCCCCCCCCCCCCCCCCCCCCCCCC
>CANIWJ010000120.1 GCA_947471035.1 Verrucomicrobiota bacterium
AAAACTCGGCCAAAACACCCTCTGGATCGACTGCGATGTCCTCCAGGCCGACGGCGGCACCCGCACCGCTTCCATTACCGGCGCCTACCTCGCCGCCCGCCTCGCCATCCAAACCCTGCTCGACTCAGGCAAAATCAAGGAAAACCCCCTAGTCGATTCCGTCGCCGCCATCAGCGTCGGCCTCCTGCGCGGCCAAGCCCTCCTCGACCTCCCCTACGCCGAAGACAAAGACGCCGAAGTGGACTGCAACATCGTCATGACCGGTCGCGGCCGCTACGTGGAAATCCAAGGCGCCGGCGAAGAAGCCACCTTCACCGGCGACGAATTCCAACAACTGCTCACCCTCGCCCAAAAAGGCATCAAAGAACTCGCCGCCGCCCAAACCGCCTTCCTCAGCCGCGAACTCCTCAAGCTCGGCTAATCCGTCCATGAAACAAACGTATCAACAAATACAAAAGTGTTGATATGTTTTCTAGGCTCCGCTGACTCACCGCCTCATCTCCGTTATGCCCAATCGCGCCGATCTCCCTATTTCCGCCCTATTCGCTGAAAACCGCCCCCTCCGTTCCCTTGAGTTTTTCCCGCCCAAGGACGATGCCGGCGTCGCCGCCCTCCGCTCCACCGCCACCGCTCTCCGCCGCATCCCCTGGGATTTCGTATCCGTCACCTACGGCGCCGGCGGCACCACCCGCGACCGCACCGCCCAGGTCGGAGCCATTTTAAAAGACGAGCTCGGCTACACCGTCATGCCCCACCTCACCTGCGTGGGCCACTCCCGCGCCGAGCTCGATGCCATCGCCGACCAGCTCCACGCCCAAGGCTACCGCAACATCATGACCCTGCGCGGCGACCCACCCAAAGGCGTTGCCACCTTCACCCCAGCCCCCGACGGCCTCCGTTACGCCAACGAACTCGTCACCCTGCTCAAAACCCGTCACCCCGACTTCTGCCTCGGCGTCGGCGGCTACCCCGAAAAACACCCCGAAGCAGTGTCCCTCGAAGCCGACCTCGACGCCCTTAAACGCAAAGTGGACGCCGGTGCCGCCTTCGTCACCACCCAGCTCTTTTACGACAACGCCATCTACCACCGCTTCGTCGAAAAGTGCCACGCCCGAGGCATCACCGTGCCAATTGTCCCCGGCATCATGCCCGTGCTCTCGTTAAAACAAGTGCAACGCATCGCCACCCTTTCCGGCTCAGTACTGCCGCCCGCCCTTCTCCGCCGCCTCGAAGTCGCCAGCGAAGACCCCGACGTGGTCGAATTCATCGGCGTTGATTGGGCCCTCGATCAAATCCGCGACCTCCTAGCCCACGGCGCGCCCGGCTACCACCTCTACATCCTCAACCGCGCCCGCAGCGCCCTCGCCCTCGCCGCCGGCCTCGCCGCCTAGTCCACAGGCAAATTCCCAAAGCGCGTCGCGCGTCGCCCACCGGCCATCCGTCCCCAAGCATCAAGTAACCTATTAGGTTACTTTGCCTGCCAGGCGACCCGAGCGACCGAGCGATCCCGCAAACCGAGGTTTCGATTGCGCGCAACGCGACACCCGCCGAAGTTGCTCCCTTAACATGCAGCTCGACATCCCCGCCGGCGATTTCGCCGGGTACATTTTCGATTTGGACGGCACATTGATCGATACCATGCCCGTGCATTTCCGCGCCTGGCAGGCCGCCCTCCGGCACGAAGGATTGGCGGGTAATCTCGACGAAGACGCCTTCTACGCGCTGGGCGGAGTGCCCTCCGTACAAGTGGCGCAACTGCTCGCCCTCAAACACGGGCTCGAAATCGCCAACGCCGCCCACGTCGCCGAGCGCAAGGAGCAGATTTTCCTCGCCCAGCTCACCGAGGTGCAAATCGCCACCATCGGTCCGGTGGTGGACTTCGCCCGACGCGTCGCTGCCACCCACCCCATCGCCATCGCTACCGGCGGCACCCCCGACGTCGCCCTCCCTGCGCTGGCGGCGGCAGGTCTGGCTGACCTCTTTTCCATCGTCGTTACCCCGCACGACGTCGCTCCCGGTCGCGGAAAACCCCACCCGGACATGTTTCTGGAAGCCGCCCGTCGCATCGGCGTCCCGCCCGCCCAATGCCTCGTGTTCGAGGACGCCGAACCTGGTGTGCGCGCCGCCCTCACCGCCGGCATGCAAGTCGTCCGCGTAATCAGCCGCCGCTAGACTTCACCCGTTCCGCTTCCAACTCTATCCGTGCCCCCCAAGCATCAAGTAACCTATTAGGTTACTTTGCGCCCCGTTCCCGGCTCCCCCTCCACGCCTCCACTCCCCGCTCCAGGCTCCCCGCTCCAGGCTCCCTGCTCCAAGCTCCCCGCTCCCTCTTCCATGGCCGATTTTCTCGATCAGGTTCCCTCCACCGAATCCAAACGCTGCCAACGGGCCTTCCTAGTCGGCATCCAAACCCACGAAATGGCCCCAGGCGAAGCCGCCGAGCTTCTCGCCGAACTGGAGGAGCTGGTGCAAAACCTCCGTATCGAGGTTGTGGCGACCGAACTGGTCAACCTCCGCCAACCCACCCCCGCCACCCTGCTCGGCAGCGGTAAAACCGAAGAACTCATCGCCGCCGCCAAAGCCCTCAACGCCGATCTCATCGTGATCGACGAATCCCTCTCCCCCGCCCAGCAGCGTAACTGGGAAAAACTCTCCGAACTGGCGGTCATCGACCGCGAAGAGGTGATTCTCGATATCTTCGCCGATCGCGCCAGCACGCGCGAGGCCGTCCTCCAGGTCGCTTTGGCCCGCATGGAATATTCCCTGCCCCGCCTAACCCGCGCCTGGACCCACCTCTCCCGCCAACGCGGCGGCGGGGGCGGCGGCGGCGCGATGGGTGGCGAAGGCGAGACCCAGCTCGAACAGGATCGCCGCCTGGTCAACGACCGCATCGTCCGCCTCAAACGCGAACTACTGGACGTTCGCAAACAGCGCGGCGTGCAACGCCAGAAGCGCCAGCGCGTGCCCGTGCCCACCGCCGCCATCGTCGGCTACACCAACGCCGGCAAATCTTCCCTGCTCAACGCCCTCACCGGCGCCAGCGTCCTCGCCGAGGACAAACTCTTCGCCACCCTCGACCCCACCACCCGCCAGCTCCTCCTGCGCGGCAACCAAAAGTTGCTCGTCACCGACACCGTGGGCTTCATCCGCCGCCTGCCCCACGGCCTCGTAGAAGCTTTCAAGGCCACGCTCGAGGAAGCCATTGTCGCTGATTTCCTCATCCACTTGCTCGACGTTACCGCGCCCAATGTCGCCGCCCACCACGCCACCACCCTCGGCGTGCTCGGCGAACTCGGTGCTGACGCCAAACGCATGATCACCGTTTTCAACAAAGTGGACGTCGCGGACGAGGCACATCTCCTCCGCGCTCGCGCCCTAGCCCCCGACGGTATCTTCCTAAGTGCGCGCTCCGGCGAAGGCCTGCCCCAGCTAGTTGATCAGTGCCTGGAGCTCATCGCCGACGCCTTCGGCCAGCTTACCCTGCTCATCCCTCACGCCCGCTACGACCTAATCGCCCGCACCCACCAAATCGGCCACGTGCAATTTGAGGAACAACGCGACGAGGGCGTCTTCTTAAAAGTCCGCATCCCGCCTAACCAACAGGCCCCGTTCCAACCCTTTGTAGTCGCGAATCCGTAAGCGAGAGCGGCTCAGCCCGCGCCGCTCCCTCCGGCGCTTTACCCGCGTTTCAGTTTCCGCTTCACCAGCGCCAGCACCTCGTCCCGCCCCTCCAGGCGCAATACCCACGCCGCCACGCCGAAGGTCACCACGCCCGCCGCTACGCTCACCGCCAGCCCGGCCAGATCGCGCCCGCCGCCCGTCGTTACGCCCTGCCGCCACCCCCACCACGCTGCAGCCACGACCCCACCCATCACCGCGCTGGCCGCGACGACTTTGCCCAGATGCCCGGCCAGATGGGAGAAGCCGAGGCCTTCATGTTCACGCGCGAGCTTTGACTGCAAAAACCCGGCTTGAAACAACACCGCCACCGTAGAACCCGCCGCCAGCCCGGTCACGCCAAACCAGCGCATCAGTACCACGCTCGCCACCACGTTGATGACAAAGCTCCACGTCGCCGCCTGCACCGGCGTGCGCATATCCTTGCGCGCATAAAACGCCCGCAAAGCCAGCCCCACGAACGCCAGCGCGGGCAAGGCCAGCGCCCCGACCGCCAGCACCGGCGCCATGGTCAACGTGTTTGCCGCCGTAAATTTCCCCCGCTCAAAAAGCACCCGCGTAATCGGTTCTGCCAACACCACCAGCCCCACCGCCGCCGGCACATTCACCAGTAAAATCAGCCGCATGCCCTTCCGGTAATCCACCGCCAGCAGGTCCAGCCGGCCCTCAGCTGCATGCTTCGATATTTGTTGAAAAACCACCGTCGTAATCGCCACCGCAAACACCCCGATGGGCAGCTCCATCACACGCGTCGAAAGATTCAGCACCGTCGCCGCCGCGTCATCGAGCGACAGTCCCAGCAACCGCGAAACCGTCATGTTCACCAGGTAAATCGCCGAGCCGAAAAGTGTCGGCACCATCAACCGCGCGATCTGCCGCACGCCCGGCCCCGCCTGCGGCGACCAACGCGGCGACCACCCCAGCCGCATCAAAGCCCATCCCGGCCCCACCATCTGCGCCACCCCGCCCGCCAACACCCCGGCGCACAGCCAGCGCATGCGCACCGCATCGTCTCCCGGCGCGCTCCATACGCCGTAGCCCAGCAGGCCGACCATGCACAGATTCAACCACACCGGATTAAGCGCCGGCTCTAAAAACCGCCCCCGAGTCTGTAAGGCTGCGCTAAATACCGCCGCCAAACAGACCGTCACCATATAGGGGAAAAGAATCACGCCCAGCTCCGCCCCCAGCTCCCAGCGCGCCACCGTATCCGCTTCCCAGCCCCACGCCAGCAACTGCGGCCCCCACCACGCATGTGCACCCAGCAGCGCCATCGCCGCCGCCGTGATCACGCCTGCCGCCAGCAAGGTCCACGTCGCCACCTCGCTCACCAGGCGCAAGGCCGCCGCCTTCCCCCCCCGTGCCGTCTCCTCCTGTAAAGTGGGCACCAACGCTGCGGTGAGCGCGCCCTCCCCCAACAATCGACGGAACAAATTCGGCAGAGTAAAGGCGGTGGCGAACGCAGACCCCAGCGCCGTGGCCCCGAAGGCCGCCGCAATCGCCATCTCGCGCCCCAACCCAAGCACGCGCGAGACCATGGTCAGCCCCGACACGATACCGATGTTGCGCAGCGCTTTGCCCATAAAGATTTCGCGACACCGTCACCGCCCCGCCCCGGCGTTACAAGCCTGCGGGCGCCGCAAGTTAACTTCTGTCTTTACGTTTACCAAACGGTAAAAAGTTGGTGCGGGCAGAGGGAGTCGAACCCTCTTCTCACCTAGGGAGAGTTACATTTTAAAGCCGTTAAATCCGCAAATTAACATAGGGCGAAATCGTAATTTGTCGTAATTTAGTTATTGAGACTGAATATAGCTCAATTGAGTTGGTGAGTGGGGATATGGACAGAAAATAGAGTAGATTGACCATTTAGAGTTTTGAGACGCTAAATTGGCAGAAAGTCTGTCAAGACATTAAAATCTACATATCACAATACGGTAATAATCCATAATCCCAACCAAACGGACATACTCAACGTTACCGTTCAATTTTATCTGACCGCGCCCGCTTTCCTTTGGCTTGAGGGGGAATAATCTCGGGATGGAAAAGCTGCCATACGTCAACGCCAAGGTTTTGCGCAAGCCGTTCAATAGTTGCCAGTGTTATTCCTGCTAGACGCCCAGATTCAAGATTCTGATAGTACTTATAAGAAAGCTGCGTTTTTTCTGCTAGCACCTGCTGAGTTAACCCCAATCCAAGCCGTAGTCGTCTGAGATTTTCACGAAATACGGCGAAGGTTTTCACCTCTCAAAAATACGGTGTTGACCGCCCCATCTTACACCTCCTAGATTAGAGGTGTTAACCCCTGCTGTGTGCATTGGTCTAATACTATGCGTAATTCACTACTCTCCTGTTTTATATCCATTATCGTCCTCTTCCTCTCAGGCTGTGGCGGACGCGAAGCAGAAAAGAACTTTGCGCATTTGGCGGACATAGAAGGGCGCTACAGCGATCACAGCGATAGAAAGGGCTCCGTCAGTTTAACAATATCACAGGACGGTAATGGGTTACTCAGTTTCGATACCAACTACGGTTACAGCGGAAAACTCCAGCTCGTGGAAGCAAGCGGCGAAGCGGCGGGGGAACCCGCATATAATGATATATTTAAGACGCGGTTCACATTTAAAGTGATGGATACGCAAAGCACAGGTGATGCCGCTGAATACCACTTACAATTCCGTGGACTCGTAATTTATCCATATAAAACCGGACAAGGCCCATACGGTTACACAGCCACAATGGAAGCTCAGCTTGAAACTTACGGGAAAAAAATCGACCTAGATCGGTAAAACATAAAGCAAAGTGCTATTATGAACAAACCAATTAAAATGAAGAAATGCCCAGCGTGTAAAAAAGGTTCGATTCAATGGATAGGCGATAATGGTGAGTGCAAATCATGCAAACGCAAATTCGCTCCATTTGCACTTAGCGGAAATCCAATTACAAAACCCGAGCTGAAATAATATGCAACACATCAACTGCCCGACCTGCGGAGCAAAAACAAATCAGGTAATTTTAAATTGCGAATATTGCGGAAGCACACTGACGCCCAATTCTACATTAAAACCAAGCGATTACATTGAAGCCCTTCAGCGTCGGCTTGATAGTATTCAACAGTCAGATTCCCCTGACAGTGATAAACATGATGAGCAACTGAGTGCAATCCGTATGTTTACTATGCCAAGTGAAATCCAGTGCCTTATAGAGTTTCTGACATTTTGCGACGGCAATGCCGTAATGGAAAATACTGATTTTGACAGTGAACAAGCGGAGTTGATAAGTGCATGGAAGGGCAAGGCGACGGCTGCTTATAATAAGCTACGCATTGCATCTGTTAATAATCCAGATATTACGTCATTCCTGAAAGATTATAGCTCAAGGTATTCTGCCGAGGCTGTCGAAACCTCAAAAAAAACAGAAAGAAACAATCAACTCATAGGCTATGTTGTACTGCTGGTTATAGTTATACTTTCCCTCACTTACTGTAAACACTAAAAACACAATGGCCCTCATAGATGTAATAACATGGGACGGTGGCAGCGAACAAGTTGCTTGGAAATTTCCATCGACCAACTTGCGTCTAGGTTCTCAATTGATCGTCAAACCTGGACAAGTAGCATTCTTCGTTTATCGAGGCAAAGTTTGCGACGAAATACAAGAAGGTGCATTGACATTAAAAACAGGGAATATACCACTCCTCACTAAGTTAATCAGCTTGCCGTTTGGCGGTGATTCACCTTTTCAAGCCGAGGTATGGTTTATCAATAAACTCGCTAAACTTGATACCAAGTGGGGAACCCCCTCGCCCATTCAAGTTGAAGATCCCAAGTATGGAATTATAGTTCCTATACGAGCTTTTGGGCAATATGGATTCCGCATAGCAAATCCCCGTCTATTTCTGGATACTTTAATGGGTAGCGTTGCCACAATTTCTGACGAAACGATACGGCAATACTTTCGAGGCAAAATTATGTCAACGGTTTCTTCGCAAATCGGTGGACTGTTCAATGATAAAATATCCTTTCTGAATATAACTGCGCACCTAGAGGAACTGTCGCTTGCCGCACAAGTCAAAGTGTCTCCAGTAATGGAGCGATTCGGGATACTTCTTGAGACTTTCTATTTTGAATCCCTGTCCGTTCCCGAAAATGACCCAAGCTATATCAAATTAAAGCAGATCAAGGAAAAAGCTGCGGAGCTGAACATTGTTGGCCGTGATATTTACCAACTCGATAAGAGTATGGATGTATTGAAAACTGCCGCTAGCAATGAAGGAGGAATCAATAGCTCCATTCTTCAGTCCGGTATGGGCATGGGTATGGGCGTTATCATGGGGAATCAAATCGGACAGCAAGCGGGGCAACTTCTTACCCACCTTCCCGCCGCTGGCAGCATGGCACCTAATACGGCAGGGGCACCGAGTAGCTTTGCACCACCCGCCACTCCTCCTCCTACCGCACCTTTGGTGTTCTTCGTTTCCATAAATGGGCAACAGGCGGGACCGTATCCTACGGCTGCTTTACAGCAAATGATGCCGCTGGGTCAATTCCACGCACAAAGTTTGGTCTGGCGTCAAGGAATGGCCGCTTGGCAGGCCGCCGGTACAATTCCCGAACTCGTAGGATTGTTTGCGCCTCTAATTCCGGCAACTCCACCGCCATTGCCGCCACCGTTACCACCGGTACCACCACCACTTTGACCGTGTTGCTCAAATGAAATACGCCCGTATAATTTTTGCATTGGCATACTTGCTTATGATTGGACTTGTAGTGCTTGCTGCTTGTTTAGCTCCGCAAGCCAAGACCAGTGCAATTGGTGTAGCAATCGCTTTATCGGTTTATGGACTGCTTTCGCAGTGGGTAATGGTTTTACGTATGTCGGATGCCGGTAGGATTGGCGCATGGTCTGTTCACGGCATAGCCTCGTTCATAACGATTATTATTGGAGTTGGCTATATCCTTTACCCAAGCGGATTATGGCTGTGGCTTACAGCTTTGCTATTAGGCGTCGCTGTACTTGTAACAATCACTTGGGGATTGCTACTGAAACCAGATACGAATTGAAGTCCAGCGCATTCCTCTATACTACGGTGTTATTGGAGAAGTCAAAAATCTCCAGTACAGGTGCTAGTGCCTGTGGTGCCACTACCAAAGCTTGTCCTAAATGCTTTAAACAGAGTAATTACATGCTTAGGATACGTGACGGTTCCATCGTGGAGATTCGGTAGTCCAATCGGCTTATTGGAAAACTCGATTAGGGGTTTTGGGATTTATAAATTATCCGATATTAATTTACTCCATATAAATACTTATTTGTATATATGAAACTTGGTCCAACACAAATTTTACAATCCAACTCGGGCAAACTTTACAGACTGCGCACCTTTGCTTCTTACGGCTCAACCGGCTGGACACATTGGAGCGATTGCAATGCCACTTACAAACACCCTATTGCACCATTTGATACCTTATTATTAAGGGCGGATGATGACGACCAACTTCTTTGGCATGAAAATTTATCCCAAGTAGCTTCGCAGGTTGACCCTCTCGAAAGATTAAACCAAGAATTAGATGAATA
>CANIWJ010000121.1 GCA_947471035.1 Verrucomicrobiota bacterium
CGGCAAATTTCGCCCTCGCCCGGAGGGTTGAGCGGGAAAGCGGGTTGGGCCTGCGTTGTCCGAGGCGGCATGGGCCTCTGGCCCACTTCCGCCTCGGCCGCCTAGGCCGAACCCGCTTTCCTGCTCAACGCCACTCCATTGGTTAGCCGGATAGGCTCTAAGCCGCCAGCGCGTGCGAGAGTCGTGCGCCCGGCACCGCCCAGAGTCGCGCCCGGCATTGCAGTAAATCCTTCCGGGCGATTTCCGGCGCGGTCCAGCCACACAGTGACTCCCAACCCTTGCGCGTCGCAGGCAGCCCCAGCCAGTCAAGGAGTGCCCAGTGTCCGCCCCGTTCATGAACTACACGCATTTCGGCCCAGCGCGGCTCGTCCGCCCCGAGCAGCGAAACATGTCCGGCTAAAAACGCCGCCAGCGCCGGAGCCTGTTCCAAAACCGGCAACAATTCGGGACACTGGGTCAATACCGCCCACGCCTCCAGCTTCCGGGTGCCAAAACCCGCCACGAAGGCCGCCGCTTCCGGCGGGGCAAAGCCCAGGTAATTCGCCCAATCCTTCGCGCCCAGCAAAACCGCCGCCGCCCCGAATTCATCCCCCTCGGGGTCGGGTGAATAGGTTTCCCAGACGCCTTCGCGATTGGTTCGCATAAACACCGGCTCCGGCCAGACCCCCACCCGATAGGAGCGCCCCAGACTCGACCAGGACAACTCGGGCGACCGGTCGTTGGCGGATGATTTGAGCTTGGCCGAACGCACACTGGCAGACTTCGTGACGGATTTGGCGCGGGTTTTCATATCCCCATTTATAGCACCACACTGGGACACAGCTTGTCCCAGGCAAAAAAATCTTTGAGATTTCCCTCATGCCTGATTTCTCCGGACTCAAATCGCGTTTCTCCGTCCGCCGCCTGCACGTCATCCACGAGGCCTTGCAACGCGGCCGCTTCGTCACCTGCGCCACCCTCGGAGCCGAGCTCGGCGTCTGCCGGAAAACCGTCGTGCGCGACATCGCCGCCATGCGCGACGACTTGGAATTACCCATCGAGTTCGACCGGGCGCTAGGCGCCTACCGTTACACCCGGCCCGTGCAGGCCTTTCCCACTCTGCAAGTCACGGAGGGAGAGGTCTTCGCCTTGGCCGTGGCCCGCCAGGCGCTCAAGCCCTACCAAGGCACGCCGCTCTACCGACAACTCCAAGGCACCTTCGACAAACTCGCCGCCGGTCTGCGCGACCAAGTGACCTTCGACGGCCTCCCCCCCGCCGACGCGGTTTCCTTCAAACACCTTGGTTTGGGCCGAGTGGACCCCGAAGTATTCAAAGCCGTGAGCAAGGGTTTAACCGCCCGCCGTGAGCTCAGCCTCATTTACCGCAAGCCCGGTGAACGCGACCCCACCCCGCGCCGCTTGCGTCCCTACCATTTATCCAACCGTGACAACCTTTGGTATCTCGTCGCCGAGGATGTTAAAAAAGCCCGCGTACAGACCTTCGCTCTCGGTCGCATGAGCGAGGTCACCGTGCTGGCGCGTCGCTTCGAGCGCCCGGCCAGCTTTTCGCCCGAAACCTTTTTTGCCCATGCCTTGGGTGTCCTTAGCGGCGAGGCCCGCCACGCGATCCGCATCCGGTTCTCCGCCCGGGTGGCGGACCGGGTGCGCGAGCGCGAATGGCACGACACCCAGGAACTCATCGCCCTGCCCGACGGCGGACTGGAACTACGCCTGCGCCTCGGTGCCTTGGCCGAAGTCCGCCAATGGGTGCTCAGCTGGGGGCCTGACGCTGAAGCCATTACCCCGTCTGAACTCCGCGATGAATGCCAACAAGCGCTCGAAGAGGCCCGCCAGCTATACCATACCGACTGAACAAGAACCGCCCTGTGCCGCCCTGTCTTAGCATCGCACCGGCGTAACCAGCTTGGTCTGGCGGAACCAGCTGATCAACGCGGGCGCGGCCACCACGATCGCATAAGCCGCCGACTGCGTTTTCCCGACCCCAAACGCGAAACCGAGCCCACCCACAAACACCGCCGCCGCCAAATAACCAACGGCATACACATTCATCGCCATCGTTACGGTCAGGCCGATCAACAAAGCCGGCACCGCCACCATCCAAGGCACTAAACCTAGAATCAACCCCGCCATAAAACCAGCGGGTGAAAAAGACTCGTTTTCATCCTTCCGACCCAGCGTTTGCGTAAAAACGACGCCGGACAAAATCACAAACGTGAGCACCAACGGCAACTGCCGGGTGATAAAGTCCGGCTTCCCATCCAGCTCAAAAGCCTGGCTCAACAAAGTCGAAACCACGTAACCACGCACCGGATCCACCCAGACCAAAGGAAGCTTCCACCAGCGCCGACGCTTACGTTTATCTTCAGGTGTGGTAAGTAAACGCGTCCTTAACTGTTCAAAGTCTAAGTAACGACACTCGCTGTTGATCAACATCCGTGCAGGTAAAAACCCGAAGAGCAGCGCACCCAGTAAAGAAAACCAAGAAATGACCATGTTATTGCCAGTAAATGTCAGGATGCTTATCCGCCGCGTCGAGCCGTAAGTTCAAGGGCCTATTTGCGTGCCCCGCCGAGGTGGCGCCCAGCCAGCATCGAGACCAGAACTGGCAGATTGACCGCCGCGCCCAGTAGCACCGTGCGACGCCAGTCTTGAGCAGTCACGACCATGCCTATCGCAATCAGGCCTACGCTCGCCCCGACAAAACACGCCGACCACGCCCGGATCGCCAGTGCTGCGCCAATCGCAAGCGGCAAGCCCAACAACAACACAAACGGGTGTACAATAGCCGACAGCGCTCCGATCAAAAAAGCCACCGGCGCCTGCAAATAGTCTTCCGTATGCCAGTAAAACGCCTGTGCCGTCAGCGCCAGACCGAGCGACAAAGCCAGCCAGGCCTCCGCCATCCATGCCACGCCAAAAGGCCAGCTCGGCAACCCAACCAAACCCCTCGCCATCAACCAACCGCCGACCGATGCCCGCAAAACATCCACAATGGTAAACACCAGGTTACGCCCCGTCGGCCAATCCCGCTGGTCAAAGCCCCCCAATCGGGCTTTGGGTCCGCGAAAACTCCAAAGCGGGAAAAACCAAAGCACAGCGGCACCAGCGATTGAGAGATAGGAAGACATTGCGAGCTGAGCACTAAAAAGACCGCTTCCGCCGATTGCGAGCGGACTTTGTCACGCCACCCCTCGCGACACTTATTGCCGGGCGGTAAACCACCTCAGCACCCCTACCAAATCCCGAGTGTTAAGCACATTGACCGCTTGCAACCAGCCCTTGCGCGCCACCCGCACCCCTGCCTCCACATTCCTCAATCCAGCAGTGTCGTGCGCATCGGGATTGATCGCGCACATCAGCCCGCGCTCCGCCGCCCTCCGCCATAACCGCCAATCCAGATCCAAACGCGAAGGATGCGCGTTCAGCTCGATGATCACCCGCTGCGCTATCGCCGCGTCAATGACCCGGGCCAGATCCACCTTGTAGCCTTCGCGTCGTAACAGAATCCGCCCTGTCGCGTGCCCCAGCATGGTCGTGCGCGGATGCTCGATCGCACGAACAATGCGTCGTGTCATCTCGTCCTCGCTCTGGGTAAACGCGCTATGCACCGACGCCACCACGTAATCCAAACCAAGCGACGCAAAAGCCTCATCCGAATAATCCAACCGCCCGTCCGGCAGTATATCGCTCTCCACCCCGGTCAGCAGTCTCGTGCGGCAGCGTCCACTGGCGTTAAACGCCCGTATCGTCGCGACCTGTGCCGCCAGCCGCTCCTCGTCCAAGCCGCGCGCCTGCACCGACGATTTGGAGTGGTCCGCGATGCCAAGATATTGCCAACCCAAACCCTCCGCCGCCTGCGCCATCTCCACCAGCGAGTTTTTCCCGTCCGATTCGGTCGTATGATTGTGAAACGCCCCACGCAGATCCGCCAACTCCACCAAGCGCGGCAAAGCCACCCCGTGCGCCCGCGCCGCCTCCGCGATCTCGATTTCGCCCAGCCCCTCACGCAACTCCGGCGGGATAAATTCCAACTCCAACCGGGCAAACAACTCCGCCTCGTCCGCCAACACCACACTCTCTCCGCGCTCCGCTTTTTCCTTGGCCGTGCCCTCGCCCGCCTCCGGCACCAAGCCCCACTCCGAAAGCGAAAGCCCGCGCGCCAAGGCCCGCTGCCGCATCGCCACATTATGGTCTTTCGAGCCTGTAAAATGATGCAGCGCGAACGCGAACTGCGCCTCCGGCACGATGCGCAGATCCGCCTGCAACCCACTCGCGAAGCGCACACTCGCCTTCGTCTCGCCCCGCGCCGTCACCTCCTTCACGTCCGGCTGTGCGCAAAACCACCCCGTGATGCTCTCCGCCGCCGTCGCATCGGCTGCGACGATAAAATCCAGGTCGCCGACCGTCTCCAGATTGCGCCGCAGCGAACCCGCCGCCTCCGCTCGATGCACCCCGGCCAGCAAACGCAACGCATGAACGATCGGTTCCGCCACCGCCCGCGCATCCCACCAACGATGCCGTTTCCCGTAGGCTTCGCGATTGGCCAGGCCCTCCAGGATTTTCGTCTGCGTTTTATCCCCGAAGCCAGCCAACTCCGCCACCCGCCCCGCCCGACACGCTTCCGCCAAAGCCTCCGGCGACTCCACCCCCAACTGGTCACGCAGAGCCTTGATTTTTTTCGGCCCCAAGCCCGGCACGTCCAACAGCGCAATAACGCCGTCGGGAATCTGCGCCCGCAGTTTATCGTAAAACTCCAGCCGACCGGTCGCGTGCAACTTGCCGATTTTGTCCACCAGCGCTTCACCGAAACCCTTTAACTCCCCCAAGGTCCCCGCTATCATACGCGCGGAAAACTCGTCCGCTTCCATCG
The DNA here is from genome assembly GCA_947471035.1 of Verrucomicrobiota bacterium. Taxonomy (GTDB): domain Bacteria; phylum Verrucomicrobiota; class Verrucomicrobiia; order Opitutales; family Opitutaceae; genus IMCC26134_A. The sequence goes on from CANIWJ010000121.1 coordinate 4,871, forward strand.
CCTCCAGCGCCCTCGCGCCATTCTGGTAAGCGCGCGTCTTAAACGGGTTTTCCCCCTGCAACTCCAGCAACACCCCGATCTCTTCCAGCACTTCGGCGATCTCGTGTTTCGTCATGCCACCAGCGCACCCAGCCCCCGCGCCGCGTCAACCCCCCGCGTCACGATAACCGCCCCCGTCAGCCGTTCATCAGTCATTGGTCATTGGACATTGGTCATTGAATATTCCATTTCTGCGCCATGGCCTTTTCCTACGCCCGCACCATTCACTTTCCCGACACCGACGCTGCCGGTGTCGTGTTCTTCGCCCGCTATCTCTCCATTTGCCACGAAGCCTACGAAGAGGCCTTGGCCGACGCCGGGGTCCCGCTCGCCACGTTTTTCGCCGACCACGGCGTCGTTATTCCCATCGCCAAAAGCGAGGCCAGCTACCTCCGCCCGCTGCTCTGCGGTGATAAAATCCGGGTCGAACTCACCGCCACCCGCCTGACTGAAAACAGCTTCGCCCTTGATTACGTGCTCTGGAAAACCGGCCCGGCCGACAAACGCGCCGCCGTCGCCCGGACCGAGCACGTATGCATCTCCTCCACCACCCGCGAACGCCAGCCCCTCCCGCCCGCCATCTCCGCCTGGCTCGCAGCACAGTGATTTAGCGCCTCACTTCGCCTTGAGGCGCGCAAACGCGGGCGGTTCCACCACCCGGGCATCACGCAATAAGCGACCGGTCTTCGTTGCACCTTCCAGCCAGCGCAAGCGCTCGGGAAAGCTCATGCCCTGAGCTAATTCCCGCCTCAATTTCTCGTGGTCAGACCAGCCGCCACAGGTCCATGCCTCATTTTTTAGATCACTTTTCATGCGGATTGATGGCTAATAACTCAGCGATATCGGCGAGATCCTGAGGCCGGGACGCCGCGCGCTTGAGCGCCAAGAGCTGCGTCACACTCACCACCGGAATCGCTACTTCGGCGTTCACCTGCTTCCAGACTGCGCGGCCATATTCCGCCTCAAAATCGAAGGGCTCGGTCACGAAAACATCCAATGGCTCGTAACGGAACCGATCGCTGACCAACTGAAACACCATCATGCCTTTTTCGGCGACCCACGACGCACGCTTTTCCGGATCGGCAAAATCAGCGACGGCTACCGGAATTTTCGGTCGATAACCAATCGCGGTCAGAGCCACCAACGCCCGCTTCAGGTTCTCCGGCTCTAAGGCGATAACCAAATCGATATCTTTGGTCGTTCGCACATGACCGTGAGCAATCACCGCCATCCCGCCCACGACCAAGTAACGCACCTCCGCAGCCTGCAAAGATCCGAAAATCTGCTCCAGATGGGAAAACTCCATAACGCACTCAACCCCGCCCGGCCCGCCTTGCCAAGTCCGCAAGCGCCGCGCGGTTGACCTTGCCCTGAGCGTTGCACGGCCACTCCGCCGCCGGCACCGCCACGTAGCGCTTGGGCCGCTTCGCCGCTCCCAGCCGCCGCGCCACCTCCGCCCGCACCGCCGCCTCGTCCCACTGCATCACGTCAACGCTCACCGGATACAGCGCCACCGTTTCGTTGCCCCACTCCGCGTGCGGCACGCCCAGCACCACGACGTCGGCCAAGACCTCGCCCGCGACTTCGCGCAACACCGCCTCGACTTCGGCCGGATTTACCTTTTCCCCGCCGCTGATTAACAACGCATCCGCCCGCCCCAGCACCCGCAAGCCGCCGCCCGGCGCCAGTTCGCCGTGGTCGTCCGTGCGCCACTCCCCGGCGGTGCGCGTCCCGGGCCAATACCCGCGAAACAAACTCTCGCCCGCCACCCAAATACACCCCTCGCCATCCAGCCGCAGGCGCGCCTGCGGCATCACTTCGCCGCTGGAATCGTCGCCGCCTAAAAATGCGTCCGCCCGCTGCGCCACTACCATCGCGGCCGTCTCCGTCATGCCATAACTCAACACCACCGGCACCCGCGCCGCCCGTGCCCTCGCCAACAAATCCGCCCCGGCCGGCCCGCCGCCCACAAATACCACCGCGAAACTTCTCAACCAATCCTCTGCCTTCGCCTTGCCCAGCAGTCGCGCTAGTTGCGTCGGAACCAGCGACAAAAAGCCACCGACCCCCGCCCGCTGCGGCACCGCGCCCGCCTCCACCGCCTTCCAATCCAGCGCCTCGTAAACGCCCCCGGTCCACGCGCAGCGCGCCCACGCCATCAGCCCGCTCACGTGCCACGGCGGCAGCACGCCCACGGCATCCACTCGCGTTACCCCAAAGTGTGCGCAGAAGCCCGCCACCGCCGCGCTCAGAGTGCGTTCATCATGACGCGCCAGCTTCATCGCGCCCGACGAGCCCCCGGTGGCGATGCACAGCCACCCTTCACGCCCGTCCCAGTCCTGAGGCACCCGCGCGGCCAGCTCCGCCCATTGCGCGCGTTCGCGTTCGCCCCAGCCGGGATCAACCAAAAACACCGCCTCGCCGCGCTCGACTAGCGCCGAACCGGCGAAGACGCGTAAACGCCGGATCAACTCAATACGTTCCACAGGGCCTCCGCGTCGATTCGTTCCCAATCCTCACGCCGCACGAAAGGCCCGCTAGTCGGCCCATTCGCGCAACCCTCGGCAAACAAAGGCCACACCCCATAGCCCAGCGCGCGCCGCTCCGCCGCCGCCTTGGCCCGGCGTTCTTCCCACGCAAAGGCCAATGCCAGCCCCGCCCGCGCACCGACCACCGTTTCCAGCGCAGAGCCGAAAACCACGTCCGCCTCCGCCCGCGCCAAACGTGCCAACACCGGGCCAGGTTCCCCCAACAATGACGGTTTCAATACCCACACCCCGCGCCAATCCGCTGCCAGCCAGCGCTCCACATCACGCGCCCCAGCCAGCGATTCGTCCAAGGCTATCGCCACCGGATAATCCTCCGCCAAACCGCGCAAGGTATCCTCCGCCCCTCGCGCCTCGGGTCCGATGGGTTGCTCGATATACTCGATCGCCGGACGCTCCGCCGCCGCCGCCAGCCAGCGCTCCGCCACCCGCCGATCCCACGCTCCATTCGCATCCAAACGCAGCTTCGCTCCGGCGGGTAGCTCGCCCAGCAAATCATCCAAAATCCGCAACTCGTCCGCTGCATCCCCCACCCCGACTTTCCATTTAAACGTCCGGAAACCCAGCTCCAGCCGCCCCGCGACCGCCGCCAAAACCGCCCGCCCTGCCGGCAACAATCCGGCCACCGGCAAAAACTTCACCCCCTCGGTTGCACACCCGGAATCGTCCCCTTCTGACTTTCTCAACCCGCCCCACGCCGCCGCCAGCCCCGCCCGCACACACCCGCACTCAAGCGGCACCCGCGCCAACGCATCGGCCAAATCCCGCGCTTCGCCTTTCAAGCCCGCCAAGGCCTCACCGGCCTGCGCCAAGGTCTCCGTGCCGAACCAGGAAATCGGCGCCGCCTCGCCCCAGCCTACCACCACACTCCCGCCCGATTCCGCCGTCCCGCCCGTCACTTTGATCAAAAACCCTTCCCGCTCATCCCACGACCCATGCGCAGTGCGCACCACGCTGCGAAAGGGCAAACGATAGGAGCGATATTCGATTTTCCACATGGGTTGAAACGATCACTCCACCATCCGGCGGCCCAGACACAGGTCAACTTGTTCGCCACTTCGCTTGTGCGCAAAACCTCTAGTTTTTTGTATGTTTTTGCGTGAAAATTGGAAAATACGTTGCCCGTCCTCCGCACAAAATACACGCTATAGCCCGTCCGACACCCCATTTGCCCCATGAAACCTGTGTTCCTTTGGCTGTGCCTCAGCCTCAGCTTGATCGCCTTTGGCCAGGGCGCCCCTGCCCCCGAAAACAACGCCCCTTACGAAGTTTACCAATACTTCGTGCCCGGCCCGCAGGGCAAAAACTCCGGCGCCTATCTCTGGGTGCCACCCGGCGCACCGGTCATCCGAGCCGTCATGGTGGGCATCCACAACGGTCTGCCCGTCAACATTCTGCAAAACGCCGCCATCCGCCGCGTCTGCAACCAATACGGCATCGCCCAGATTTTGCTCACGCCCAACGGCAGCGACCTCGGCACCAGCAGCATGTTAAAAGACCTGAATTTCGATATCACCGACCCCGCCCGCACCGCCATCTACGATCGCTACCTGCAAGCCCTCGCTGACGTCTCCAGCCACCCTGAGCTCCCGCTCGCGCCCGTCATTCCCCTCGCCCACTCCGCCTACGCTTCCTTCCCCCTGGAACTCGCCTTGCGTGACGCTGGACACTGCCTGCTCGCCCTACCCATCAAGGCTGGGCTGCCCAACGTGTACCCCTTCTACGCCGGCGGCGGTAAATCCTTGAAACCC
>CANIWJ010000122.1 GCA_947471035.1 Verrucomicrobiota bacterium
GGAACCGATTCCTACGTGCGCGAGGCGAAGGCCGCTGGACTGGACGGCTTGCTAGTGCTCGATCTTCCGCCCGAGGAGTCAAATGATGTGGCGGAAGCCTGTGCGCGGGAGGGGCTGAAGACCATTTTTATCGTGGCTCCGACCACGCCCCCCGAGCGCCTGCCCTGTATCGCGCGAGCGGCGACAGGCTTTCTCTACTACGTTTCGCGCGAGGGTGTCACCGGTGTGCGAGATGCAGTGGCGACCGGCATACCCGAGGCGCTTGCGGCCATTCGACGACACACTGCTCTGCCGGTCGTGGTCGGCTTCGGCATCGGTAAACGCGAGCACGTCGCTGAGGTCGCGCGCTATGCGGACGGCGTGGTGGTGGGGAGCGCATTGGTGAACGTCATCCGTGATCACCTAACTGATCGCACCCGAATCGCCGAAGTGATGGGCGCAAAAGCATTCGACCTCGTGGCTGGCACCCGGCGTGCTATCGCCGTTTCTGAAAAATGAAGGAAGCACGCCCTGATAAGTGTTCGCACCGTGCATTTTTTGTCCTGCTTCTAAACTTCAAAAAGTAGGGCTAGTGGATAGAGTTTTTGTTTTACTTTGGAATCATCGACCTCTGACCTGCGCCACGACTTTAACCAAATACGACCCACCGTGAGCAATCATCACACGCGAAAGACCTTTTTTGCCAAAGCCCTCGCCGGCTTAGCTGGCCTCGGCCTGCTGGGTGCTAGTCGCTTGGCCGCTAAGCCAGCTCAGAACCTTTCATCCGCATCTTCTGCGGCAAACGGTTTCAAACCGACATTTTCCATCCAGACCGATTCACGGTCGGTTGCCCGCTCGGGTGACACCCTCTAACCCAGCTCCGCGTATTTCGCATACGTTAATAATTTAGGCCCATGTCCAATCTGTTTCCCAAGTCGGTTAACAAACTGCCGCTGCAAATCCTGATATTTATCGGGCTCACGGTGGGCATCGTCACCGCAGGTATCACCTACTACGCCACGCCCAAATACACCCGCGTAGGCTATGCGCCCACCCAACCCGTGCCCTTCAGCCACGCGTTGCATGCAGGCCAGTTAGGGGTCGATTGCCGTTATTGTCATACCGGGGTAGACAAGTCCGGCGTTTCTAGCGTGCCCAGTGCTCAGACCTGCATGAACTGCCATAGCATCATCAAAACCGATAGTCCTTTGCTTGCTCCGGTTCGTGAAAGCTATGCGACGGGAAATCCTGTTCCTTGGGTAAAAGTCCACCAAGTTCCTGATTACGTTTATTTCAACCACTCGGTTCACATTGCCCGAGGAGTTTCATGCGTCGAGTGCCATGGTCAAATCAACGAGATGGACACACTCAAACACGCCAAACCTCTTTCTATGGGCTGGTGTTTGGAATGTCACCGTGCGCCAGAAACCGTGCTCCGTGATCCTAAACTCGTTACCGATCTCAATTGGAAGCATCCCGGCGGCGTGGATGCGCAAATCGAACAAGGCAAAAAGTTTGTTCACGACTGGAAAGTTCAACCCCCACAGAGCTGCTCTGGCTGCCACCGCTGATCGCCCGCATAGACGATGAAACGTAAATTTGATCATACCGCGTCCGCCCAATCCGAGTCTGCTACGACCGGCCCTCGCTACTGGCGTAGCTTAGACGATTTGGCTGCTACTCCCGCCGTGCAGGCGGTGATGCAGCGAGAGTTTCCGCAAGGCGCAGATAGCCTCGATGGCGTGGATCGGCGCAAGTTCTTCAAGTTAATGGCAGCCTCCTTCGCTCTCGGTGGCGTAGGTTTGGCTACTGGTTGCCGCCGTCCCGAGGCTCACATCCTCGCTTTTGGCAAGTCGGTTGAGAACATCATTCCAGGACTGCCCCTTTACTACGCTTCGGCTATGCCGATTCGTCGTAACGCAATCCCTGTTTTGGCCGAAACCCACGAAGGACGTCCCACTAAGCTAGAGGGAAATCCATCTTTTGCCTCTTATGGTGGTGCGACCAACGGCATCGTTCAGGCGTCGGTTTTGGATCTTTACGATGTCGATCGTGCAACTACGCATACGATTAAGGGAGCATCTGCCTCGGCAGCGCAAATCAACGATTTGCTCGCGGCGATTGGTAACGATGCGAAAGCCCAGCAAGGCAAAGGGCTGGTATTTTTAGCGGAGAATTCAGCGTCGCCTACTCGGGCAAGACTCACTGCCAAGCTCAAGACCGCTTATCCACAGGCGGTTTGGGCAGAATATGAACCGGTGGCTGATGAGCCTCCGGTCAGTGCCGCTGTTGCCGCGTTTGGCCGCGCAGACATTAAACCAATCTATCGCTTTGCTAAAGCTAAACGAATACTGGCCCTCGATGCGGACTTTTTTGGCATCGAATGCGGATCGATTGGTTATGCGCGGGATTTCGCCAAAGGGCGCAAGGCGTTAACAAAGGATGCCGATCTCAACCGTCTATACGCAGTCGAGAGTACGTTTACCTTAACCGGATCGATGGCTGATCATCGCCTCCGTCTGGCGAGCAGCCACCTTTTGGCTTTTACCGCAGCCCTAAGCGCAAAAATCACCGGTTCCGATACGCATGCGAAATTAGCTCAAGGTCTGGAATTTAAAGACCAAGAAAAATGGCTCAAGGCCTGTGCTGAGGATTTATTAGCCCATAAAGGACAAACTATTATTATTGCCGGTTCTCACCTTCCGGCTGAGGTTCATGCCTTGGTTTATGCGTTGAACGTCGCGCTTGGTGCAGTCGGTGAAACTGTTGATTTCGTAACCACCCCGCTTTCTTCCGCTAAGGGAATAATCGAAGTTACTAAACTGCTCAATTCCGGCGCAGTAAACACTTTAGTGGTGCTTGGTGGTAACCCCGCATACAATGCGCCCGCAGACTTAGAGTTTTCCAGCGCGATGGCCAAAGCAGCCCAAGTGGTGCGATTGGGCTATCATGTGGATGAAACCTCCTTAGCTGTTCCGGCCGGTGTTCATATTGCCGCTGCTCATTACCTAGAGTCTTGGGGTGACGCGCGCACTGCCGATGGTACTATCGTGCCGATTCAGCCCATGATTCAGCCCCTGTTTGGCGGGCTCACCGAGCTGGAGATTATTGCTCGTATTTTAGGTGAATTCAAACCTGACGGTTACTCGCTTGTTTTTGATACGATAACGGCTCTTCCAAAAACTGAAGGTGAAAAAGGATTCCGTAAGTTTTTACATGACGGTTTCTTAACGGACTCTGCTTATCCGGTCGCTAAAGTTAACTTAGCTGCTGCGAGTCTTAATCAAGTTCTTGCGACCGCGTCCGCGCCAATCGCAGTAACGGAAAACAGTCTGGAGGTTCGCTTCACTTTCGATGCTAAAGTGGACGATGGTCGATTTGCCAACAATGGATGGCTGCAAGAGTGTCCGGACTCGCTCACCAAGATTTCTTGGGATAACGCCATACTAGTTTCGCCGCGTTTGGCCAAAAAACTCGGGGTGGAACCCGAAGGATCGTTAATACAAGTGGCCCGCAAAGAGGTTGCCTCTTTTAGCCAAGGCAAAGAAAAAGCCTTTATTGGTGAATTGTCCTTAGGCGGTCGTAAAATTCGCGGCCCAATCCATATTCAACCCGGCTTGGCCAATTGGACCGTAGCAGTAGCCCTAGGTTATGGTCGTTCTGCGGCTGGTCACGTCGGCAACCATGTCGGTTACAACGCCTATCCGTTGCGCACCTCCAGTGGCTTGGCTTTCGCTACCAATGCTACCTTAACTGTTGTCCCCGGTGAGTTTGCTGAACTCGCCAACACCCAAGAACACTGGTCGATGGAAGGTCGCGATATTGTTCGCGAAGCCAACCTAGAAGAATTTAAACAAACCCCAGGCTTTGTAACGGCCTTGGGCATGGAAGCCCATGCTCCCGCCACTTACGGAGACTACACTCCAGAGGAGTTTGTGAAATTATCGCGCGAGCAACGGGCTAAGCTCAACGCCGAGCGAGCCGCCACGACGCCGCGCGGTGGTTCCTTGATGGAGACACCCGATTTCTCCGGTCCTAAAGCATTCCAAGACGGTGTGCATCAGTGGGGCATGTCGATCGACCTGAATACCTGCTTGGGTTGCAATGCGTGTGTAATCGCCTGTCAGGCTGAAAATAATATTCCGATTGTCGGAAAAGATCAGGTTCTTCGTGGACGTGAGATGCATTGGATACGGCTTGACCGTTATTATTCTGACGGCAAAATCGAGGCGGGTGCATTCGGTGGTTCAGGAAACGGTGAGTTGCCAGAAGACCCGCAGGTTTCTGTCCAGCCCATTGGCTGTATGCATTGCGAAACCGCCCCTTGCGAGACCGTGTGCCCTGTTAACGCCACGGTGCATGATCAAGAAGGGCTTAATACGATGGCGTATAATCGCTGCATCGGCACGCGTTACTGCGCGAACAATTGTCCCTTTAAAGTTCGTCGCTTCAACTTCTTCGACTTCAATCAGCGTCAACTGGACAGCCTCTACATGGGGCCCTTGGGCAAAAAGGGAATGCCTGAATTGGTCAAAATGGTTAAAAATCCCGATGTTACCGTGCGCATGCGCGGCGTGATGGAGAAATGCACTTACTGCGTGCAACGCATCCAACAGGCCAAAATTAAGCAAAAAGTAGCAGCCGGTGCTTCCGCCAATGTGGCTATACCGGATGGAACCTTTAAGGTGGCATGCCAACAAGTATGCCCCGTCGAGGCTATCGAGTTCGGCAACATATTGGATGTTAACAGCCGCGTATCTCAGGCAAAAGTTCGCGAGCAAGATTATCAATTGCTTAACTATCTAAATATTCGTCCACGGACATCCTTCCTCGGAAAATTGCGCAACCCGAACCCAGCTATGCCGGATTACGCAAGCCAGCCGTTAAGTCGAATCGAATACGAAAAGAAAAATCATCCTGCCGGTATGGATCATGGACACGGAAAAGAAGGTGCCGAACACGGTGCCGCACCTGCACATGATACGCACAGCGAACCCGTAAAACCTCACGCCTCCTTCGGCAAACTCTCCTTTGGAGGTAACAGCTAATGGCCCACGCACACTCTGAACACGCCGCCCCGGCCATATTGGCCGAGGTGAAACCGGCGTCGCTCCCGCGCGCGACCCTTGTAGAAAACCACCGTAGTCTGAATTGGGTAACCGAAAAGATTTGCGGCATTATCGAGGGTCCTACACCCAGATGGTGGTGGATTGCGTTCGCCATATCAGGCTTTCTGGCGAGCTTTACAGTCGCCGGTATTGCATATTTGGTTTCTACCGGTGTCGGTGTGTGGGGACACAACAATCCAGCCAATTGGGCGTGGGATATTGTTAATTTCGTATTTTGGATCGGCATTGGCCACGCAGGAACCTTGATTTCAGCTATTCTTTGTCTTCTTAGACAAAAATGGCGCACATCGATCAACCGCGCTGCTGAAGCTATGACAATCTTCGCGGTTGTTTGCGCCGGCATATTTCCTGTATTTCACGTTGGTCGCGTGTGGTTTGCCGTTTTACCCGGTTACCTATTCCCATTTCCTAATGCTAATGCAATTTGGCCTAATTTTCGGTCACCTTTGGAGTGGGATGTATTTGCAGTATCAACTTACGGCACTGTATCCGTGTTATTTTGGTATATCGGGTTAATACCTGACTTAGCGATCTTACGTGATCGTTTCTTTAAATCCGGGAAAAAGGTTAAGAGCTTTATCTACGGTATTTTTGCTATGGGCTGGCGGGGAAGTAATCGCCACTGGAGCAACTATGAAATGGCGTATTTGATTCTTGCTGGTATTTCTACTCCGCTCGTTCTTTCTGTTCACACAATTGTTTCCTTCGATTTTGCCGTTTCGTTGCTCCCAGGTTGGCACACTACGATTTTCCCTCCCTACTTCGTGGCCGGTGCGATCTTTTCGGGCTTCGGCATGGTTCTTACACTCATGCTCCCTCTTCGAGCGATTTTTCGTTTGGAGGATTTGATCACTCAATACCACATAGATTGCATGTGTAAAATCGTTTTGGCCACCGGAACGATAGTTGGTTATGCTTATGGCATAGAATTCTTTATCGCATGGTATGGATCAAATCCCTATGAAGGCTTTGCCTTTATCAATCGTGCATTTGGTCATTATGCTTGGGCGTATTGGATAATGATCACCTGCAACGTGGTAACTCCGCAATTCTTCTGGTTTAAAAAGGTTCGCAAAAACATAGCCTTTGTTTGGATATTGTCCATATTCGTTAACGTAGGTATGTGGTTTGAGCGGTTTGTGATCATCGTGACCTCTTTAGCTCGTGATTTTCTTCCAAGCTCATGGGGTTACTACAGCCCTTCGGCAGTAGAGATTTTTACGTTCTTCGGTACCTTTGGCGTATTCGGCGTTCTCTTTCTTCTCTTCATCCGTTTCTTGCCCATCATGCCGATGGCAGAAATCAAAGCGGTAATGCCTCAGGCTGACGCTCACGGCGGCCACGACAACAAGCACTAAGCAAATTTTAACGACTATCCACATGGCTGCTCCACTCTATGGCCTGATGGCCCGCTTTGATACCGCTCCGGAAATTTACCATGCGGCAGAAAAAGTGCGTGATGCCGGTTTTAAAAACTGGGACTGCATCACCCCATTTCCTGTTCATGGTCTTGATGGTGCGATGGGCCTTCGTCGTTCTCACGTGCCAAAATTCTCATTGATTGGTGGTTTGACCGGCTTCACCACAGGTATGTCGATGATCTTTTTTACCGGCGCATTTGACTATAAATTGATAGTCGGCGGTAAGCCTTATTTCAGCCCACTGTTTGCCTTTCCAATCAGCTATGAGTTGACGATTTTATTTACTGCTTTTGCCACGATCGCGGGCATGTTTATCTTAAATTTGCTGCCTCAACACTATCACCCGGTGCTTAAATCCAAAGAAATTGTACGCGGACTCGATGATACCTTTTACGTTGTTATCGAAGCGCGTGATCCGAAATTCGAACTTGCGCGAGCAAAAGCACTTTTAAGTGCAGCCGGTGCCAAGGAAATTTCTGAACTGGAGGCCTAATAAAATGCGTTACGCCTACTTTACTCTTCTTTTTGTGGTTGTTGCCACGCTTTCAATTTTTGGTTTCCGTGGTTCCATTACCACTAAGCCCCCGCTTGAGGTTTTTCCTGATATGGACCGGCAACCAAAATATAAAGCCCAGTCCGAATCCCGCTTCTTTTCTGATAAACGAACCGACCGCGCCACACCTCCCGGCGTTGTGCCCTATTCACGCAGCTCAATAAGTTCGGAAGCTAAGTTTTTAGGTGAAGACGATCATCTTTATCGCGGACGGGCTAAAGATTCCAGTTTCGCTCGTGGCTTTCCTACTGGAGTTAAACTGGATGCACAGCTATTTGAGAAAGGTCAGCTCAAGTTCACTATTTATTGTTCTCCTTGTCATGGCGCCTTGGGTGATGGCAATGGTATAACCAAACAGTATGGCATGGGGGCAACACCTAGCTTCCATGATGATCGTCTTCGGCAAATGGCCGAGGGGGAAATTTTTAATACAATCACCATGGGAAAAAACACCATGTTATCTTACGCGGATAAAATCGAGCCTTCTGATCGTTGGGCGGTTATAGCCTATGTGCGTGCTTTACAGCGTGCACAAACTGGCACCGCTGTTGACGTCCTCCCTGCACACAAATCTGAGCTTGGTCTGAAATGAGCACCCACGCAGCCACTATATCCCCTGGAAGCACACTCGCCTCGGCGATGGCCCCATCATCCTCCCTTCGCGCTGCCGCCAATAAGGCATTGATCATAGGCCTAATTGGACTCGCAGCCACTGGCGTCGGTATTGCCGTATCGGGTAAAGCCGCCGCCTTTTCCTATTTAACTGGGTTGGTGTTTTGGATCGGAATCGCCTTGGGAGCTCTTTTTTTGGTAATGATACACCATGTATTCGATGCCGGGTGGTCTACGATCCTGCGCCGCCAGTTTGAGAACTGGTTATCGTGCTTGCCTTGGTTGGGCTTATTGTTTGTTCCATTGTTAATCTCTGCGGTCGTTTCTCCAGGAACCATATGGAAATGGACTGATGTTGGTTATGATTTATCAAAAGTTGGCGGTCACGGAACGGTTGGACAAGATGTTTTATGGTTTAAGAAATCAGGATTACTTAACACTACCGCCTTGTTTCTAGCATCCTTGGTTGGCTTTGGTGGTTGGTCATTATTAGCCAATCGGTTCCGCGCTCATTCTTTCGCCCAAGATGTCGATGGTCAAATTTCTCACACTCACGCCAGTCGATTTTGGACAGCTGTTGGTCTTCCCTTTACTGCGTTGTCGATGACGCTCTGTGTCATACTTTGGGTCAAGGCATTGGACTATCACTGGTACTCAACCATGTACGGTGTTTGGTTCTTTGCCGGTGCTATCCGCGGCGCCTTATCATTAGGCATGATCATTACGCTTTGGTTATGGTTCCGCGGCGATTATAAAGGCATCCTAAATAACAATCATATGCATTCCCATGGCATGTTGATGTTCGCCTTCACCGTATTTTGGGCTTATATCACTTTCTCTCAATACTTCCTTATATACATGGCCAACATTCCAGAAGAAACTTTCTGGTATAGCTTACGTGAAATCAACACCAACGGGGTTTTTAATAATTGGGGCTATGTGGGATTATTTCTGCTCTTCGGTCATTTTGTAGCGCCCTTCTTAACCTTAATACACTATCCAGTTAAATTATCCAAGGTTTGGATGCCGCGAATTTCCGTGTTCATAGCTTTTGTTTTTCTTATCGACATTATTTATAACGTAATGCCATCGCTCAAGAATTCAAGCGGGGATGCTTATCCATTTCTTAGTCTTAACCTGTTATGGATAGGCACTACAGTTATCGGAGTGGGTGGAATTTGCGTCTGGGCATTTTTGAATAGTTTTTCCAAAACGAAGCTTATTCCTATCCGCGATCCTCGTATTGTTGAATCCCTTACCCATCATGAGTAATAGCACTCCTACCGTAGAACCGAAGGCTTCGTTTTTACC
>CANIWJ010000123.1 GCA_947471035.1 Verrucomicrobiota bacterium
GGGCGAGAAGGTCGCCGCCATGCTCTGCCTCCAGGACTTCGCCGCCGACCGCTTCCTCGTCATGGCCACCAAGGCCGGCACGATCAAAAAGACCGCCCTCGCCGACTATACCAACGCCACCCGCGAAAATGGCCTCATCGGCATCAACCTCGACGAAGGCGACACCGTCATCGGCTGCGTGCTCACCACCGGCGCCGACGAACTCATCCTCGTCTCCCATCAAGGCCTCGCCGTCCGCCTCGCCGAGAAGGACGCTGAGACCGGCGAGATCCTCTTCCGCGACACCGGCCGCGCCACCGGCGGCGTGCGCGGCATGAAGTTCAAACTCGAAAGCGACTACCTCGAAGTGCTCGAAGTCGTGGACCACACCGCCCGCTTCCTCGTCGCCAGCCAGGCCGGCCTCGGCGTGCGCACCCGCTTTGAGGACTATCGCCTGGTCAACCGTGGCGGCAGCGGCGTCTGGGCCATTGACCTGCCCGAAGACGGCACGATCAACATCGCTGGCGCCCTGAGCGTGAAGGACACCGACGAAATCATGCTCCTCACCGCCAAGGGCCAAAGTGTGCGCTGCCCGGTGGCAACCATCCGCGAGGTCAACCGTGGCGGCAAAGGCGTGAAACTCCTCACCCTCGCCGAAGGCGATAAACTCCTCAGCATCGCCAAGGTCGTCGAGACCGAGGAACAGCAAGCCGCCGCCGAAGCCGCCGCCGCGACGCCCCCGCCCGAAGCTTCCTGAAAACCGCTAAACAAAAGCCCCGGTTCCTGAAAAGAACCGGGGCTTTTTGCGCTTAGCACCTCGCGTGCGTCACCACTGCTTTACGGCGCGCTCTTGGGCTTCTTTTCGCCGAGCTCCTTGGCGTCCTTTTTCTCCTCTTTAGCCTTCTTCCGTTCGCCTTCCATTTCCGAACGGCTTTTTTCCATTTCGATTTTAGCCGCCGCACGCTCCTCGTCGCTGAGCTTGCCATCTTTGTTAGTATCGAACTTCGCCAACATTTCGGCCCGGCGGGCTTTTTCTTTTTCCTGCCGCGCGGTCTTTTCTTTCTCGAACGCAGCCTTTTCGTCCGCGTCTAAAATGCCGTCGTTGTTCTTGTCGAATTTCTTCAAGAGCCCGGGCGGAACGTCGGACTTGGGTTTCTCTACCGCGCCCACCACGGAGACGCTAGCGAGCAGACACGTAGCCAAGAGCATATTTCTCCAAACAAGGGTAGTTTTCATAGGGTAAGTAAGAGCCTAAAACTGGACTATGCTGCCTGAGGGCGCACGACTAAACGCTGCCGTAGCTTGGGCTTCAGCCAGACGCCCGCAAAGGCTTTGAGTTGCGCAACACCCACCTCAGCCAAGCGCGCATCCCAGTTGGCGAAGGTTTGCAATGGCAGCCCCAGCAAGGTCCGCACCGCCGCCTCGCCCGCCCTCGCCGCATTGGTCTGCAAACGCATCCGCCGCGAGGCTTGCAGGCGAGTGATCGCCCGCACCCGTTCCTCCTCGGTGACTTCTCCCGCCGCGATGCGCGCCAGCTCCGCGTCAAACTCGGCCAACACCTCGTCTTCCTTGCCCGGCTGCGTGCCCGCATAGAGATAAAACATGCCGTCCTCGACCCCGACCACCCGGCTCGCGCTCACGAAGTAGGCTAGGCCTTTTTCCTCGCGCACACGCTCAAACAGCCGCGCCGCCATGCCGCTCAAAATCTCGTGCAGCACGGTCGCCGCCATGTCGTCGGCGTGCAGCGCACCAGGTCCGGGAAACGCATCGAATACCAGTGCCTGCTGACACTCCCGCTCCTGCACATGCCGCGCCGCCGCCGCCGCCTTATGCCGCTCCGGCCGCGCCGGCACACTACCGCGCGGCAACTTGGCTAACCACTTCAACAGCGCGGGCACCAACTTCTTCGTCTCGAAATCGCCCGCAACCGCCACCACCACATTTCCTCCAACTGCGAGGCGTTTCCACAAGGCACGCAGATCCGTCGGCTTCAAAGCCGACACCCCGGCGGCATCGCCATGCGGATCCAGCGCGAAGGCATGCGCGCCGAAAAACTTTTGCCGCGCCAGACGATGCCCCGCGCTCACCACATCGTCCTCGTCCTGCTGGAGCTGGGCCAGCTCCGCGTCACGCTCCACCGCAAAGGTGCGCGCCGCGAACGCCGGCGTCAGCACCGCGTCGCGCAACAACTCGCAGGCCAGGCCCGCATCGCCCGGCAACACCTCAACCGAGAAGCCCAGCGTGTTGTTTCCCGAAAGCGGCGAGAAACTACCGCCCACCGCCTCGATGGCCGCCGCCACTTCGGCCGCGTCGCGTTTCGCCGTGTCCTTGGTAAGCATGTTGGC
Source organism: Verrucomicrobiota bacterium (assembly GCA_947471035.1). Classification (GTDB taxonomy): domain Bacteria; phylum Verrucomicrobiota; class Verrucomicrobiia; order Opitutales; family Opitutaceae; genus IMCC26134_A. Next base: position 2,325 of record CANIWJ010000123.1, read on the forward strand.
CAGCAACGCGCTCGCCCCGCGTTTGCCCGCCGCCTCGAACAAGGGTCCGCCCTCGCAGATTAGCTGAATGTGCAGATTGGGCTGACAATCATCCGGGCGCAGGAGCAAGCGCACCCCGTTCGGCAACGTCTTGCTCGTCCACTCCTCACCCTTCGTCACCTTCGCCGCGACCGATTTGGCCGCCTTGACCGCGGTCGGCTTGGGATCGAGCGACACCGTGTTTTCCCGCGCCGACGCCAGCCACTCGCGCAAGACCCTTCTTAGCTCCGCCGGAGTGGCCTGCGCGACTCGCTCAAACCAGGTGCGGCTAAAATCCAGATCCCCCGCCACCACTTCCGCCGATCCCAACCGAGCGGCGCGGCGCGAGGTCGTTTTGCGCCCGCCCAGTTCACCGACCACTAATTGTCTGACCGCGCGCGCCAGCTCCGAGCGAGTAAAACCCTTCGTCGCCAGCCGCGCCAGCTCGCGCCGCACTCCACGCTCCGCCGAATCGCGCTTATCCGGATCGCAGTTGAAAAACACCGCGAACAAACCCGCCTCCCCCGGCGACCAATGATGCGCGTCGATGCTATGCACCAAGCGCTGCTTCTCCCGGAGCTGCTGCCAAAGCGGAGAGCTGTCGCCGTGGCCGATCACCACTGCCAGCAGATCCAGCAAGGGCGCATCGGGATGAGTCAGCGCAACCGAGGGCCAGGCGATCGCCCCGCGCGACTGCTCCACCTCGGCCGTCTCACGCCGCAGGCGGGGGGCGAGCTGAACCGACTCCGCAGGCTGAAAAACCGGGGCCAAACGCCGCCGCGCCGCACCTCCGAAATGCTTCTCAACGCTCGCCCGCGCCGCCTCGGCCGTGATGTCGCCCGCGATCACGACCACCAAATTATTCGGCGCGTATCGCTCCCGGTAATACGCGAGCAACTCCTCGCGTGACACCGCCGAGAACACATCACGATGTCCGATCACCGGCTCGCGCAGCGGATGTTGTTTAAAAACCGTGCGTGCCAACGCATCCCAATGCCGGCGGTCGTGGTCATCATCGCCCATCGCGATTTCGCGCAGGATCACGTCACGCTCCCGCGCCACTTCGTCGGCCGGCAACGTACTGTGGAGCGCCATGTCCGCCAGCAAATCGACCGCCACCTCCAGATGCGCCGCCGGCAAATCGATGTAGTAAACCGTGCGGTCGTAGGTCGTGTAGGCGTTAATCGAGCCACCATGGGCCTGCACCGTGGCCGAGATTTCCCGTCCCACTCGGCGCTCCGTGCCCTTGAACAAAAGATGCTCCAAATAATGCGAAAGCCCGGCACCCAGCAACGCGCCCTCGTGTTGGCTACCGGTTTTTACCCAGACCTGCACCGAAACCACCGGCGCGGCATCGTCGGGCTGCACCAGCAACACGAGGCCGTTTTCCAATTCAGTGCGGTGGACCGGCTGGGCCCAAACACGTTCCAATAAGCGACGATCAGCGGGGGCGAGCAGAGAAGGCATTACGCTGAAAATGCAGCACCAAGGCCCATTGACCAAGGCCGAATGTCATTTTCCGCACTCCGCCCAAGCACTGCATCCACGACCTACTCGACCTCGGCAAAACTCGGCCGGGGCAAACGTTGAGCCTGCGGCAAAAACGGCCGCACAAACGCCTCGTTAAAGTCATAGATGTCCGCGAAATCCTCGCGCCTATCACCCTCGTTTTTACTGAAGACGTTATACTCGATTAAATTATAAACTATGTCACCGAAATCGATGGTGCGGCCCAGTCCCCACCCGTTCAGCACGGTAAGCGCCATGGGACCAAACTGCTCCAGGGCGTAATGACGAATCCCCTCGGATAGCTCCCGCCCCGTGACGTGCCGCGATAACTTGGCCCGTGTCGCATCAGTTTTTTTCAATTCCTTCACCGCATGTTCCAAACCATCCCGCACAAACGCGTAGGCCAAACGATCAAAGCGCGGGTCTTCCTTCACGATCAGAGTAACGATAGCGTTAAAATCGAGTTCAGACATTCCTGATTAGCAAAGCTTACCCAGCTCGGCATGCAACCCACCTTTCCGTTTAGAATCCCGCTTCGCCGTCTCGCTTTTGTTAAAAATAAGCAAATTTTTATCGGGTTTACGATTTGTGTTTCAGGCAAGTGACAATCATTGTCGTCATAGTTTTAGAAAACCCCCTTCCATGATCGCCTCCACTCAAACCAATCATCCTCTCCACGGGATAACGGGCTCCTCCAGCGAGCCGCAAGCCCGCCTCGAAGCGGCGTGCTCACGCTTACGCACCGCCGGCTTACGCATCACCCAACCTCGCATCGCCATCCTTAGCGTTTTGATCGGCCGGGAACAGCCCATCAGCATCGAGCAAATCCACGCCGAACTGAACACCAAATCCTGCGACCTCGTAACCGTTTATCGCTGTTTGAGTGCGTTTGAAGATATCGGCTTGGTGCGCCGCTCCTTTTTTCATAACGGCACCAGTCTCTACATGTTGGGCGACCGCAAGGAAACCGCATACCACATCGTCTCCAAGGAGACTCAAGACATTCGTGAACTCGACCCCGACAGCAGCGCTCAGCTCGCCGCCGCGATCAAGATCGTCGAAGAAAAGCTCAAGGCCGCTGGCTATGAAAACGTAAGCCACGTGGTGGAATTCTTCGCCAAATCCCCCGAGGCCGTCGCCTCTCGCGCTCCGATCAACGTCGTGATCCCCGAACAAGTCTGAGTTTCGCGCCTTCGTTAAAGGTCCGACACAAAAAAGCCGCCCTCCTGAGGGGCGGCTTTTTTTATTGGTAACACAAAATTCTGCTCTACTCAGATCGAACCCGCATTAGCGAAGGCCGCCTCGGCGGCATCCCAGTTTAACACCGCCCAAAACGCCTTCACATAATCCGCCCGCCGGTTCTGATAAGCCAGGTAGTAGGCGTGCTCCCAAACATCGAGCCCGATAACCGGCTGGGCCCCCTGCATCAGCGGAGAATCCTGATTCACGGTCGAAATCACCTTCAACTGCCCGTCCTGCACCACCAGCCAGGCCCATCCGCTCCCGAAACGTGCGGCGGCTGCTTTGGCGAACTCGCCCTGAAACGCCGTCAATGAGCCAAACTCTTTATCAATCGCCGCTCGCAATGCGCCCGGCTTATACTCTGCGGCGGGCGCTAATAACTTCCAAAAAAACGAATGATTGAGATGCCCCCCGAGTTGATTGCGCAGCGTGGTGCGCAAGGGCTCCTCAAACGCGTCCAACCGCGAGATCAACTGCTCGCCCGACAACTCGCGCAAATCCGGCCGCGCCTCCAGTGCCTTGTTGGCGGCGTTGATGTAAGCCTGATGATGCTTCGTATGATGAATCTCCATCGTGCGCGCATCGATGTGCGGCTCTAAAGCGTCATAAGCGTAGGCCAACTTGGGCAAAACAAAGGGCTGCGCCGTACCACCAGCAAGAGTCAAAGAAGTCGCCGATTGGGCGAAAACCGTTCGTCCCAAAGCCAACGCGGCAAAACCGACTCCGAGCGATTTGATGACAAGGCGACGCGAATAGCCCGAAACGAGATTGGGTTGCATGGTGTAAATGAAAGCCGATTCACCCGCGCGGGCAAACCTCGGATCCGCTTACCAATATATTTCATGCTCAAGCTTGGCGTTCGTCGCGCGCCGCACGGTAGCCAACGCCATGAACCGTTATTATCGAGTTCGGCGTGTTCGTCTCGATTTCCACCTTCTTGCGTAACTGGGCCACGTGCTGATCCAGCGTGCGCGTAGTCCCTGCATACCCGACTCCCCACACCGAATTGAGCAACTGATCTCGGGTCAGGGTTTCGCCAGCATGGGCCACCAATACCTCCGCCAGTTTCAGCTCGCGCGCAGTCAGCCCTACAGGGGCGCGTCCCGGCAACTGCGCCGTGAAGGTACGTCGATCAATCTCCGCCTGGCCCAACCGAAAAATCGGCGGCACCGCAGCGCCGGCGGCGAGAGAGGCAGTCCCACTCGAAGCGCGACCGCGCCTCAGTAATGCTTCCACGCGCGCCAATAACTCCCTAACTCCAAATGGCTTAACCATGTAATCATCGGCCCCAAGTTTGAGCCCCACTACTTTGTCCACCTCCTCGCCTTTGGCGGTGAGAAACAAAACCGGCGTGGTCGCACCGGCGACCCGCATTTCTCGGCATACTTCGTAGCCGCTCGCCTTGGGCATCATCACATCCAAAACCACCAAATCATACTTGTTCTGTGGATACAATTTTAAGGCCTGTGCTCCATCTGAAGCGGCCGTGACGTCATAGCCTTCGCTCTCCAGTGTGGCGATCAGGCCCAGCCGGATATTCGAATCATCCTCGGCAATCAGGATACGTGCTTTCATGCGTTAAAATCTTTGTCCGAATGTGGCAGGAACAACACGAACGAGGCACCTCCACCCTCGCGCTCCCGACACTCCAACTCGCCTCCCAATCCGCGCGCGAGCTGCCTGGCGATGCTCAGCCCCAGCCCCGCCCCGCCCTTGGCCGCAGTCAACCGGTCGTCCACCCGGTGGAACTTCTCAAAAATCCACTCGCGCTGCCCCGCCGCTACGCCCGGACCGCGATCTCCAACGCTCATTAACCAGCCCGCTCGCGGACCAGACGCAGGAGCCAGCGCCAGAGTAACTTCGCGGCCCTCCGCCGCATATTTACAGGCATTATCGAAGAGATTCAGCACCACTTGCTCCACTGCGTCGCGATCCGTGGTCACTACCGCAGTCTTCGGCAACGCCACGCCCAAGCGTAAACCTGCTTCCACCAGACGCGGGGCATGTGTCTCAGCCAGACGCCCAAGCTCGGCCGCAAGATCGAAGGTCGAGCGTTCAAACTTCTTTTTGCCCTGCTCCAATCGACTAAAATCCAAAACATTGCCCACCAACCGCGCCAATCGCTGCGTCTCCTGGCCTATTGTTACCAGGTAATGCGCCCGCTTTCCCTCGTCCATAACCCGCCCTTGCGCCAGCAGCTCTGCGTACAGCCGAATCGTGGTGAGAGGAGTCTTCAACTCATGGGAAACATTGGCGACAAACGAGGTTTTCAAAGCCGCCTCCACTTCGCTCCTCCGCGCTTGACGCACCAACATGGCCCCGGCGGCGAGAATTGCCAGCACGAGCAAACCGATCAGCAATGCGCCCAAGACAAAAAAACCTCCCGCCCCCGAGCGAGAGTCGGCCATGAATAAGCCATGGCCGGCCACCGTCCAGCCCGCCAACGCCGAACCGACCAACGGCACTTCCAGAACCACAGGCAAAGTCGCCGCCCCGATCGTATGCCAAGCCTGGCCCGTCGTATCGCGTAATGCATACGCCTCGCCCGCGGTCGGCTCAGCCGGAAACACCTCGCCCAACCGGGCCTTGATCGCATCGAACCGCAACTCGATCCCGATCACCGTGCGATCAGGCAACTCCCTCCAACCAAACAGATGCAGACCCGACGCATCGCGCCACGGCGTCCAACCGGAACGTGTTATCGAATCAGGCATCGCTTCACTCAAATTTGCCTGCGCGATCTGAGCCTTAACCTCGAATGTATCGCCCGTTGCCTTAGCCGGAGCTGCAGGCCCTGCCTCAACTGATAACGCAGATGCCGCGGGCGTGGACACCACCATAGGTTCAGCGGTCAACTCCCGTGTACCTTTTGCGCGCGGAATCGACGCAGCGGAACTGTTATCTTTAACCACATAGACTTGGGTTCGTTTTGCCGCCAAGACTTCGTCAACCGACTGGTTCAAAACATCAGCCGAGTTCTTCAACTTCGCGACCTGCTGGATTTCCTGCCGTGCTCGCCGATATTGTAAGATGTTACTCGAAATATCGCGGCGCACATCAGCGTCACTCGGCAGCTGCGGTAGTTTATTCTTTTCCATTTCTGCCCCCTCTTTCTGCACCAACGTTGTGCTCGACTTTTCCTCGGCCGCCCGCATCGCCGCCCGCGCTTCGTCGCCGGGAGCGCCATCGGCCCAAGGCGGCCCCAACGCGAGCCACGCCCGCAAAGGCTCGGGGAAATCGCCCCAAATCAGCCTTCCATCCGATGTCGCGCGAAACACCTGGCGCACGAGCGGATTGTTCGCCTGCCACTCATTAAGAAACGCCCTTGGCTCAGCCGTCGGAGCCTCCTGCAACGTGGTCATGAGTGCGAACTGCACGTCGCCGACGAGCAGTTCGATATTCTCCGCAATCAAACGCGCCCGCTCTTCCACCGCCGTACGTTGCGCCCCCAGCGCCGTCGCCTCGAGCCCGGCCAGTCGCTCTCGTTCCCGCGCCAGCAAACCCAACGCAAGGCCACCGATCGCCACCGCCGGCAGCAAAAGCAATAAACCATAAAGCCAGAGACGTTGAGCGACAGAGCGGTTCATTTGTATTCCAGCGAAACCTGTGGCTGATGAATTTTTTGAAAAAGTCAGCCCCAACTGTTTCGCGATCCAAAGTATTCGTATATTGAAACAGGAAGGCTAACGTAGCCTGCTTCGCAATAATGGACGCCTTTAAACCATGAAAATCTTTGCCATAAATAAGACTATTTAAGACCCCTTTTTCGAGGCTTCGACTTCCTTGGTGCGAATCTCTTCCAGAC
>CANIWJ010000124.1 GCA_947471035.1 Verrucomicrobiota bacterium
AGGTCGGTCACCAGTTCGGGCGGCGAGCAGTCGTTGGGCTCGGCGAAGACGAAGCGGTGGGTGCCGTCGTCGGCCGCCGGGCTAAAGAGGCCGGGCACCATTACGCGGGCAGGCACGGTGCGCACCACCCGGGTCGCAGGCGTGCAGGGCCGGGGAAAATTCAAGTTGTGCACGATGAATTTACCCCGGCCGGTGGCGGGTAGGAGTTCACCCGCCATACGGGCGGCGTGGGCGGCGGAGTTTTCTACCGCCATGCGCGCGGTTTCGAGCCCGGCGAAGGATTTTGTCTCGGTGAGCTGGTGCCAGTCTTCGTAGGTCAAATCCTGTGAGCAGGCGATGGCGGGCAGGCCGTGCAGCGCGCCTTCCCAGGCGGCGGCGATGGTGCCGCTGGCGTTAATAAAGCCCAGGGTGGTGTTGAGTCCGAGGTTGATGCCGGTGACGACGCCGTCGAACGCGGCGGGGCCGCCGGTCAGAAGGTGGGCGAGGGCGATGTTGACGCAGTCGGACGGCGTGCCGTCCACCGTCCAGGTGGGCACGCCGAGGCCGTGGTCGCAGACGGCGGAGGCGACGGGGCGGTGGCGGCATTTGCTGGCGCCGGTCCAGCTTTGTTCTTGGAGCGGGGCGACGACGTAGAGTTCGTGTCCGGCGGTGCGTAGCGCGGCCACAAGGGCGTGGAGCAGGGGGGAGAGGATGCCGTCGTCGTTGGAAACCAGGAGGCGCATGGGGTGAGCAAGGGCGGCGGCGGGCGTGGCCGGAAGCGTGAAATCGGCCGTCACCTGAAAATGATGGGGGAAGGCGGTTGACGGAGGCGGGTCGGGACCTACGGTTCGCGGCGACACCCTGCAGTGTTCGAGGTGCCCTTCACACGCTCTTTGCCTTTGAAACAATCCGGGAGCCATATCCCCGGGCGAACTCAGCTAGGCCGTAAATCGGACAGCTAACCATCGCACGGCGGTTCCCACCTTAACTTAAAAAGGTTAGAGGCCTTTGGGCATACGGCACAGGCGGGGTGTCACTAATTTTTTATCCTCATGGTGATGGTAACTTAAATGCGGGAAATAGCACTGGCGTCAGGGGCAGGGCTGGCTTTGGTAAGCGCTCTATTTCCCTACACGACTATGAGCCTATCCTTCTACCACACCCTGCATGTGTTCTCGCTGCTCGTTCTCACGGGCTACACATTCTACGCATTTGCCGCGCCAGCCGAAACTCGTAAAAAGGTGCTGATCGTCACTGGTATCGCTTCTTTGCTAATGTTCATCAGTGGGTTCGGCCTCATTACCAAGGTTCTCGGGGTTGGGCAGGGCACTTGGCCCGTATGGGTTTGGCTAAAACTCTTTGCATGGCTGGGCGTCTCCGCACTTGCCGGCATCGGCTATCGTCGCCGTGCGGCTGCGCCCGTGTTGATGGCTATCGCGCTCGCGTTGATTTTCCTCGCGCTTTACGCCGTCTACGGAATCAACCCGCGCAATGCGGGTTAACTCCTTTCCCATGTCTGGCGCGCTTTGCGGGCTCTGGGTGGACGATGACGGACGGGTTTTCACCGCGCGCGATGCAGGCGAGGGCGTGGCGCGGGAAACGCGGGTGGATACCCTTCGGCCCTTTGCCTGGCAGGCGGCGGGGGCCTTTCCGCCGAGCGAGGGCGTGACGATCGAGCCGCTGCGCGGCGAAGGTTTTTTTACCGAACTGGTTCACGCTGAAACGCTGGCCCAGTTTGAGGCTTGGCACGCTTCGGCCAAGGCGGTGGGGGCGCGAGGCATCGACGTTATCCGGCCCTTGGAGAGCCAGTGGTTGTTGCAAACCCGCGCGCGACTTTACGACGGGTTGCCTTTCGCGAGGTTGCGGCGGTGTCAGCTCGACATCGAGACGGCGTCGGACTATGGCGCGTTTAGCGACGCGGAGAAACCTGGCGACCGCGTGCTGGCCATCGGGCTGCGTTGCGGCGGGGTGAACAGGTTTCTAGTTCTGGCCGAGGAAACGGACGCGGCGGAGAAGACGCTGTTGACCGAGTTTAACGCCGTGCTGGCCGAGTTGGATCCGGACACGATCGAGGGGCACAACATCTTCAAGTTCGACCTCGATTACCTGCGGCAACGGGCGAAGCGTCACAAGGTGCCCCTGGCTTGGGGGCGCTTCGGTCAAAAGGCGAAGTTTCGCACCAGCCGGCTGAAGGTGGCGGAGCGTTGGGTGGACTTTCCCCGTTGTGATCTGCCGGGGCGGACGGTGATCGACACCTATTTACTGGTTCAATTGCACGACATCACGGCGCGAGAGCTTCAGGGTTATGGGTTGAAGGAAGTGGCGGTGTATTTCGGGGTGACGACCGACGACGACGAACGCACATATCTGGCCGGAGACAAAATCGCGGCGGCGTATCGTCAGAACCGCGAGACCTTCATGGCTTATCTGGGCGATGATTTACGCGAGACGCAGGGCGTGGCGGACGTGTTGTTGCCGACCTATTTCGAGCAGGTGAAAACCTTCCCGATCCTGCTGCAAGAGGCGGCGCTGCGCGGGTCTTCAGGCAAAATAGATCTGCTCTTTCAGGAGGAGTATTACCATGCGCGGCAGGCCTGTCCGGTGCCGCCGGAAGTGGCGGCGTTTGAAGGCGGCTACACCCGGAGCTTTCAGGAAGGCGTCTTCAAGCACGTGCTGCACTTCGACGTGGCCTCGCTTTATCCGAGCTTGTTGCTGCTGCTGGAACGAAATCCGAAAAACGACGCGCTGGGGGTCTTTATCCCACTGCTGCGGCGGCTGCGGACTTATCGGTTAAAGTATAAACAAATCGCCAAGACGGGTGCGACGGCAGAGGAGCGGGCGGAGGCGCAGGCGCGGCAGGCGAGTTTCAAGATATTGATCAACTCGTTTTACGGGTATCTCGGCTTCTCCGGGGCGCGCTTCGGTGATGGGGAACTGGCGGCGGAGGTGACACGGCGCGGGCGCGAGTTGCTACAGCGTTTGATCGATGGCTTCGCGGCGGAGGGGGCATTGATTTTGGAGGCGGATACGGACGGAATTTATCTGTCATCCGAGGCGTATTTTGAACGACCGGAGGCCTTGCTGGCCAAAGTGGCGGTGCTGCTTCCGGCGGGTATCGAGTTGGAATACGACGGCTGCTACGACGCGATGTGGTGCTACAAGGCCAAGAACTATGCGCTGCGCGAGGGCGATCGGGTGATCCTGAAGGGCAGCGCGCTGCGTTCGCGCGGGATCGAGCCGTTTTTGAAGGGGCTGACGCGGCAACTCATCCGCCATCTGCTTGGGCTGGAGGCGGAGTCCCCGAGGGTGCGGCTGGCTGAGCTGCGCCGCGCCATCACTGCCCGGGAGGCTCCGGTGCGGGACCTGGCGAAGTCGGAGGTGTTAAGCACGAATTCGGATGCCTACGAGCGCATGATCGCGGAGGGCGGGAAACCTCGCCGCGCCTCGGCGGAGGCGGCCCTGCGGATGACGCCCCGGCCGCGCATGGGCGAGCGTATCACCTACTATTTGGTGCCGAAAGCCAAGGGGCAGGCGAGCGACTGGCAGCGGGCGCGTCCGATCGCGGAGTGGGATGCGGCGCATCCGGAAACCGCCTACGATGCAAAGACGTATTTAGAAAAACTGGACGACTGGCTGGAACGTTATGGAGCCTTCATCGGCACGGCGGCGGCGCGTGGAGATGCCGGAGCGCTTGCCGTGCCGCCGGTTGGTCCGGACGGGCAAGGCGAGCTGTTTTGATCACATAGGACGCGTCTCACGGAAAGCAGGATTGCAGCCCGGGTAGTCTGGCACGTCCGACTTGAGCCCCCGATTCGTCGCTTTGGGGCGCGTAGCAAATGGTGTGATGCCATCAGCCCCAAATATTCAGAATTTAACCACAGATTACACAGATACGAACCGGATATAAGGCAGCAGAGTCGAGAAGCCGGGGCTTTTATCCGGTATTTATCTGTGTAATCTGTGGTTAAAAAATCCGGTTCCTAAAGTCCGATTATTACGGGCTGTTGGTATTATGGGAGTTTTTCGGCGATTTCCTCCAAGGGGTAGGTGAGGATCTCGGCCAGGGTAGGGTGATACCAGGGGGCGCGGAGGAGATCGCGGACGGTGGCGCGGAGCTGAATCGGGCCGGTGAAGATGTGGATGAGTTCGCCGGCTTGGGGGCCGACGATTTCCGCGCCGAGCAGGCGGCCGCGTTTGGGCTCGGCGATGACTTTAACGTAGCCGCGGGTCTGGCCCATGAGGATGGATTTGCCGTGGTCGTCGAAGGGGTAGCTGGCGACGAGGTGGGGGATTTTTTTGTCCACGAGTTCGGATTCGAGCTGGCCGATGGTAGCGAGTGGCGGATCGGTGAAGACGACGTTGAGCAGGGGAATGGAGGAGACGGGGCGTAAGGTATTGGGGGGGACACCGAAGGCGTGGCGGGCGGCGAGTTCGCCTTGGGCGACGGCGAGGTGTACGATGTCGTGCGGGCCGCAGACATCGCCGCCGGCGTAGATGTGGGGAGCGGTGGTTTGCTGCCAGCGGTTGGTTTTGACCCGGCCGGCGGGAGTGAGGCGGACGCCGGCGGCGGGGAGATCGAGACCGGCGGTGTTGGGTTCGCGGCCGAGGGCGTTGAAGAGGTGGGCGGCGCGGCGCACGGTGGGGCGGCCGCCGGAGAGGAATTTGACCGTAACGCCTTTGGGGGTGGGGGTGATGGCGGTGATCTGGGTGTTGGTATGAAGGTCGATGCCTTCGTCGCGGAAGGCTTGCTGCACGACCTCGGTGGCGGCGGGGGAGTGGTCGCGGAGGATGTTTTTGGAGCGCTGGATTAGGGTGACCTTGGTGCCGAGGCGGGCGAGGAATTGGGCGAGTTCGCAGGCGACGATGCCGCCGCCGAGCACGATCACGGATTTGGGGATGAAATCGAGGTCGAGCACGTCGTCGCTGGTCCAGTGCGGAGTGGAGGCGAGTCCGGGGACGGCGGCGGGAACGCTCACTCGCGAGCCGGTGGCGATGATGAAGTGGTGGCCGGTGAGGGTTCGACCGTCGGCGAGGGCGATGGTGTGCGGATCAAGGAAACGGGCGTGGCTGCGGAAAAGGGTGAAGCGTTTGGGGTTGGATACGGCTTGGTCGCGGTAGGAGGCGAAGTCGGTGATGACGTGTTTTTTCCAGGCGTGGAGGGCCTTCATATCCATGCGCGCGGTGGGAATGCGCAGGCCGAAGCGGCGGGAGTTTTGCGCGTGGTGGAGGAGGTCGGTGGCGTGCAGGAGGGTTTTGGAGGGCATGCAGCCTTTGAGGATACAGAGACCGCCGAGCTGGGGCGCGCCGTCCACGATGGCGACGGATTTGCCGAGGTCGGCGGCGACGCGGGCGGCGTTGAAACCGGCGGAGCCGCCGCCGAGGACGATGAGGTCGAAAGTTTTCATGAAAGGGAAAAAGCGGGAAGGCAGGCAGGAGCAGGTAGCGAAGAGCGGGAAGTTGGGAAGAGCGGAGCGTTTACTCGCTGGCGGCGAGGGCGGCGAGGGCGGCTTGCCAGACGAGCAGGGCGCAGGCGTGGCGGGCTGGGAAGGCGTGGGCGGCGGCGAGGGCGGCGAGGTCGGATGGAGCGGGGAGCGAGGAGGCGGGGGAGGGGAGGCCGGTGCGCAGGAGGGTTTCGACGGTGGCGGCGAGTTGGCGGGCTTCGGCGGCGGTGCGGCCGGTGAGGGCGGTGGTGGCGAGCGAGGCGGAAGCCTGGGAAAGGGCGCAACCGGCACCGGTAAAGGTGACGGCGACGATGCGGGTGTCGACGGCGATGACGTCGGCGGGAGAAACGGGGGCGGGGTCGAGTTGAAGGTGGAGCGTACAAAGATCGCCGCAGGCGGGGTTTTCGCGGCGGGCGACGCGGTGGGCGGAGGGCAGGGGGCCGCGATTACGGGGACGGCGACGGTGGTCGTCGATCACGGCTTGATAGATCTCGGCGGAGGCGTCGGACATGCGGTGAAGGCAGTGGTGGGCGGAGTGCGGAGGATTTGGAAACGAATTCCTAACACACGGGTTGGGCGGAGAAACGGAATGAATGCTGCTGGGGTGGATTACAGCATGAAACCGTATTCTGGCGCGCGTGGGCTTTGGCTGGGCTGGTTGGTTATTGGGTTGGCGCTTGGCTTGGGCTGGGTGACACAGGCGGCGACGCCTACGCAGGCGGAGCGGGAGCAATTAATGGAGCTGCGGCGGGAGATCGCGCGGCATGATGAACTGTATTTCCGTAAGGCTGCGCCGGTGATCACTGATGCGGAGTACGACCGGTTAAAAATGCGCCTGCGTGAGTTGGCGGTGAAGGTGGACGAAGGCGCTGGCGAAGCGGGCGTAGAGCGGGTGGGCGACGACCGGACGGGGAGTCTGGCGACGTATCGACATGGCGAGCCGATGTTGAGTTTGGCCAAGGCGTATTCGGATGAAGAGGTGATGGCGTTTGCGGCGCGGGTGTCGGCCAAGCTCGGGGCGGACGCGGCGGGCGAAGTGCGGTTTCGGGTGGAGCCGAAGTATGATGGCCTGGCGGTGAGTCTCACCTATGAGCGCGGGCGTTTGGTGCGAGCAGTGACGCGCGGGGATGGCGTGGAGGGAGACGACGTGACGCTTAATGTGAAGCGCTTGGTGCACGGTTGGGTGGAGCAACTGGGCGCGGGCGGGGCTGAGTCGGCGGCGCTCGAGCGGATCGAGGTGCGCGGGGAGATTTTTATGTCGTTGGCGGAGTATGCGCGCCTGAGCGCGGCGCGGGCGGCGGCAGGAGAGGAAGTGCCGGGCCATCCACGCAATGTAGCGGCAGGGGCCTTGCGGGCGCAGGTCGGCGAGCAAAACGCAGCGGGGGAAGTGCGGCGTTTGGAGTTGGTTTGTTATGGGTGGGGCGCGTGGGTGCCGGCGACGGTTCGGTCCAAGACCTTGGGAGAATTTCGGGCGAGTCTGGTGCGGTGGGGGTTGCCGGTGCCGGGAGTGGATCGAGTGGTGGCGGGCTCGGCAGCCTTGGGCGCGGCGGTGGTGGAGGTGAGGAAATACGGAGCGGCGCAGGGCGTGCCGGTGGATGGGGTGGTGATCAAGGTCGAGCGGGTGGCGGAGCAGGAGATTTTGGGCCTGGGATCAGGCGCACCGCGCTGGGCAGTGGCGAGAAAGTTTACGCCGGAGCGGGTGGCGACGAGACTGCGAGGCATCACTTGGCAAGTGGGTCGCATGGGAGTTTTAACGCCGGTGGCGGAGCTGGAACCGGTGGAGTTGGCCGGGACCACTGTAGCGCGGGCGAGTCTGCACAACGCGGAGGAACTGGCGCGGCGGGATTTGCGGCCGGGCGACTGGGTGTGGGTGGAGAAAGCCGGGGAAATCATCCCAGTGATCGCGGGCGTGGATACGGCGAAAAGGACGGGCGAAGTCGCGCCCTATGCTGTGCCGGAGCGGTGTCCGGCGTGCGAGACGGTGCTCGTGCGGCGGGAGGGCGGGGCGGCCTTGGTTTGCGAGAATCGGGACTGCGCGGCGCAGGTGGTGCGGCGGCTGGTGCATTTCGCGGGACCGGAGGCGCTGGCGATTTCGGGCTTGGGGCCGGCGGCGGTGGAGGCGGCGGTCGGGCGGGGCTGGTTGCGCAGTCCGGCGGATTTTTACCGGGCAGAGACGGCGAAGTGGGCGGAGTTGCCCGGGGTGGGGCGGCGCAAGGCGGAAAAGTTACGGGTGGCGATAGAGGCCAGTCGCGAAACGGCGCGGAAGGACGGCGCGCGTTTACTTTACGGGCTGGGCTGGCCGGGCTTGGGTCGTGCGGCGGCGAAATGGCTGGCGGCGGCGTCGGGAGGATTAACTGAGTTGGAAGGATCCGACGTGGACTGGTGGCGACGGAACACGGGCTTGGGCGAAGCGGCGTCGCGGGAGCTGATGGCGTATTTGCGACGTGGCGACGTGGCGGCGGAATTGGCGGAGTTGCGCGCGGTGGGCGTTGGGGAAGCTTGGGTGCGGGCGGAGTGACGGGGACGGATCAGGGGGCGCGAGGAGCGGAGAATTGCGGGTGCTGGGTGATCAGCAGATCGAAGGCGGGGCGGTTGGTCTCGGCTAGGCCGGCGGGGTATTTGGCGTGGCTGCGGCTCCAGCGGCCGAGCCAGTCGGGGCCGAGCAGGCGGGCTGGGTGGTCGGGTGGGGCGGGGTGGGTGAAGGCCACGGTGGTGCTGGCCTTGGGGCCGGTGCCCACGCCTTCGGCGACGTAAAACCCGGCGCGCAGCAGGGCCACGCGCACGGCGGTGGCGGCGGAGTAGGTGTAGAGCTCGGCAGGGCGGGTGGCGCAATGGCGGCGGATGCGGGCAAAGACGTCGGAGGTCCAGAGGCCGGTGTCGGTTTTGGCGGAAAAGGGGTCGTAGAAAACGAGGTCGGGGGCTGGCGTAGCTTCAAACAGGGTGAGGAAATCGCCGTGGTGGAGGGTCCAGCGGATATTTCCGGTGGGGTCGCTCCAGTGGCCGTCGCGCAGCAGGGCGTGGGGCGCGGGGTGGCGGAGGTGGGGAAAAAACTGGGCGTGGCGGGCGGCGAGTTTGAGCGGATCGAGGTCGCACTCAAAACTTACGATGTGCAGGGGGCGGAGGGCGGCCGGGCCGTGGGAGGCGAGTTGTTCCTCGGCGCAACGCAGGGCGGCCATGGCGTTCGAGGCGGCGCCTAGGCCTACGTCCCAGATGACGAGGGGTTCGAGGTCTTCGGGGTGGCGGCGGAGCAGGCGTTGGGCGAGGCGGGACTGGGTTATGTAGAGGCGTTTGGCTTCTTCCTCGGGCGCGGAGACGGAGTGCATGACTTCGCCCGAACTGAGCTGGCGGATGCTGGAGAAAGTGCCGCAGGGAGAGAGGTGGATGTCGTAGTCGCCAAGTGTGGGGATGCGGCGGGGGCGGGCGGGGGCGGGGTGGA
>CANIWJ010000125.1 GCA_947471035.1 Verrucomicrobiota bacterium
GACGGCCTGAATTTGCCCTGCTCCGACGCGAGTTTCGATGCGGTTACGATTTCCTTTGGTTTACGCAACATGGCAGACCGCGACCGTGCCCTGCGTGAAATGCGCCGTGTCCTCACCCCGGGCGGACGTGTCCATGTTTTGGAGTTTTCCCAACCCCAGCCATGGTTTGCGCCGATTTACTACTTTTACACCCGTCGCATTCTCCCGACCGTGGCAGGCTGGGTAACGGGAGACCGTGACGCCTACGCCTATTTAAACGCCACCATCGCCGCCTATCCCGGCCACGAAGCCATGAGCGAGGAGTTGCTTCGCGCAGGTTTTAGCGAAGTCAGGGTTACCCGCCTGACCTTGGGTATCGTTGCTCTCCACGTTGGAGTAGCTTGAACGCGTGAATTTAACCGAATCCTGCCGTTGAACCGCCCTGATAATACTTTGAGTGGTAACCACTAAATTTCTCTTAAGACCGCTAAATCAAGCCCCCGAAAAATAAGAAAAAAACTTCCTCTTAGCATTTCCTGTTTTCTGATTTAGCGAGGTTTAGCGTCATTTAGCGGTTCATCATCTGCTGCTTTAATTTTTAACTAAACGACTTGCCGCAGCCGCACGTGCTTTGGGCGTTGGGGTTTTGGATTTCGAAGCCCTTGCCCTGCAAGCCGTCGTCAAAATCGATACGCGTGCCGCTGAGATACGCCGCACTTCCCGGGTCCACCACCATGGCCACTCCCTCGCTTTCATAACGCTCATCATCCGGCTTCGGGGCCTCGAACGACATCCCGTACTGAAAACCCGAGCATCCGCCAGACTCCACCAATACCCGTAAAAACCGATCTTCAGCGACTTGTTCTTTTTGCATCGCCCGGATTTGGGCCGCAGCGCGAGGGGTGAGCGTAATCATCCCTGCAAATTTCTCAGCACTCCCGGCATGTCAACCCTGCCCCCGTAACAAGCGTAAGCAATTTCACGCTGCATGCACCCACTATAGCAGTTTCCGTGCTAGGTTAATTTCCCGCCTTGCCAGCAATGCCACTCATGCCCTAGTCCTCCCGTGTGGCCGCACCTCTTAAACATATCTTTAACGAAATTCACTACGAGATGGTCCGCAAGCTCGCCGATGGCGGCATGGGCATGGTTTACGAAGCGTGCCAACGTGGCGCGGGCCAATTCAAAAAGACCGTCGCGGTGAAACTTATTCGCGAGGAATACTCCACTATTCCGGAGTTTCAGAACAACTTTATCGGCGAAGCCCGCCTCGTGGCCGACCTCGTTCACACCAATATCGTTCAGACCTACCACCTAGGCATGATCGGCGGCCAATACTTCATGGTCATGGAGTATGTAAACGGCGTTAACCTAGAACAATTTCTCGAACGCCACACCGCCCTGGGTCGCACCATCCCCGTCGATCTGGCCGCCTTTATCGTTTCGCGCATCGCCCGAGGCCTCTCTTACGCGCACAACAAGCGCGACCGCGACGGCCGCCTCCTCGGCATCGTCCACCGCGACATCGGCCCAAAAAACATCATGATCGCCCACGAAGGCGACGTGAAGCTCACCGACTTCGGCATCGCGAAGGCTCTCGACCTGATGTACAACGAGGAAGGCCAGGTGATCGCCGGCAAAGACGAATACCTCTCCCCCGAACAGGCCAGCTACGCCGTGACCGACGCCCGCGCGGACATTTTCCCGCTCGGCATCGTGCTCACCGAACTACTTCTCGGGCATAATGTTTTTCGCAATTCCGACCGCTTGGAATCGCGCCGCAATATCTTGGAAATGCCAATCCCGCTGTTCGCCTCTCTCCGTGCGGATATTCCCCCGAAGCTCGAACTCATCATCCAAAAAGCACTCACCCGCGATCGCGAGCAACGTTACCAAACGGCCACCGAGATGCTGACCGCCTTGGAAATGTATCTTTACGGCGACGGCTACGGGCCGACCAACGAAAAGCTGGGTGCCTACCTTCGTGAAATCATGGGCGCCTAAGGCAACCCTCAGCCTGCCCAGGCTGACCTCGCCCAACGCTTCCTGCTCTCCGCTACACCTCACACATGTGCGCCGGATTTAACCAAGACCTCCGTCAACGTCAGAACCAATCCCTGGTTCTCGCGCCCCAACTGCGGCAGTCCTTGAAAATCCTCCAAGTCGCCGCCCTCGACCTGCGCTCCGTCATCCAGTCCGAATTGGAGAGCAACCCTACCCTCGAAGACGTTTCCAGCGACGCAGACAGCCTTGAGGCATCCTCCGAAGTAGCATCCGAACATCCCGGCGGCGAAGGCGATGAAAGTTCCGACGCGTCCCCTCCCCCCGCCGCCGACGCGCCGAGCGACAGCCCCGAGAGCATGGATTTCTCCAAGGAGTTCGATGTGCTCAACAAGCTCGGCGACGACTGGAAAGACTACCTCTCCGAAAACGCCGGCGCGCAGCCCTACACCTCGGAGGACGCCGAACGCCGCCAACACTTTTTCGACTCCCTCGTCTCCGAGACTTCACTGCAAGAACACCTCGTCCGTCAGGCCGAGATGCTCGATATTTCCGACGAATCCCAGGCCGCCCTCCGTCACCTCATCGGCGGTCTCGACGAACGCGGCTTCCTCACCCAGACGCCCTCTGAAGCCGCGCTCCAAGCCGGACTACCCCTCGCCACCACCCAAGAGGCCGCCCGCCTGCTTAAAACCTTTGAACCCGCCGGCATTGGCGCGATCGACCTCGGCGACTGCCTCCTCCTGCAACTCCGCGCCAAGGGCCGTGGCGACAGCCTCGCCGCCCGTATCGTGCGCGATCACTTCACCCTGTTGACCCGCCGCCGCATCCCCGAAATCGCCCGAAAAACTGGCGTGCACGTGGATGACGTTCAGGAAGCTATCGAAGAAATCGGCCGCCTCGACCCCGCCCCCGGCCGCAAGTTTGCCGACGACAACAACCGCGTCGTTGTGCCCGACGTCGCAGTGGAAAAAGACGGCGACGAGTGGAAAATCATACTCAATAACGACTACATTCCACGCCTACGCATCTCCAATACTTACAAGGAGATGATTGCCCGCGGTTCCCTCACCAAACAGGAGCGCGACTACCTCCGCGAGCGCATGCGCTCGGGCAAGTTTATCATCAACTCGATCGAGCAGCGCCAGCAGACCATCGAGCGCATCACCCGCGAGATCATCAAGGTTCAGCGCGACTTCTTCGAGGACGGCGTGCACAAACTCCGCCCGCTTACCATGACTCAAATCGCCGACGTCGTCGGCGTGCACGAGACCACCGTCAGCCGCGCCATTGCCAACAAATACATCCGCACCCCGCACGGCGTATTTGACATGAAGTTCTTCTTCACCCCCGGCTACGAAAACTCCACCGGCGAATCCGTTTCCAACAAGAGCGTGAAAGAAATGATCAACGAACTCGTCACGCTCGAAGACAAAGCCCGCCCGCTGAGCGACCAGGAATTGGTGGTAAAGTTGAAGGAAAAGGGCATCAAAATCGCCCGCCGCACCGTCGCCAAATACCGCGAAGAGCTCAGCCTGCTGCCGAGCAACCTTCGTCGCGACTACACCGTATAAATTTCCAGGTAAGGTAGTTCGCCTCCCGCACTCCCCGCGTCTCCGCCCATGCCCCGGATCGACCACCATGTGCACCTCTATCCGGCCGAGCTAAGCCGCGACCCTGCGGCCTGGGCGGCCGTGCATGCCGAACCCCATTGGGCCAAACTTTCCCTGCGCCGCCGCGCTAACGGCACGCCCGTGCAGGATTTTCCCGCTGTCGAGCAACTGCTCCACGCCATGGACGCCGCCGACCTAGAACGCGCCGTCCTCCTCGGTTGGTATTGGGAAAACGCGGACACCTGCGCCTGGCATAATCGCGCCATGGCCGCCTGGGTGCGCGCCCACCCCGACCGTTTGAGCGCCTACGCCACCCTGCAACCCGCCGCATCGCCCGAGTCCATCGCACAAGAACTCAACCGCGCCCGCGACGAAGGCCTCAGCGGCCTCGGCGAGCTCTCGCCCCACAGCGTAGGCGCGCCGTGCGACGGGCCCGGCATGCACGCCGCGCTCGCCTTGGCCAAAGCATGGTCCTGGCCGGTCAACCTCCACGTGACCGACCCGCGCGGCCGATTTTACCCGGGTAAAATCGAGACTCCGGCGGAGAACTTTTTCGCGCTCTTCCGAACCTGGCCCGAGGTGCGTTTCATTCTCGCCCACTGGGCCGGTGGCTATGACGTGCGAGCCTTGCCCAACGTGCGCGTGGATACGGCGGCGGCGCCGCTAATCTACGGAGAAGCCGCCTGGGCAATGCGCGACCACAGCGTGCGTGCCGAGCAAGTCCTCTTCGGCTCGGATTACCCCTTGCGGCTCTACCGCGACGCCGATGCCGCCACCGGTCTCGCGCGCTTCGCCGCCGAGGCGCGCCGGCTCGAACGCTAAAAACCGTATCGCCGTTTATTTGGAAACCGTCACCTGCGCGCGTTCCAGAACCGCCGCGCGCTCGCCGCTCGGTCCGTTTAAAATGACCTGCGCGCCTTGCTGCCGCCAGCCGACCACCCGCGAGAGCACTTGCGTGTATGTAGTCTCCAACTGCATCTGAGCCGCCGGTCCGATCCGGCGCGTCATCGCCAAGGGTCCGAAACTGAGCGCAGCCCCGGACTCCGAGTAACGTCCACCAAACCGGTTTACCCCACCATGTCCGGTGGCACCCTGACCGTTCACATCAAATTCCACACTGGGCGCTGGCCAACCTTCGGTGGAGTTTACCACCGCTCCGGCCAGCTCCACCACCGTCCAGCTCGTCCCGGCGAGGCTCTTCAAAACCGGTGTCTTCGCCGACACCGGAGCACTCACCTGCGCGCCCGCCGAATGTATGGGCCGCGAAGCGCAGGCTCCGCTGGACAACACTAACGCGCACAAAAATACGTGAAGGGTTTTCATAGTCGAATGGTCAACGTGCATAGATCCTCGCCGTCACGCAAACGTTCCATTCGAGACTGAGAACCGGCCAATACTTACCCGAGTGTGCTCCGAGCCCGCTCGCTACTCCGACCCCGCGCTCAAGATTTCCAAGGCGCGCAACATGGCCCCGGCCCTGCCTTCCACGCCCATTTTTTCAAAAATATGCAGCGCATGTTTTTTGACCGTGGCGGCCGAGCAGCCGACGATCTGCGCGATTTCCGGGTTCGCCTTTCCCTGCGCCATCCAGAGCAACACCTCCGCCTCGCGCGGGCTCAAACCCAGTCTTTCCAGCGGCGCACTATTCGCAAAATCCGGCGCAAACACCCGCTGCTGCGCCGCCCGTTGCAAGCGGGTGCGGATCGCATCGAGCAGATCAACCCGCGTAAACGGCTTGGCCAAATAATCATCCGCCCCTTGCCGCATGCCCGCCCGCACATCCGCCGCATCGCCTTTGGCGGTGAGAAAAACAAAGGGTAGCGCCGCCGTCGCCGGTTCGGCCCGCAGCGCCGCTAAAATACCCCAACCATCCAGTCCCGGCAGCATGATGTCGCACAGCACCAAGTCGGGCCGTTTTTGCCGCGCCAGTTCTAACCCTGCGATTCCGTCCGCCGCGCTCAAAACCCGGTGCCCCTCCAGGGTCAGTAAATCCGTCAAGTTTTCCCGCAGCGCCGCGTGGTCTTCGATGATCAAGATGGTGGGCATGGGGGTAAAAGTAGCGTAGCTTGCGTGCCCCGCGCGTCACTCGCCAAAACCAATTCGCCTCCCAACAAGCGCGCCGCCTTGTCCGCAATCGCCAGGCCCAAGCCTGTGCCCGGCACCCCACTGCTCGCCTCCGCCCGAAAAAACGGCTCCCTCACCCGCCCGAGCTCCGCCTCGGCGATGCCCGGCCCCTCGTCCTGCACCGTGAAGCGTAGCCGCCGGTCGCCGTCTCCACTTTCTAGAGTGAAAATCACCGGCCGCTCCGCCGGGGAAAACTTCACCGCGTTCCCCAGCAGGTTGCCCAACACCGCGTGCAACAAATCCGGATCCAGCATAACCACCCACCGGTCCGGTGCCTTTACCTCGATCGCACAACGCCCTTGCTGCGCCGTTGTGATCTCCCGCGCCAGCCCGCGCATCCAGGCGCACAGTTCGATCTCCTTCGGCGCGACCGGCAGCCGCCTCGCCTCCATGCGCCCCAGCAACAAGACCTGTGCGATCATCGCCTCCATTTGTCCACTCGCCTCGCGGATTTGCCCCAGCACCGCCGCGCGCCGCTCACTCGGCAAACGCTCCGCATACGTTTCCAGCAACTCCGTGCTCGAAAGAATCACACTCAGCGGCGTGCGCAGTTCGTGTGAAACCGAATGCAGAAAATGATTTTTCAACTCCAACACTTCTCGCTCCGCCGCCAGGGTTGAACGCAGTCCCGCCGCATGCGTCGCAAACCCGGCCAACCCAGCCAGCAACATCGCACACGCTCCCGCCGACCACGCAATCGCCTGCGCCGACACTGCCGGGAACACGACCGCGAATCCCGCCCCAGGCGCAACCCCGACCCGCCAACTCGCCCCGCCTTCGCTGATGGTGAAAATCCGTGCGCCCGCCTGCTCCGCCACCGCTTGCAACCCGTCCACCGGTTGCACCCGCAACACCCCATCCGCCACCAAGCTGCCCATCTGCTTGTCGGCACTCAGCGCCGCCAGATCCCAAACCGCAACCAGCCAACCGCGCGGGTTGCGCGGCGAACTTTCCGCCACCGTCAAGGCCGTGAGCAAATCCCCGCCGAATTGCACCGAGACGGGCCGGGCCGGTCGCTCCATCGCTTCGCGTAGCAAGGGTCCCCATTTTCCATCGGCTAATAAATCGCCCCCCAATTCGAACCTCGCCGCCCCCGCCTCCGTCTCCTCCCCACCCGCCCCACCCCGCCGTTGCCAACGCAGCACCACCCGATCGCCTTCCTTCGCCGCGTAGCCGAGCACCCGGCAATGCTCCGGCAAGGCCAGTGCCGCCGTGGAGTTAAACAACTCCATCACGGTTTTTTGCGGGTCATCCGGCCGGTTCGATAAACGCATGCGCAGAGTATTTTGCCACGTCAGCAAACGCGAGGTCCCCAGCCGCAACTGCGCCGCCACCACTTCTGCACTACGGTCAAAAAGCAGCCCCCGCGCCCGCTCCGCCTGCGCCCGGTAGCCCGACCACGCCGCCCAGCCCGGCACCGCCGCCAAAGCCAGCACCACCAAGCCCACCATCCACGGCAAATGCGGCACACGTTTCATGTCCGCCCAGCTTACCCGAGCGCCCCCGTTCCGCCAATACCCCGATCGGTGCATTGTGCCCTTTCCCGCCGCATGGCATACTCACCGCATGGAAACGCCCCGCCTACCCCAGCAGCGTTGTGCTCACACCTTCATCCGTCTCTGCGCCTTCGCCGCGTTTATCTTCGGTTCCCCCGCCTTCGCCAACCCCGTCGCCAATGCCAACTTTGAGACCGCCCTCGGCACGACCGATTGGGTGGCCGATAACACGCTCACGTCCGGTGTCAGCCCTGCGCCCGTCCGCGTCGCCGGCACTCGCCCGGGCGGCGTCGGCAGCTGGGTGCTCGAAACCTCCGGTCGCGACGACAGCCGCGATGGGCCCATGCAATCCAGTGCTAACCTGCCCGCGCTCAAGTTTGCCCTCGGCCCCGCCCCGACCGGCCCCGGAAACAACCGCACCTACACCACCCGCGTCTGGGTCAAGCTCGACGCCTCCGCCGCCGAGGCCTCGTTTCGCTGCTACCTGCGCTGGCGGGATAATGGCGTGGCGCAAATCCCCCTCCTCCTCGCCGAGGTTGTGATCCGCCAGCCCGGCGTCTGGGTCGAAGCCACCGGCACCGCCACCCTCGCGTGGACCACCTCACTCTCCACCGCCATCGTCGATTTTGAGGTCGAACAGCTGCACAAGGGCGGCTCGCCCACCCCGCCCCCGACCTGGTTTCCCAGTTACCAGATCGACGACCTGCAAATGGAACTCGATGACGATGGCGACGGCCTGTGGAACAGCGAGGAATCCTCCGATCACAGCCAGTCCACCCTGTCCTTCAGCGACGTCGTCGACAGCGACGGCGACCGCCTGCCCGACGATTGGGAATACGGCCGCCGCCTCGGTCGCTACGGACTCCCCGGCCTCAACCCCCGCGACCCCGCCGATGCCGCCCTCGACCCCGACGGCGACGGCTTCACCCACCTCCAAGAATACTTCGCCGCCACCGATCCCTACGATGCCGCGAATTATCCCGGCCGCCCCTGCGACCCGCAGGCCACTCACCTCACCCGCGCCCTCTTGCGCTACCTCGCCCTGCGCCCGACCCAGCAAAACGCGCTTTGCGGCCAGATGATTTCCGACAACGCCACCGAATACTCCACTTACGTCGCCGCCCTCGCCGCCCAGACCGGACGCTGGCCCGCGATGCTCGGCATCGCGGTGGAAATACAAGACGCCCCGCTCGACATCGCCGCCAGCATCGACCACGCGATCACCTACACCCAAGCGGGCGGCATCGCCCAGCTCAAGTGGGCGATGTGGAACCCCTGGCGCGCCCACCTCTACGTGCAGTGGCAGCAAATCGGCTTCCCGGGCGACCTGCTCAAAATCGACATCCCCGGCCTGCTCGATCCCTCCGGCACCCCCACCATCTCCGCCAACACCGCCGCCGAA
>CANIWJ010000126.1 GCA_947471035.1 Verrucomicrobiota bacterium
CAGTTCGTGCAAAACGTGGAGTGGGGTCCCCTCGATCTCCTGCTGGTCGATTTGCCGCCCGGGACCGGCGACGCCCAGCTCAGTCTGGTGCAAACCCTGCCGCTCGATGGCGCGGTGCTGGTGACTACGCCTCAACCCGCCGCCACCCAAGTCGCACGCAAGGGCGGGCTCATGTTCCAAAAGGTCAACGTGCCCCTCATCGGCGTAGTGGAAAACATGAGCTGGTTCACCGACCCCGCCGGCCTGCGCCACGCCCTCTTCGGCGAAGGCGGCGGACAACTCACCGCCGACAGCCTCGGCACCGTGCTGCTCGGTCAGGTGCCGCTCATCCCCGAAGTACGCGCCGCCGGCGACGCCGGCACCCCACTCGTCGCCGCCCAGCCCGATGGCGAGGCCGCCCGTCATTTCTCCGCCATCGTCGCCGAACTGCTCGCCCGCCTGGAAAAGAAATCCCCGTCCAACCAACCACCCGCAGTGTAATTCCAATTCGCGATCAAGATGAGCCGATAGCCGGAATTGGCCGGGGACGGCCAACGCTACATCGGACTAGTTGTGTAGAGTTGGCCGTCCCCGGCCAATTCAGCTCAATTTGAAAGCGAATTAGAATTATGCCTCAAAGTTCGGTGTATTTAACGCTCCGTCCCTTGGCCTTGGCCACCGGATATTTGGCGGCGTTCTGAGCCATCTTGCGCTCAATCGCCGACGCCACGTCGATGCCGGTCATGTTGGCGAATTCCAGCGCGTAGATCACCACGTCGGCCAGCTCCTCCTCGATCTTGGCCCGCCGTACCGCGTCGTCCGTCACCTTGGTGCGCGAGGCCTCGGGGGTGTCCCAAAGAAAGTGCTCCATCAGCTCCCCGGCCTCCGCCGCCAGCGCCATGCTCAGGTTTTTCGGCGCGTGAAACTGTTGCCAATCCCGTTCGTCGGCAAAGGCCAGCACCCGCGCCTTGATTTCGCCCAGCGTGGTCGTCGCATCTGTTAAACCCGTGTTGTCCATGCGCCTAACCAAGCGCCCCGCCGCCGCCAGGTCGAGCGACCATTCCGCGCAGGCCTATTTCAAGCGCACCCGCTCCGCTCGAATCGGCTGGCCCAGCAATCGCTCCCCGCGCGCCGCGAACCACTCCGGATCGTCGGTCGTCGCAAACCGCCGCCCGCCGCCGCGTGTGAGTAGTTGCTCCTGCTCCGGGTGGCGCAGCATCCAATCCGCCAGCCGCGCCGCCACGATCTCGCCCTGCGCCAGCAACTCCACTTCCGGCGGCACGATGCGCCTGAGCGCGGGTAACAAGAGCGGGTAATGCGTGCACCCCAGCAGCATGCGCTGCGGCACGCGATTCGGCGGCAAAAACGGCTCCAACGCGCGCCGCAAAAACCACTCCGTGCCCGGCCCGTCCAACTCGCCCGCCTCGACCAACGGAGCCCACAGCGGACACGCCTGCTGGACCAGAGTCAGCCCTGGCGCGAGTTTGCGCAGCTCGATGCCGTAGGAATCCGAGGCGATTGTACTCTCCGTGCCTAAGACCACCACAAAACCTTCCGCCGTCGAAGGCGCGGTCTCGCCCGGTAAGGCCACCGCTCCGGGAGGCAAACCCGCCAGTGCCTCGACCGAAGGCCGCACCACTCCCAACACCCGCCGATCCGGGCGATGTTGGGGCAAGTGGAGTTGTTGAATATTCCGCAGCGCCCGGGCCGAGGCCGTGTTACAGGCAAGCACCACGAGCGTGCAGCCCTGATCAAACAGCCACTCCACCGCTTCGAGGGTAAACTCGTTCACCACATCCGCGCTGCGCGCTCCGTAGGGTGCGCGGGCGCTGTCGGCCAGAAACAGGTAATCATAACGCGGCAACGTGCGCAGCAACGCCGCCAGCACGGTCAACCCGCCAAACCCGGAATCAAAAACCCCGATCATGTGAACACGAGGGCGTAGCTCTCCCCCATCCCAACGCAAGCCCCCACCCACGTCCCACCCACTCCACGTCCCACCTTACACCACCCACCGAATCACCCCGTCCCCCCCCACTCACCCGCCGCCTCCCAAAGACAAAGTAACCTATTGGGTTACTTTGTTTGAAGGTTCGCTCGCATGGCGATCCGGCGGGCACTTGGCGCATTTCGCGCTGTCCCCACGGCAACGCCCTTCGCAAGCTCGCCTGAAATCCCTTACGCCCTACGCTCATCCCCACACCCATGCGGGACTACTTTATCCGACGTTTCCTCTTAATCCCTCCGACTCTCCTCGGGGTAACGCTGATCGTCTTTTTCATCACCCGTCTCGTCCCCGGCGGCCCCATCGAACGCGCGCTCGCCGAGGCTCGCCAAGCCGACATAGGCAAAGGCGTCCGCCCCACCGCCGGCTCAGACACTTCCCTCTCCGAGGAACAAATCCAGCAGCTCAAACGGTTCTACGGCTTCGACAAACCCTGGTATGCCGCCTACGCCGACTGGATGGGCAAAGTCGTGCGCGGCGACCTCGGCGACTCTCACATCTACCACCAGCCCGTCGCCACCGTCATCAATTCCAAGCTCACCATCTCGATTTACTTTGGTCTCGTCACCACCGTGCTCACCTACGCGCTTTGCCTGCCCCTCGGCATTGTCAAAGCCCTCCGCCACCGCTCGCGCCTCGACAACGCCACCTCCATACTCGTCTTTTTCGGCTACGCCGTCCCCGGCTATGCCCTCGGTAGTCTGCTCCTCCTGCTCTTTGCGGTAAAACTCCGCTGGCTCCCGCTCGGCGGCTTCGTGGGCGACGACTTCGCCGAACTCGGCCTCGCCGCCCAGGCCTGGGACTTGTTTCGCCACACCGCCCTTCCGCTCGTCGCCTACATGGTCGGTAGCTTCGCCTTCACCACCATGCTGATGAAAAACCATCTCATGGACAACCTCGCCGCCGACTACGTGCGCACCGCCGTCGCCAAGGGCGTGCCGTTCCGCGCCGCCGTCTTCCGCCACGCTCTGCGCAATTCCCTCATCCCCATCGCCACCACCTTCGGGCAAAACATCGGCCTCGTGCTCACCGGCAGCTTCCTCATCGAGGTCGTCTTCGACATCGATGGCATGGGCCTGCTGGGCTTCAAATCCCTCGTCGATCGCGATTACCCGGTCGTCATGGGCATCCTGCTCATCTCCTCCGCCCTGCTGCTCATCGGCAACATCCTCTCCGACATGCTCGTCGCCTGGCTCGACCCCCGCATCCGCTTTAACTAGGGTGTGTCTGGTAAATAAACTCATCATGCGCGCAAACCAGAGAAGAAACCCGCTGGGCCAGCGTTGCCCTCGGCGGCATGGACCGCTGGTCCACCTCCGCCTCAGCCGCCTTGGCCGAGCGAGTTTCTCCTCTGGCGCACGACGAGTTTATTTCCAAGACACACCCTAACCCGCCCCCTTACTCGCTCTACCAGCTTACTAGCTCTACTAGCTCCCTTCCGCCGCCTCATGCCCGTCCGCCTCAACCCCATCACGGTTAAAAAACTTCGCCGCTTCCGCGCCCTGCGGCGCGGGTTTTGGTCTTTCGTGCTGCTGACCGGCCTCATCGTTTTCACCCTCTTCGCCGAGCTGTTTATCAACAGCCGCGCCCTCGCCGTCCGCCACGAGGGACGCTGGTTTTTCCCTGCCTACGGCGACGTCATCCCCGGCGAAACCTTCGGCCTCGGCTACCCCTGGGAGACCGATTACCGCCAGCTCCGCGAACGCCTGCGCACCGACCCCGCCGCCCAGGCCCGGGGTGATTTCGCCCTGCTCGCCGCCATCCCCTACAACCCCACCGAAAACTGCTACCCCGGCCAGTTCTTCCGCGCCCGCCCGCCCGACCTCGCCCAACGCCACCTCCTCGGCACCGACACCCAGAACCGCGACATCCTCGGACGCCTAATTTACGGCTTCCGTCAGGCCCTCATTTTCTCCCTCTGGTTCGTGCTCGGCAGCTACCTGCTCGGCATCCTCATCGGCTGCGCGATGGGTTATTACGGCGGCACCTTCGACCTCGTTTTCCAACGCCTGATCGAGATCTGGTCCAACGTCCCATTCCTCTACGTCGTCATCATCATCGCTTCCCTCGTCCGCCCGTCCCTCGGCTGGCTCGTCGCCATCAACATCGCCTTCGGATGGATGGGCATGACCTACTACATGCGTACCGGCACGCTCAAGGAAATGGCCCGCGACTACGTGGCCTCCGCCCAGGTGCTCGGCGCGAGCGACGCCCGCATCATCCTGCGCCACATCCTGCCCAACACCGCCGCCACCCTCGTGACCTTCGTCCCCTTCACCGTCGCCGGGGCCATCGGATCGCTCACCGCGCTTGATTTTCTCGGCTTCGGGCTTCCCGTGCCCACGCCGAGCTGGGGCGAACTCCTCCGCCAAGGCACCCAAAACCTCACCACCGCCCCCTGGATCGTGCTCTCCGCCGTCACCGCCATGACCCTCGTGCTCACCCTCGTCACCTTCGTCGGCGAGGCCATCCGAGAAGCCTTCGATCCCCGCACCTTTACCACATACCAATGAAAACCCGCCCGCTCCGCACCCTCGTCCTCGCCGCCCTCGCCCTCGGCCTCGCCGCGTGCTCCGGCTCGAAAAACCCCGACTCAGCCGACTCCGCCGCGCCCGGCACCCCGCCCGCCGCCAAGGCCGCCTCCGCCACCACACGCGACAACACCGCCGAGATCCAGGCCTACTACGCCGCCCACCCCGAGTTTTTCGTTTTCAAAACCCCTGCCGACCTCCCCGCCAACCTCACTTGGGAAAACGGCTCCGATCTCCCCGAGCTCGGCTCGCCCGAGCGCAAACGCAGCGGCACCTTCCAAGGCCGTATCCAAGATTTCCCGCGCACCCTGCGCCCCGTAGGCCCCGACTCTAACAGCGGCTTCCGCGGCTTCATCCTCGACGAAAACGCCCTCAGTCTCGGCCAGCTCCACCCCGATGTCCCCGGCCCCCACCGCTTCTTCCCCGGCCTCGCCACGTCCTGGGCAGTCGATCTGCCCGCCAAAACCGTTTACGTGCGCCTCGACCCCGCCGCCCGCTGGAGCGACGGCCCGCCCGTCACCGCCGACGACTTCCTCTTCAGCTTCTGGTTTTTCCAGGGAAAATACATCCAGGCCCCGTGGTATAACAACTACTACGGCATCGGTGAAACCTATACCCGCATCACCCGCTACGACGCCCACACCCTCGCCGTCACCCTCGCCCAGGCCCGCCCCGATCTACTCAGCCGCGTGCTCGGCCTTAGCCCCAAACCCGCCCATTTCTATCGTGAACTCGGCGACGACTACGTGACCCGCTACAACTGGCGCTTCGAGCCCACCACCGGCCCGTGGGTCATCACCGACGCCGAACTCAAACGCACAACCACCGCCCGCAACTACATCGTCCTCTCCCGCCTCGAAAACTGGTGGGCCAACGACAAACGCCAGTTCCGCTACCGCTACAACCCCGCCGCCCTCCACCTGCGCGTCATCCGCGAGACCACCAAGGCCTGGGAAGCCTTCCTCCTCGGCGAACTCGACGCCTTCGGCATGAACCTCGCCGAATACAACTACGAGCGCCTGCCCGACACCCACCCGCTCGTCACCCGGGGACTCATCCAGAAAGCCACCTTCTTCAACGACGTCCCCCGCCCCAACTACGGCCTGTGGATGAACACCGCCAAGCCCCCCCTCGACGACCTCAACGTCCGCCTCGGCATCCAATTCGCCTCCAGCTGGCAACTCGTCATCGATCAGTTTTTCCGCGGCGACTACACCCGCCTCCACACCTCCAACCAGGGCTACGGCGATATGAGCCACCCCACCCTGCGCGGCCGCCCCTTTGACGTAGCCAAAGCGCGCGAACACTTTGCCCGCGCCGGCTACACCATCCCCGGCCCCGACGGTATTCTGCGCAAGCCCGACGGCACCCCGCTCTCCGTCACCATCACCTCCGGCTACGAGGCACTCGCCCCTGTGCTCACCATTCTCCAGCAAGAGGCCCGCAAGGCCGGGCTCGATTTCCAAGTCGAGATCCTCGACGCCTCCGCCGCCTGGAAAAAAGTGCAGGAGAAAAACCACCAGATCACCTTCTCCGCCTTCGGCATCGGCGTGGAACTCTTCCCCCGCTACTGGGAAACCCACCACAGCGTAAACGCCTACGACCAGCCCTACGCTGCCGACGGTCTGACCCCCAATCCCGCCCGCAAGCCCAAGGTCCAGACCAACAACCTCGAAAGCATCGCCCTGCCCGAGCTCGATGAACTCATTACCCGATACGACAAATCCGACAACCTCGACGAGATGCGCGGCATGGCCCACCGCATGGAAGAACTGCTCTACGCCAACGCCTCCTTCTCCCCCGGTTTCGCCATGCCCTTCTTCCGCACCGCCACCTGGCGCTGGGTCAACTTCCCCCCCGGCCACGCCTTCCGTTTCTCCGGCGACGCCTTCGAATACGGCACCCAGTGGCTGGATGAGACCAAGAAAGCCGAAACCCTCGCCGCCCTCCGCGACGAAGCTAAAACCTTTCCTCCCGCTGTAAAAATCCACGACCAGTGGAAACCCAAATACTAACCCATCCCGCCACCATTCGTCATTAGACATTGGTCATTCGTCATTCGCCACGTCCTATGCCCGCCGCTCCCCTCCTCGAAGTCCGCGACCTCGCCGTCGGCTTCGCCACCGACTCCGGACTTCTCCGCGCGGTGGACGGAGTGAGCTTTAGCGTCTCCGCCGGCCGCACCCTCGGCATCGTCGGCGAATCCGGCTGCGGCAAATCCGTCACCGCCCTCTCCCTGCTCCGCCTCCTGCCCCAGCCCTCCGGCCGCATCCTCGGCGGCTCCATCGCCTTCGACGGCCTCGACATCGCCCGCGCCACCCCCGCGCAACTGCACGCCCTGCGCGGAGCCCGCATCGGCATGGTTTTCCAGGAGCCCATGACCGCCCTCAACCCGGTCCACCGCATCGGCCGCCAGCTTGCCGAGGTGTTTCTCCTCCACCGCACCAAAGACAAAACCGAAGCCCACCGCCTCGCCGTCGAAATGCTGGCCAAGGTCGGCATCCCCTCCCCCGAAATCCGCGCCCTCGAATACCCCCACCAGCTCTCCGGCGGCATGCGCCAGCGCGTGGTCATCGCCATGGCCCTGGCCTGCCGCCCCGCCCTGCTCGTCGCCGACGAACCCACCACCGCACTCGACGTCACCATCCAGGCCCAGATCCTGGACCTCCTGCGCTCCCTGCAAGCCGAGTTTGGCATGGCCACCGTGCTCATCACCCACGACCTCGGCGTCGTGGCTGAGATGTGCGACGACGTGCTCGTGATGTATGGCGGCCGCGTCGCCGAATACGCTCCGGTGGAAGAGCTGTTTCGCGCCCCCAAACACCCCTACACCCAAGGCTTGCTCCGCGCCATTCCCCGGCTCGACGCCGAACGCAAAACCCGTCTAGCAACCATCCCCGGCCAAGTCCCCGGCCTGGCCGATATGCCCGCCGGCTGCCGCTTCCAAAACCGCTGCCCCCACGCCACCGCCGCCTGCGCCGTCCAACCCGCGATCGAGGTCGTCCAGCCCGCCCACACCGTCGCCTGCCACCATTGGCAAACACTCGCCAGGCCTTAAATTTATCCTTTTAAAAAGTATAAATTTACGAAGTATTCACCTCCATGAAGGGCGATTACACCCCAATCTTTGAGGCCAAGATCGCCGACAGTTTGGCGGCTCCACTACCTGCGCTTACTCGTCGGTCGGTCCATCTCCCGGCTATTTCCGGCAAGGCACTCGCAGTCATCGGTATGAGACGTGCCGGCAAGACTTCCTTCCTCTGGCAATGCTTGGCAGATCGGCTTGCCGCCGGCACCCCGCGCGAGGCGCTGCTCTACCTAAACTTCGAAGACGAACGCTTATTTGGGATGCCAACAAGCGCCCTCCACCATCTCACCGAAGCCTACTTCCGACTTCATCCCGAGTGGCGGGATCAGCGCAGAGTCACGTTCCTGCTGGACGAAATCCAAGTCGTTCCGGGCTGGGAAACCTATGTCCGGCGCCTGATGGATACCGAACAAATCGACTTGTTTCTATCCGGCTCGTCCGCGCGTCTGCTCAGCCGCGAAGTCGCCACTTCCATGCGAGGACGCGCCCTTGAGGTCCTCGTCCATCCTTTCAGCTTTCGTGAAGCCTTGCGCCACATCGGCCAAGAGCCGACCCGCCCGTGGGTCGCCTTGCCCAAAGCCACCCGCTCGCGAGTGGAACATGATCTAAGAACTTACCTCACCGGTGGAGGCTTCCCCGAAGCCCAGAGGCTGGATGCTCGCGACCGCTCCGCACTGTTACGAAGCTACGTGGATGTTGCCCTCCTGCGCGACGTCATCGAGAGGCACGCCGTCTCCAACCCGACTGCCCTGCGTTGGATGC
>CANIWJ010000127.1 GCA_947471035.1 Verrucomicrobiota bacterium
CCCTGCGTTGGATGCTGCGTCAGTTGCTTTCCGCCGCAGCCTCCCCGTTTAGCGTGCAAAAATTCTACGACGCCCTCCGCTCTCAAGGAATACCCGTGGCCAAAGACACCGTCCACGCCTACCTGGCCCACCTGGAGGACGCCTTTATCATCCGCACGGTTAGCATGCACACCGCTTCCGAACGCCAACGCATGGTAAACCCGCGTAAAGCCTATCCCATCGACCCTGGACTTATCCCACTTTACGAACGCTCCGGACGCGCAAACTTGGGTCAGGCCTTGGAAACCACCGTGTTGGTCGAGCTCGAACGGCGCGCCTGTGACGTTGGCTACCTTCGCACCCCGGAGGGCTATGAGGTGGATTTCCATGCTCGCCACCCGGACGGCACCCTCTGGCTGATACAGGTCTGCGTGGACGCCTCCGCATCCACCACCTTCGAGCGCGAAGTGCGCGCCCTGCAAAGTGCCGCAGCGCTCCACCCCGACGCGACCCCGCTCCTAATCACACTCGATCCGCTTCCGCCCAGCCACGCCCTACCCGCCCCCCTAAAGCACCAACTCGCCGCCGCCTGGCTGCTCAACACCTAGCCCACCACCTTCCGCCATTCGCCTTTAGTCATTCGTCATTGGTCATTCGTCATTTTCTCCCCCTACCCGCTCCCCGCTCCTAGCTCCCCGCTTCCCATGTCATCCCCGCTTCTCTACGTCCGTGACCTCCGTATGCACTTCCCCGTGCGCGGTGGCTTGCTGCGCCGCGCCCAAGCCTGGTGCCGCGCGGTGGACGGCGTTTCCTTAACCCTAAACGCCGGCGAAACCCTCGGCCTGGTCGGCGAATCCGGCTGCGGCAAGTCCACCCTAGGTAAAACCATCGTCCGGCTCAACACCCCCACCGGCGGCTCCATTCACTTCAACGGCACCGACCTCGCCCCGCTCTCCCCCCGCGCCCTGAAACCTCACCGCCGCGATCTCCAGATGGTCTTCCAAGACCCCGCCGCCTCGCTCAACGCCCGCCACTCTGTTGGCGAAATCCTCGCCGAGCCCTTCCTTATCCACGGCGTCGGCACCGCCGCCGACCGCGCCGCGCGCGTGTCCACGCTGCTCGACCGCGTCGGTCTGCCCGCCTCCGCCGTGGACCGCTTTCCTTTCGAGTTTTCCGGCGGACAGCGCCAGCGCATCGGCATCGCCCGCGCCCTCGCGCTCAACCCTAAGCTCATCATCTGCGACGAACCCGTCTCCGCCCTCGACGTCTCCGTGCAGGGCCAGGTGCTCAACCTCCTGCTCGACCTCCAGCGCGAACTCGGCCTCGCCTACCTCTTCATCGCCCACGACCTGGCAGTGGTGAAACACGTCTCCGACCGTATCGCCGTGATGTATCTCGGCCGCCTCGTGGAAATAGCCGACGCCGACCGCATCTACCGCCACCCGGCCCACCCTTACACCCGCGCACTGATCTCCGCCATACCGGTGGCCGAGCCCCGCCGCCGCTCCACCCGCATCGTTCTGCAAGGCGACGTGCCCTCGCCCATTCACCCACCCTCAGGTTGTCCCTTCCACCCGCGTTGCCCTCACGCTCAAGCCCGCTGCCGCGTCGAAGCCCCCGCCCTGCGCACGCCCGACGCCACCCGGCCCGATCACCAAGTCGCCTGCCACTTCGATTTGTAAATTCCCCTCAAACCGCCCCGACCTCGCGGAACGCCGCCTCGGCCAACGCTGGATCTATGCCGCCCTGCGTCGCCGTCTCTCCAAGCGCGCGCAACACCACGAAACGCAGACCGCCCGCCCGCACTTTTTTGTCCCGCGCCATTGCCGCCGTCAGAGGCCCTATTGGTAACGCTTCGCGCAAGCGCACCGGCAGCCCGTGCGCCGTCACCACCGCCTCCACCCGCGCCACTTCCCTCGCTCCGACATATCCCAGCTTCTGCGACAAACGGGCCGCCGCCACCAGCCCCACCGCCACCGCCTCACCGTGTAAATAAGTTCCGTAGCCCGTCACCTGCTCGATGGCGTGGCCAAACGTGTGTCCGAGATTCAACAAAGCCCGGCCACCCTCCTTCGCCGTCTCGCGTTCATCCGCCTCGACTACCGCCGCCTTCAAGGCGCAGCACCGCCGAACCACCGCCGCCAGATCGTCGCTCGCCAGGGTCAACGGCGCACGTTCCAGCCGCGCAAAAAGCTCCGCGTCGGCCAGCAGTCCGTATTTGATCACCTCCGCCATGCCGGCGGCAAACTCCCGCGCCGGCAGGGTCGCCAGTAACGCCGTATCAATGTGTACCGCGTGCGGTTGGTGAAACGCCCCGACCAGATTTTTTCCCGCCTCCAAGTTTATGCCCGTCTTCCCTCCCACCGAGCTGTCCACCATCGCGAGCAAGGTAGTCGGCACTTGGATAAACGGGATGCCACGCAAATAACTTGCTGCCGCAAACCCCACCAAGTCTCCGATCACGCCTCCGCCCAGCGCCACCAGCACCGAGCTGCGATCCAGACGGTTGCTCGCCAGAAAATCCCATACCCGCCCGAGCTCCGCCATCCGTTTGGTTCCCTCGCCAGCGGGTAAAATCAACACCGGCAACGCATCCAACCCGCCTGTTGTTCCTCCCGTCAGCATAGCCAGCGCCCCGGCCTGATCACGCGCCAGATTCTCATCCGTGACCAGGGCCACCTGGCGTCCGGTCGCACGCAGCGCTGCGAGCTCATCGCGCAAGCCCGCCAAAATGCCCGATCCGAAGAACAGATCGTAGCTGCGCTCGCCCAAATTCACGCGAAGAGAACTTTGCATCGCGGCACTAGAAGCCTCCGCCCGCCAACCGGTCAACGCGGCACTGTTACACTTTAGCTCAAGCCATCAACGCCGCTTGGGCCTTGTTGATTGCCCACAGCAACTTCTCACCCCGGCTCCAGCGTCCATATTCATCGATCATCAATTGTCCCATGCGCCTGCATTCGCCGTCCATCGATCCTGCGATATGGGGTGTGAGCACGACATTCGGCAGAACCCACAAAGGCGAGTCCGCCGCCGGAGGTTCGGGATGCGTGACATCCAAAACCACCTGTAAATCCGGCCTTCGGCGCAGCACGTCGATCATTTCCAATTCGTTCACCACCGCGCCTCGGGCGGTGTTTATAAAGGTCGCGTCCGGCTTCATCATCTCAAAATGCGTCCCCTTTATCATGCCCTCCGTCTCCTTTAGCCACGGAGCGTGCAAGCTTACCACGTCGCATTGCCGGAAAATCTCTTCAAGGGAGACTGATTCGATATCCAAGGTTTTTGCCTGCTCTGGAGTTACGAATGGATCGTAGGCCAGCACCTTCAGATCGAAGGGTCGTAGCCGTTCGCGGACCATGCGACCGATCATGCCCAGCGAAATAATGCCTGCCTTGCTCCCATAAGCTCCTGCGCAATGGGTTCGTGGCGCAAAACGAGCCTCCCGCTTCGCTGCCAGTGAATGTTTCCAAAAGTTTTTCAAACTCAGCAAAATCGTCGCCAGGGTAAACTCCGCCACCGGCACCGCGTTCATCGCGTAGGCGCTGCTTATCGTTATACCGCGCGCCCAGAAATCCTCGGTCGTAAAAGCCCGGATCGAACCCGCACCGTAAAAAAACGCCTTTAATTTCGGGGCCGCCGCGAGAAATGCGGCATCCAAAATCGGTGCGCCCCAGCCCGAAAAAATCACCTCCACCTCCGACAACAATTCAGGGCGGGAACGGGCCTGTTCCGCCGTGAGCGGCTTTTCCAGTAGGCGAACCTTGCCCGCCAATTCACAACACAGCGTTTCGCCGTATATAACTTCTAATGAATTACTATCCAGTATTATAAGAGCGGAGTGCATCGAATTTTCTTAAAGGAGAAATTAGGCAAAAATTAAATTAGCACGTATCTACCACAATCACATTTGCCCACCGTTCGACACCTACTAGCACCAATCCAGCGATACTAAAACAAATCCGTCACCCGCGCGCCTTCCGCCGCCACCATCCGCACTTTATCCGTCGGCAACTGAGTGCGAAACCACGTGCGCTGCTTGCGCACCAAGCCCCAAGTATTCAGCGCGATCTCCGCCCCCAGCGCCCGCTCGTCCACCTCGCCGCCGTCCCCCTCCGCCTGAGTCAACGCCGCGAGCGTCTCGCGATATCCGATGGCCGAGGCCGCGCTGGGGTTTTCCTCCAAACCCGTCGCACGCAGCCGCCTCACCTCGTCCACCAATCCGGCCCGCAACATACCCGCGACCCGCGCCTCCACCCGCACCCGTAAAGCCTCCGCTTCGCGTTCCAGCCGCACTGCCCGCACCTCCCAGTCCGCAAAGGGCCCCGGTCTCGCCGCAAACTCCGCCGCTAGCTCGGCCAGCGTACGCCCGCTCGCCCGGCACCGCTCCAAGGCCCGGACGACCCTTCTTGGGTTCTTCACGTCTAGTTCACCCAAGCCCCCCGGGTTTAAAGCACGCAACTCAGCCAATAAATCCGCCAATCCCGCGCCTGTTTCCCCGCCCGCCTTCATCCGCCCCTGCAACTCCGCCCGCAATTCCGTCGGCACCGCCACGTCATCAGCCACCGGCCCGAAAAACGCCTTCAAATAAAACCCGCTTCCGCCTGTAACCAAAACCCGCCGCCCCCGCCCCGCGATCTCTTCGCATGCCGCCCGCGCCTGCACCACATAGCGTGTCACATCCATGCGTTCCCACACCTCGCAAATATCGATCAGGGCATGCGGCACCCGCGCCCGCTCCTCCGCCGACGGCTTGGCCGTGCCTATGTCCATTCCGCGATAAAACAAACTCGCGTCGCACGAGACGATTTCGGCCCCGTTCGCCTCCGCCCAAGCCAGCGCCAGCTCGGTTTTGCCGACCGCCGTCGGTCCGGTGAGCACGTAAAGCGAACGACACATAGGTTACAGAAGCGTGATTTGAGGGCTGGAGCTAAGGTTTTGCCGTTGCCTAAGGAGGCACCCGCGAACCATGCCCGTCGCAAGCGTGAAACTCGCCCTCGTCACCGAAACCTTCCCACCCGAGATCAATGGCGTCGCCATGACCCTCGGAAACCTCGCCGCTGGCCTCGCCGCCAGGGGCTTCGCGGTCACCGTGCACCGGCCGCGCCAACCCGCCGAAGCCGCCCCCCCCGCTCCGTTCGCCAAGCTCCCCGCTCCTGGCTCTTTCCGCGAGGAACTTTACCCGGGCCTTCCCATTCCCGGCTATCCGCTTCTGCGCCTCGGCCTGCCCGCGCGCGGGCGCCTGTTACGCGCCTGGCGCGCCGAGCGCCCCGATGTCGTGCACGTCGCCACCGAAGGTCCGCTGGGTTGGTCCGCCCTCTCCGCCGCCGACGCCCTCGGCATCCCGCTCGCCTCGTCCTTTCATACCAATTTCCACAGCTACTCCAAGCACTACGGCTTCAACTTCCTCACCCGCCCCGCCCTTGCCTACCTGCGTTGGTTTCATAACCGCACCCGCATTACCCTTTCCCCCACCGATGCCCTCAACGCCGAGCTCACCCGCGATGGCTTTCGCGGCATGAAACTGCTCTCGCGCGGCGTCGATACCACCCACTTCACCCCCGCCAAACGAGACCCTGCCCTGCGCTCTTCCTGGGGGGCCGGCCCCGACGACCCTGTTTTCCTTCACGTCAGCCGCGTCGCCGCTGAGAAAAACTATTCCCTGCTCTTCCGCGCCTGGTCGGAGGTGCGCTCCGCCCATCCCCGCGCCCGCTTCGTGCTCGTGAGCGACGGCCCCTTGCGTAAAAAACTCCAACGCGACCACCCTTGGACCACCTTCACCGGCTTTGTTGACCGCGACGCCCTCGCCCGTCTTTACGCCTCGGCCGACGTCTTTGTTTACCCCAGCCAGACCGAGACCTTTGGCAACGTGGTAACCGAGGCCATGGCCTCCGGCCTTGCTGTCTGTGCCTACGACTACGCCGCCGCCGCCCGCTATCTGAAACATAAGGAAACCGGTTGGCTCGCTCCCTTCGGCGACGAAGCCTCCCTGCTCACCGGCACCCACGCTCTCGCCTCCGACGCGGAACTGCGAAACACGCTCCGTCTCCGCGCCCGCGCCACCGCCGAGACCATTCCCTGGTCGAGCGTTATCGATGGCTTCGCCCGCGATCTGCGCGAAGTCGCCGCTGACGCAAGCTAGTCTCGCCCTTTCTCTGTCGCCTCCTGAACTTCAGCCTCGGATGTCTCTCCCCCGCGCCCGTTTCATCTTTAATCCCCGCTCCGGCCACAACGCCCGCAACCCGTGGCTGCTTGAACGCGCCCGCGCCTTCATTGCCGAACACCGGCTCGACGCCACCGTGGTCCCCACCGAGCGGCCCCTTCACGCCACCGAACTCGCTCGCCGCGCCATCGACGAAGGCTGCGGCTTAGTCGTGGCCATTGGCGGCGACGGCACCATGAACGAGATCGCCACCGCCCTCGTCGGCACCGGCGCCACCCTTGGCCTTATCCCCTGCGGCTCCGGCAACGGCCTCGGCCGCCACCTCGGCATCCCCGGCCCTGGCAAAGGCGCATTTCGGACCCTTCTCGCCAATCACTCTCGCGTGATCGACACCGGCCAGGCCGACGGTCACGCCTTCTTCAACGCCATGGGACTGGGCTTCGATGCTGAAATCAGCGCCCGCTTTAACGCCCTCACCACCCGTGGCCTCACCTCCTACGTACGCACTGCCACCAAGACGCTTTTCGGCTACCGCACCGCCTATTACACCATTCGTGCCGGCGAACACGAAGTCCGTTCCCGCGCCTTCATCGTCGCCGTCGCCAATTCCGACCAATACGGCAACGACTGCTATATCGCCCCCTACGCCCAAGTGGACGACGGCCTGCTCGACCTCACCGTCATCCAGCGCCTCACACCGTTCAACGTCCTGCCCCTCGCCGAACGCCTCTTCACCAAACGCCTCGACGGCTCCCCCAGCGTCACGCGGCTGCGCGCCGAGCGCTTCCTCATCGAACGCTCCGCCCCCGGTCCCATCCACACCGACGGCGAAGTGCGCGAAGCCGGCGCCAATATCGAAGTCCACGTGCTACCCGCCAGCCTCCGCATCGCCGTCCCGGCTCCGGAGCCGGTGAAGGTTCCGTAACAATTGCGTTACGCCCGTTTTCGCCGCTAGGAACCGGACTGATCGCTTGCTAACGCATTAACCGCGATGGAAAAACGCCTCCTAAAAGTCCGCACAGTCATTCTCTCCGACGTCCACCTCGGCACCCACGACTGCAAAGCCCGGGAGGTGAATCATTTTCTCAAATACACCCGCTGCGACAAACTCATCCTCAACGGTGACATCATCGACGGCTGGCGCCTTCGCCAGAGTGGCTACTGGCCCAAGTCACATACCCGCTTCATCCGCCACGTCCTAAAAAAAATGGAGAAGCGCGACACCCAGGTCATCTACCTCCGCGGCAACCACGACGACGTACTCGCCAAGTTTCTGCCCATCGCCTTCGAAAACCTCCAGATCGTCGAAGACCACATTCACGAGACCGCCGACGGCCGCCGCTACTTCGTGCTCCACGGCGACGTCTTCGATACCGTCACCAAAAACTTCGTCTTCCTCGCCTACCTCGGCGACTGGGGTTACCGCGTCCTCCTGCGCATCAATCGTCTCTACAACAAATGGCGCGCCTGGCGCGGCAAAGACTACTACTCCATTTCCCAAGCGGTGAAGGCCCGCGTGAAACAGGCGGTCAACCACGTCTCCAATTTTGAACAACACATCTCCGAACTCGCCAAGAGCCGGGGATGCACCGGCGTCATGTGTGGTCATATCCACACCGCCGCCGACCGCATGATGGGCGAAGTTCATTACCTAAATAGCGGCGACTGGGTCGAGAGCCTCACTGCCCTTGTCGAGCACCTCGACGGCCGCATCGAGCTGATCGATTTCGCCACCTTCCGCCAAGATTACCCGCTTGAGGACGAGACCACTGAAGCTGGCGAAGCCTTGGAGCCGGCCGAAATCCAGCCACCCGCGCCCGTGCCTGTGCCTGCCGCCTAGCCTAAGAGCCTATCCGGCTAACCAATGGAGTGGCGTTGAGCAGGAAAGCGGGTTCGGCCTAGGCGGCCGAGGCGGAGGTGGGCCAGAGGCCCATGCCGCCTCGGACAACGCAGGCCCAACCCGCTTTCCCGCTCAACCCTCCGGGCGAGGGCG
>CANIWJ010000128.1 GCA_947471035.1 Verrucomicrobiota bacterium
CCTCGCCCGGAGGGTTGAGCGGGAAAGCGGGTTGGGCCTGCGTTGTCCGAGGCGGCATGGGCCTCTGGCCCACCTCCGCCTCGGCCGCCTTGGCCGAACCCGCTTTCCTGCTCAACGCCACTCCATTGGTTAGCCGGATAGGCTCTTAGGTAGTTTGATCGCGCCCATGGGATACCGGACCCGGGCGCGATCTTGCTAAAAGGAAGCAAAGTGCTTCCTTTTGGTTAATGCCCACGCTCGTTATCAAGTCAGTCCCGGCCAAGCTTCATACCCGGCTGAAACGCATCGCGGCCGCTCATCGCCGCTCGCTGACCCAAGAGACGATGCACCTTCTGGAAAAAGCCCTCGCGGCTGAAGAGGCCACTCCGGCCGAGGCCCCGCGCGCCGGAGCGTCCTATTGGGGGCAACGCCCGCTGGTTCCCGCCTATGCGTCCGCCTTGGCCGCCGGGGCCTTTACCGACGCCGGAGACTCCACCGCAGACGTCTCCGCCGAACGCGACGAGCGATGATCGCCGCCTATTTCGATACCGCTTATCTGCTCAAGCTCTACCGCGAAGAGGCGGGCTCCTCTGCCGTTCGCTCTCTGGCCGCCACCGTCGATGTACTGGTATGTTCGCTCCATGGTCGGGCGGAATTGATCGCAGCCACTCACCGAAAAATCCGTGAAGGCTCGGCCTCCGCAGCGCATTTGAATGCGCTACTCGCGCAAGTCGCCGCCGACCAGTCGGCCGGAGCGCTCGACTGGTTGCCTATTACGGAAGCTCACCTGAACCGGGTGGCCGATGCCTTTCGCCGCGCCCCCGCCACCGTCTTCCTGCGCGCCGCCGACGCGCTCCATCTGGCCAGCGCAGCGGAGGCGGGCTTTGTCGAAATCTACTCCAACGATCGGCACCTGCTCGCCGCCGCCCCGCTTTTCGGCCTGCGCGGGGTCGATGTGATCTCACGCTAATGCACAGGGCGTGCCGCCCTGTGCAGCCCCCGGTTCGGGGGCTCTCCCCGAACCTCAAGCGCAGCTCGATTACACCGCGCCGACGACGACAGGGATTTTGGCCGGGTCGAAGCGGTAAACCGGCTTGGGGGCGTCGGGGGTCGGCGCGAAGGGCACGACTTTCCAGAACTTGCCTGCCTCGGACTCCCAGGTCTCGACGAGTTTTTGCGCCTGCTTGCTGCTGGTGAAGCGGAAGTGCAGCGAGATCAAATCGCGCAGGCTCTTCGACTCGGCTTCGTCGGTGATGCGTTCCAGCCCGATCATGGCCGGGTTGATCTTCTTTTCGAAGCCGCCCTTTTCGTCGTAAACGAAAGCCAGACCGCCCGACATACCGGCGCCAAAATTCGTGCCGGTCTCGCCGAGGATCACGACCAAACCGCCGGTCATGTATTCACAGCCGTGGTCGCCTACGCCTTCGACCACCGCCGTGGCGCCGGAGTTGCGCACCGCGAAGCGTTCGCCGGCGCGGCCGGCCGCGAACAGGCTGCCGCCGGTCGCGCCGTAGAGGCAGGTGTTGCCAATGATGCTCTGGTCCTTCCAGGAGAAGATTTCGGAGCTCTTGGGGCGGATGATGATTTCGCCGCCGTTGATGCCCTTGCCCACGTAGTCGTTGGCCTCGCCGTTGAGGGTGAGGCGCACGCCGTTGACCAGGAAGGTGCCGAAGCTCTGGCCGGCCGAGCCGGTGAAACTGAGATCGATGGTGCCGGCGGGCAGGCCTTCGTCGCCGTTGAGCAGCGCGATCTGGCCGGAGAGCATGGTGCCGACGTCGCGGTTGACGTTGGTGATCTTGTAGCGGCGGACGAGGCTCTTGGACATCTTGAGCAAGACGTCGCGGGCGTCCTGCACGATGGCTTCGTCGAGCGAGCCTTCGTTGCCGAAACGCTCGTTGCGCTCGCGGGTGTGGTAGCGGTCGAGCTCGCCCGAGGGATCGGGGTTGTGGAGCAGACCGCCAAGGTTGAGCAGCTTGGTCTTGGGGTTGGCGGGGTCGTCGATCTGCTCCAGCAGGTCCACGCGGCCGATGATGTCGTTGAGGGTGCGCGCGCCGAGCTTGGCGAGGTAGTGGCGCACGTCCTCGGCGACGGCGTTGAAGAAGTTGATGATGTTTTCCGGTTTGCCGCGGAACTTGGCGCGCAGGTCCTCGCGCTGGGTGGCGACGCCGACCGGGCACGTATTCAAATGGCACACACGGAACATGGCGCAGCCGCCGGCGATGAGGGCGGCGGTGCCGAAGTTGTATTCCTCGGCGCCGAGCAGGGCGGCGATAATGATGTCGCGCCCGGTCTTCATGCCGCCGTCGGTGCGGAGGACGACTCGGCCGCGAAGCTGGTTCATCATGAGCACCTGGTGGGCCTCGGCGACGCCGATTTCCCAGGCGGAGCCGGCGTTTTTGATCGAGGCGAGCGGCGAGGCGCCGGTGCCGCCATCGTGGCCGGAGACGAGCACGACGTCGGCGTAGGCTTTGGCCACGCCGGCGGCGACGGTGCCGACGCCGGAGGAGGAGACGAGTTTCACGCAGACCTTGGCGCGCGGGTTCACCTCCTTGAGGTCAAAGATAAGCTGGGCCAGATCCTCGATGGAGTAGATGTCGTGGTGGGGCGGGGGCGAGATGAGCATGACGCCGGGCACCGAGTAGCGGAGCTTGGCGATGAGCGGGGTGACCTTGGCGCCGGGCAACTGGCCGCCCTCGCCGGGCTTGGCGCCCTGGGCCATCTTGATCTCGATTTCCTTGGCCGAGGACAGATAGGCGGCGGTGACGCCGAAGCGGCCGGAGGCGACCTGCTTGATGGCGGAGTTGGCGTTGTCGCCGTTGGGGCGGACGTTGAAACGATCAGGGTCTTCGCCACCCTCGCCGGAGTTGGATTTGCCGCCGATGCGGTTCATGGCGATGGCGAGCGCCTCGTGCATCTCGGGGGAGAGAGCGCCGAGGGACATGCCGGCGGTGGTGAAGCGGCGGCGGATTTCCTCAATGGGGTCCACCTCGTCGAGCGCGATGGCCTTGGCGGCGTCGAAGCGAATTTTGAGCAAATCCTTGAGCGCAACGGGCGCGTGTTCGTCGCCCTGGGTTTTCCACTCTTGGTAACCGGCGAAGTCGGGCGCTTTGATGAATTTGTTCATCGAGGCGACGACCTTGGGATTCCAGCCGTGGAATTCGCCTTCGCCACGTTTGTTGACGCGGTAATAGCCCTCGGGCTGGAGGGCGACCGGGGTGCCGGGAGCGGGGAGCTCGGCGGGGAACGCCTTGGCGTGGCGGACGAGGGTTTCGCCGGCGATCTGGACGTAGTCGATGCCACCGATGGGCGAGGCAGTGCCGGTGAAGCACTCGGCGACGACCTTGGTGGAAACACCGAGGGCTTCGAACATCTGGCCGCCGCGATAGCTGGCGAGGGTGCTGATGCCCATTTTGGCCATGATCTTGTAGAGGCCGGCGTCGATGGCGTCGCGGAAGTTGAGCCGGGCCTTGGCGGGCTCGACCGGCTTGGCGGTCTTGCCGGTGGCGGCGAGGTCGGCGATGGAGGCGAGGGCGAGGTAAGGGTTGACCGCGTTGACGCCGAAGCCGAGCAAGCAGGCGATCTGGTGAACTTCGCGGGCCTCGCCGGTCTCGGCGACGAGGTCGCAGGAGAGGCGCAGACCGGAGCGCACGAGCTGCTGGTGCACCGCGCCGACGGCGAGGAGCATGGGAATGGCGGCCTGCTGGGCGGAGACGCCGCGGTCGGAGATGACGAGGATCTTGGCCCCGGCCTTGACCGCCTCGACCGCGCGGGCGGCGAGGGCTTTGATCGCGGGCTCGAGGTTGGCGGAGGCGCTGGCCACGCCGGGGGCGGCGAGAGGCGAGAAGAGGGCCGATACGGTGACGACGTGGCCCTGCAAAGCGGGCACTTGACCGAGAGCGGCGAGCTCGTGGTCGAGCAGCACGGGCGAATCGAGCTCGATCAAGCCGGTGCTCTTGGGGAACTCCTCGAAGAGACCGAGGCGGCCGCCGAGCAGCATGTTGAGCGACATCACGGCCTTCTCGCGGACGGAGTCGATGGGCGGGTTGGTGACCTGGGCGAAGAGCTGCTTGAAATAGGTGTAAAGCAGACGCGGGCGGCGCGAGAGGACGG
Source organism: Verrucomicrobiota bacterium (assembly GCA_947471035.1). Lineage (GTDB taxonomy): Bacteria > Verrucomicrobiota > Verrucomicrobiia > Opitutales > Opitutaceae > IMCC26134_A. The sequence goes on from CANIWJ010000128.1 coordinate 4,090, forward strand.
CGAGCGGAGTGTCGTCGCCCATGGAGCCGGTGGGTTCCAGACCTTCGGCCAGGGGAGCGAGCACGAGCTCGACCTCGTCGCTCTCGTAACCGAAGGCGATCTGGCTGGCCACGTCGGGCGCGGACACGGCGGCTGCGGGCGCGGAGCCGGCGATCTGGTGGAGGTTGACCAGATGCCCGTCGCACCACTGACGGTAGTGGGGGTCGGCGGTGATGGCGGTCTTGGCTTCGGCGTCGCGGAGGAATTTGCCGGTGGCGAAGTCGATGGCTATCATGCGGCCGGGCCCGAGGCGGCCGGACTCGACCACCTTGCCGGGGAAGTCGTGCACGAGGCCGGCTTCGGAAGCGAGGATGACGTAGCCGTCGTCAAAAATCTTATACCGGGCGGGGCGCAGGCCATTGCGGTCGAGGGTGGCGCCGATGACCTTGCCATCGGTGAATACGACGGCGGCGGGGCCATCCCACGGCTCGATGACGGCGGAGTGATAACGATAAAAGGCGCGGGCCTCGGGGGTGAGGGTCTTGTCCTTTTCCCAGGCCGGGGGCATCATCATCATCGCGGCGTGCAGGGGATTGCGGCCGCCGAGGGTGAGGAGCTGGAGGGCGTTGTCGAAGGAGGCGGAGTCGGAGCCAGAGGGCTGGACGAGGGGCTTGAGATCATCGAAGCGGTCGCCCCAGACGCCGTGGGCGGTGGAGTTTTCGCGGGCGCGCATCTGGTTGCGATTGCCACGGATGGTATTGATCTCGCCGTTGTGCGCCATCATGCGGAACGGATGGGCCAAGGACCAGGTGGGGAACGTGTTGGTCGAGTAACGCTGGTGGAAAAGCGCAAACGACGTGGTGTAGAGCGGGCTCTTCAGATCGGGGTAGAATTTCTTGATCTGGGCGGGGGTAAGCAGGCCCTTGTAAACGATGGTGCGGCTGCTGAAGGAGCAGATGTAGAAGCCGGGAATCTTGGCTCCGAGCACGAGGCGTTCGGCGGAGTTGCAGGCGAGAAAGAGTTTGCGCTCGAACTCGTCGTCCGAGGTGTCGTCTTTGCGGGCGACCAAGGCCTGTACGATGAGCGGTTGGGTATCGAGGGCCTTGCGGCCGAGGCAGGAAGAATCGGTGGGAACCTCGCGCCAGCCAAGGAAGGCGAGGCCTTCGGCTTTAACCGCAGTCTCGACGATTTTTTTGCAATGGGCCTGGGCGTATTCGTCGTCGGCGGGCAGGAAAATCATGCCGACGCCGAGGTCGGAGTCCTTGAAGAGGGGCTTGTTGATCGAGGCCAGGTAGTCCTTAAAAAACTCCACGGGAACCTGCGTGAGCAGGCCGGCGCCGTCGCCGGTGACGGCATCGGCGTCGATGGCACCGCGATGGGCAAGGGCTTTGAGCGCGGAGATGGCGCGATTAAGCACGTCGTAAGAACGCTCGCCGGTGAGCTTCGCGATGAAGCCGACGCCACAGGCATCATGTTCTTGGTCAAAGGAATAGAGCGGAGACGGGATGATCGTGGCCATGGATACGAAAGAGTGTTGTGACGGCGAACCGCCAGGGATTTATGCAGGAACCGGGCCGCCTAGCGGGAAGAAAAGCGACGGATTCACGGGCATTAGTTAGCGGGCGCAAACAGGGGGCGAGCGAAATTTTGTCAAGGGTTGGGGGACCTTCGGGCGTGATGGAGAAAAAACCGCCGGGGTGTCGGTGAAAAACAAGCTCGCGGGCGCAAGCAAACCCGCGTGGAGCGGACGGGACGGGAGGCGATGTTTCGGGGTGTCTTCGGGATCGCCGCGCGATGCGGCGTTTGATTCCGGGTTGATCAGCTCGGGTCGTGTCAGAGGTGGTTTTGAGCTCGAAGTTTAATGCGCATTTTCCACATGCGGCGCTGGAACTGAATTTCGCGGCTTTCGCGCGTTCGCGGGAAGGCATTCAGGGCACGTGAAGACCGGCCGCACGGGCGAGCGCAAGTTGGCGGTTATCGAAGCTCAAAAAAGCGGAGGCTTTGAGATGGAGCGCAACGGCGACGTGGAAAACATCAAAGGCGCGGGTACCGAGCAGCGCGCTGTGGGTGGCGGTGAGCTTGCGCGCCTGAGCGAGCACCGGCGGAAGTGGCAGCGTAAACGGGAGGAGCGCTCCGGCGGCGAGGTCGGCGTGGAGCCGTTCTTCCGCCTCAGCGATGTCAGCGCGGGAAGATTCGCGGCGGAAAAGGCGCAACTGGAGAGCGTTTTCCATCTCAAATTGCTGCCACGTAGTGAGGATTAGCGGGCGAGCCAATGCGGTGACGGCGGCCAAGGCGGCGGGGGTGTTGGCATCCGCAAGGTAAAGCGAGACCAGCAAACTGGTGTCGGCATAAACCGGGGCGTTCATACGTCGCCGCGCCCCTCTGCGATCAGATCTGCGTGAGTTCTGGCGGAGTGAACAGCGGGCGGGAGTGGCCGCTGACGCCAGTAATCGCGGAGAGTGGCAGGTGTTTCGGCAGCCGAAGCGACAACTGCCGGGGTAATGGGCGATAGGCGTGCGACCGGTTGATTGCGGCGCGTTATGATAATCTCCTCCCCTTGTTCGACTTCGGCGATCATTGCGGCCAAGCCATGCTGCACGGAACGGATGCTGACGCTTTTCATGTCTAACATAATGTTAGACATCGTAGGCAAGTCAAGGAGGGGCCGGAACCGACTCGCACGATTACGCGCTTACGACCAGTTCCGTCCAGCCGCAGTCAGCGGGTTTAACCCCATACCGGGCGCGGCGGGGCTTTGGTATCGTGGCCCACGGTCAGGGCTACGCAGGTCAGCGGCTTCAGCCAGCCGACTTGCGGTTTAGTCCACCCACGTTTCCGCCAACCCAACCAACCTATTATGAAACCCTTCGCTCCTTACGCTCTTATCGCCTCCGCCGTCCTCGTCGGGGGCTGTGCTTCCGCCGGCTACGACAAGGCCGCCGACACCTCCATTTCTTTGCGCGAAACCGCCAACAGCATCTCGCGCGGCAGCGCCCAGGTGGACGCCACCCTGGCGACCCTGTCCGATCTGGTGAACAGCCCGGCGGAGAACATCAAACCCCAGTTCCAAAAATTCGACGACTCCGTCACCAAGCTCGCCTCGCTTTCCAAAGAGGTCGGCGAAGACGCGGCCGACATGGAGAAAGAAGGTTCCGCCTACTTCAAAAAGTGGGACGAGGAGCTGGCCAAGATCAACAACGAGGACATCCGCTCCCGCAGCACCGAGCGCAAGGCCGAGGTCTCCGAACGTTTCAGCCGGGTGCGCGTGAGCTACGTGCGGGCCAAGGAAGCGTTCACCCCCTTCATGTCGAATCTGAAGGATATCCGCACCGCGCTGGCCACCGATCTCACTGGAGCGGGCATCGCCTCGATCCGCTCCACCGCAGACAAGGCCCGGGCGGACGCCGCGCCGTTGCGCGATTCACTAGGCGCGCTGGCGGCGGATTTCCGCGCGCTGGGCGTTTCGCTTTCGAGCTCCAGTCCGGCGTCCCGGTAAGCGGCGCAGGTCTTTGAAAAAACGAAAGCCCTTCCCGAATCGACGGGAAGGGCTCTCGGCACGCCCGCCGAAGCCGAGCGTGTGCTCCCCGGACCGGGCGGCGGGGTGCGGCGACCCCGCCCTACACGTAAAAAATACGCCGCCTTACGGCAGCGTGGTGCTGCCCATCAGGTAGCGGTCGCACTCTCTCGCGGCGGCGCGGCCTTCGTTGATCGCCCAGACCACCAAGCTCTGGCCGCGGCGGCAGTCGCCGGCCGCGAACACACCGGGGAGGTTCGTGGTGTGCACGTTGTGCTCGGCTTTGATGTTGCTGCGGGGATCGGTGTCGAGGGTGAGCGCCTTGACCAAGGCCTGCTCGGGCCCGAGGAAACCCATCGCCAGCAGGACAAGCTGGGCGGGGCGGGTTTTTTCGGTACCGACCTGCTCGACGGGCACGAAGGCACCCTTGTCGTTTTTCTCCCACTTCACTTCGACGGTGACGACGGACTCGACGCGGCCCTGGGCGTCGGCGTTGAACTTTTTGACCGTGGTCAGATAGA
>CANIWJ010000129.1 GCA_947471035.1 Verrucomicrobiota bacterium
AATTTAGCGCTCATTGCCGAGGAAGCAGGATTAGGCGTGCGATGGAGAAGCATTGAGCAAACGCATTACAGCTTGGGTCGGGGAGTGCCACAGATGCAGCTTTTAATGGAGGGTGGGCTTTAGACAAAAGCCGGTGGCGCGCACGGTGGACGAAGTTTGGCCCTTGCTGGAGAAGGCGTCCGGGGAGAGCGCGGTGGATGCGTTGTGGCGCTGAGCGGCCGTTATAAAACGAAGTCGGCGGGCGCGATCAGGACCACGAATTCGCCTTTGAGGCTGGTCTTGGCGAGGCGGGCTTCCACCTCGGCGGCGGGGCCGACTAGGAAGGTTTCGTGCAGCTTGGTGACTTCCTTGGCCAGGCAAACAATGCGCTCGGGGCCGAGGGTGGCGGCTATTTCGGCGGCGAATTTATCGATGCGGTGGCAGCTTTCGTAGAGGGCGAGGGTGTAATCGAAATCCCGATATTTTTCGAGGAAGGCCACGCGCGCGCTGGTTTTGGCGGGGAGAAAACCGGCGAAGAGGAAGCCGTCGCTGGGCAGGCCGCTGGCGCTGAGCACGGCGGCGACGGCGCAGGCACCGGGGATGGGCACCACGGGCAGTGCGGCGCGACGGCAGGCGCGGACAACGCGGAAGCCGGGGTCGCTGATGGCGGGGGTGCCGGCGTCGCTCACGATGGCGACGGACTGGCCCTCGTGCAGACGGGCGACGAGCTGTTCGGCGGCGGCGGTTTCGTTGTGGTCGTGATAGGGGACGAGCGGCCGGTGCAGGCCTAGGCGGGTGAGCAGGGCACCGGTGGTGCGGGTGTCTTCGCAGGCGACGAGATCGACGGTGGAGAGGATGAGGCGGGCGCGCTCGGTGAGGTCGGCGAGGTTGCCGATGGGGGTGGCGACGACGTAGAGGTGGCCGGGCCGGGCGGCGAGGCGGTCGGGCGCGGGAGTAGCGGCGGGGGCGGTGGGCTCGGTCATCGCGGTCATGTGCGCAAAGGTCGGGCGCGGGGGCAAAAAGTTTCGGCGCACAAAAAAGCCCGGTCGAATCAACGACCGGGCTAAAGGGATGAGCGCGGGGGGCGCAGCGGAAGAGTTAGCGGCCCATGCCGCGATTGCCGCCCATACCAGGGACTCCGCCTTCCCAAGAGGCGGGACGGCTCCAGGGAATGGAGGAGTCTTCCTGCTGCTTGGTCGCGCACCCCGTAACCAAGGAAAGCAGGCCGGAACCGAGGATTAGGAGGAGCGTGAGGCGGATTTTCATACGACAGGGCGGCGATTAAGCGTGGTTTATTTGGTGTAAGTAGCGACGTCACCTGCGGTCAAGGTGGTCTTGATCGAGGAAGGGACGACTTGGGCTATGGCGTAACCGGCGTTGACCTCGGAGATCACGGACTCGGCAATGGTCTCGCCCTTGCGGGTGAGGAGGAATTTTTGACCGACTGCGACGCCGTCGTTGGTGCCGAGTTCCAGAACCACGAAAGAGTTTTTACGGCCGACTTTGGCGACTCGGGCCGCGGCGGTGCGGGCGCTAAGTTCGGGGCGGGAGGGGTTGGCGGAAGAGGCGTTGGACTCGCCGTTTTCGGAGGAGGCGGCCGAGGTGGTGGCCGTGCTTTGCATGTGGATAACGCGGGCTTCGAGGGTGGCGATGGTCTGTTTGTATTTCTCGATTTCCTCGGGGCTTCCGGATTGGGCGGCGAGACGAGTCTGGACGAGTTCTCGGCGGAGGGCGTCGAGGTCGGCGGTGAGTTTCTTTTCGGAAGCTTCTTTTTCGCTGACGGAGCGTTTGAGGGTTTCGGCCTCGCGGGCGACTTGAATGGTGCGGGCTTCGGCGGCGGTGAGGCGCGACTTGGCGTCGCCCAGGTCGGCGTCGCTGCGGGTAAGGTCGGCTTGAACCGCAGTGCGGGCGGCGGTGGCTTTGGCCAGATCTTCACGGAGCGCTTCGGCACCGGCGCGCTCGGTTTCCAGTTTGGATTGAAGCTGTTTTTTGGTGTCGCCGATTTGCCACCAGAAGTAGCCGGAGGCGGCGGAGCCGAGGAGAGCAAGGATACAGAGCGCTAGGGTAAGGGCTTTCATAGAGGGGATTAAGAAGAGGGGAACCGTGCGAGCCGCAGGGCGGCTTGAAAAGGAGAAAAGCAGGCGGAGGCGGGGTGTTATCCGTATCGCGCCTGCTGATGAAGATCAAAACTGGCGGTCAGGCCGAGAAAGTGCTGGTGAACCAAGGGGTCTGTACCTGCTTCTTGATCGCGCCGTTGGCGGCGAGATGATCGAGGATCTTGTAGGCCAGTTCGGGGCAGCCGCCGATGGAGTTGGCAGCGGCTTCGGCGGTGTAGTACTGGCCGGGCGCGGCCTGGAGCGCGGCAACGAGTTTTTGTTGGAGGGAGATCACACCAGTTGCGGCTTTCTTGCCCGCTTCGACGCCGGGCTGGTGGTAGGCGTTGATGCCGACGAGGCTGGCGTAGAGACCGACAGCGCGTTCGTAGAGGGCGATCATAAGGCCGAGGGTGCGGGCGTTGAGCTCGTTGACCGTGACAGTGACGGAGTGGCGGTCTTTTTCGCTGAGGGCGTCGCGGGTGCCGAGGTAGAAGCCGAGCAGGTAGTCGCCGGTGGTGATGCCGGGTTCGACTTGCATGGCGGCGGCGGGCTGGGCGCGGTCCTTGAGCACCTCGATGAAGGTGACGAAGAAGTTGTTCACGCCTTCGCGGAGCTGTTGCACGTAGGCGTGCTGGTCGGTGGAGCCCTTGTTGCCGTAAACGGCGATGCCTTGGTTGACGACATTGCCCTTGAGGTCGAATTCCTTGCCGAGGGATTCCATCACGAGCTGCTGGAGGTAGCGGGAGAAGAGAAGCAGGCGGTCCTTGTAGGGGAGGATAACCATGTCCTTGGCGCCGCGGCCGCCGGTCTCGTAGTGCCACATGAGGGCGAGCAGGGCGGCGGGGTTTTCGGCGGTGACGGTGGAGCGGGTAACGATGTCCATCGCGGCGGCGCCGGCGAGCATGGCTTCGGTGTCGATGCCTTGGAGGGCGGCGGGCAGGAGGCCCACGGTGCAGAGTTCGGAGGTGCGGCCGCCGACCCAATCCCACATGGCGAAGCGGGTGAGCCAGCCGTCTTTGATCGCGATTTGGTCGAGCTTGGATCCGTCGCCGGTGACGGCGACGAAGTGTTTGGCGGGGATGAGGCCGGCGGCTTTGAAAGCGGCGGCGGCTTCGAGCATGCCATTGCGGGTTTCGACCGTGCCGCCGGACTTGGAGATGACCACGACGAGGGTCTCGGGGAGTTTGCCGGCGAGCTGGCCGAGCACGTAGTCGATGCCGTCGGGGTCGGTGTTGTCGAAGAAGGAGACAGCCATTTTATCCGCGCCGGGCTGGCCGAGGGCGTGGTTGACCAGCTGGGGACCGAGGGCGGAGCCGCCGATGCCGACGACGAGCAGTTGGGTGAATTTCTTGCCGGTGGAGCCGAGGATTTTTCCGGAATGGACGTCGGCGGTAAAGGCGCGGATCTGGGCGAGGGAGTCGTCGATGGCCTTGGTGAGGTCGGCGGTGGGGGCGAGTTTGGAGGCACGGAGCCAATAGTGACCGACCATGCGGCCCTCGTCGGGATTGGCGATGGCGCCGGCTTCGAGGGCTTTCATCGCGGCGAAGGCCTGCTGGACGGCGGGTTCCTGCTCGGTGAGGAAGGTGGCCGGGAAGGGGATGCGGCTGTAGTCTAGGGCGAAGCCGAGCGACGCGTTGTGGTAGGTGTATTGGGTGAAGCGGTTCCAGCTCATAGAGGTTTTGAGGGTGTGGAGTGAAAAGTCTGGCACTCAACCGGCAAGCCGGGACGGGGTAAAGGGCGGAGGATGAAAAAAATCCCGCCCTCGTGATTAGCGGCAGAGAAGGGGGGCACAGTAGATTTCTGGATGCGCGGCGTTTCGCCAACGCAACTGGCGGAGCCTATTTCCCGTGCAGCGCTTGGATGCCGGCGATGAGACGATGAACGTTTTCCGGTGCGATGCGGTCGGTGATCAACGAGCGCGGATAATGGTAAGCCACGTCGAGGTGGAGCCCGGTTTCCGTGCCGGGTCGGACAAAATCCGCCACAAAATCCAAGCCGCCGCGTGGGCGCATGAAACGCACGTAGGGATCAGGGTCATCGCTCTCGATCACGATGTCGTGGTGGAGGAATATATTGCAGTAGAGGGTCAGGTCCCGGAAGGAGGCGAACCAAGTCGGCGGGTTTACCAATTGATCGCGAATTATCAGCGTCATCGGGGTAATGGGTTTAGCAAAACTACTGCCAATATCGACACGATGACCCGCTTCCTTGACCCCGGGCGGGGTAGTGCGTCATGGCTATTAGCCTTTCTCACCACATGAGCACCGCGCAAAAACCCGTTCTTCTTATCATTCGCGACGGCTGGGGCCACAATCCCCATGCTGAGCAGGCCCAATACAACGCCGTGGCCCTCGCTCAAAAGCCCATCGACGATGCGCTTCAGGCATCGGCTCCGGTGGCCTATGTGTCAGCCAGCGGGTTGGATGTGGGTTTGCCCGATGGTCAGATGGGTAACTCCGAAGTGGGGCACGAAAACATCGGTGCCGGTCGCATCGTCGATCAGGAGTTAGTGCGTTTGAATAAGCTTTTCTCCGAAAAGCAGCTCGCGGGTAACGCCACTTGGCTTGGTGGCATTGCGCGCTTGAAGGCCAATCCCGCCGCCAAGCTTCACCTGATGGGCATCGTTTCCGATGGCGGCGTGCACGGCATGCTGGAGCACCTTTACGGACTGCTTGCCCAGGCGCAGGCCGACGGCATCGCGGCCGACCGCGTGTTTGTCCACGGCTTCACCGATGGGCGCGATACGCCCCCGACCTCCGCGCTTGGCTACATCCGCCAGGTCGAGGCCAAGATCAAGGAGCTGGGCAACTACGGCCGCATCGCCACCATCACCGGCCGTTTTTGGGCCATGGACCGCGATAATCGCTGGGAGCGCGTACAAAAAGCCTACGATCTGCTGACCGGTCGCAACATCGTGGCCACCGCGCTTTCCGCCGAGGCGGCGGTGCAGCACTATTACGAGAACCCGCTTTCCGAGACCCAAAAGGGTGACGAGTTCGTGCCCGCAACCGCTATTCTCGGCGTGGATGGAAAACCTCTCGCCACTTACGCGAACGGCGACGTGGTCGTGTTTTACAACTACCGCGGCGACCGCCCGCGCGAGATCACCCGCGCCTTCGTGATGGACGACTTCGCGGGCTTCGATCGTGGCCCCAAGCTCGACCTCTACTACGCCACCATGACCGAGTATGAGGCCGGACTGCCGGTGAAGATCATTTCCCCCAAGCCGCCCAAGTTGAAAAACATCCTCGGCGAAGTGGTTGCCGCCGCCGGAGTGGCCCAGTTCCGCTGCGCCGAGACGGAGAAAAACCCACACGTCACCTTCTTCTTTAACAACTACCGCAAGGAGCCCTTCCCGCTGGAAGACCGCGCCTGTCCGGCCAGCCCCAAGGTTCCGACCTACGACATGCAGCCGGAAATGAATGCCGTCGAGGTCACCCGCCTGAGCAAGGAAGCCATCCTTTCCGGCAAATACGGACTGGTGATCGTGAACTACGCCAACCCCGACATGGTCGGCCACACCGGTTCCATCCCCGCCACGGTCAAAGCCTGCGAAGCGACCGACGCCGGGGTAGGCGAGCTCTTGGCGGCGTTAAAGTCGGTGGGCGGCCGCGCCGTCGTATGCGCCGACCATGGCAACGCCGAACAGATGTGGGATCCCGTGCTCAACGGCCTGCACACCGCGCATACCCTGAACCTCGTTGAGGTTTTCGTGGTGGGCGACGGTTTTACCAAGGTCGGCACTCGCATGCGAAGCGGCGGCCGTCTGGCCGATATCGCGCCCACTGTGCTCCACCTCATGGGTCTGGCCAAGCCTGCCGAGATGTCCGGCGAGAGCTTGATCGTGGCTTGAGAACGCCTCCACCGCCCCGATCCGTGGAGACACGGTGCGGGGCGTGCCCGTGGTGGCGTCGATCTAAACGGTTAGGAACTTAACTGGCCTCGGTCGGCGCCTCAGCGGTCTTAGCCGCGCGAGCCGCGATGCGGCGTTCGGCTTCGAGGATGATGGCTTCGCAACCGAGGAATTTATGGTCGTCTAGGGTGAGGCGGCGGCGTTTACCGCCGTCCTCATAAATCGCGTAGGCGATGCCTTTGTTGGCCCACTTGTGGCGGTCCATTTCCACGATGCTGTCGAGGTGGACCTTCTGGCCTGAAGCGCCGGTAATGATGTCGCCATCAGCGCGTACGCTGAGCTTGTGGTTCCACGCCACCCAAGCGGCGAAGAGCAGGGATGCACCCGTGAAAATCCAGCCCGGCCAGCGTTGTCCGGCGAGGTCGCCGGCGGTGCGCTCCTTCGGGACTTTGACCGGCCATTTTTGCTCTTTTGCGTATTTCTCCCAAGCGCGCACCACTGCCGGGTCTTTGACATCCTTGGCCTGACCGTCGGCAATCAGCTTGTCGGCCATCTGGCTAAAAACCACGTGGCGTTTCGCCTCGGCTGGCCAGACGTAGTAGCCGTCGGAGAGAAACCAGACGCCGGAGCCGAAAAGCATCATGAACATAAAGATCATGCGGCGGCGCCATTCCTTGGAGATGCGGGCGTGGACGTTCATGTCGTTCACCCAATAGAGCCCGCCGGCGAAAAACAACCCCGGTGCGCGTTAATTTTACGTCGCAATCCCCGGGCTTGCACCGGGCGGGGCAGGTGGCCTTGTCTTTCCCGTTAAAGCACCCAAATCGCGCTTCGTTTCCCTCGCCCCCGCCTCACCTTTCCGTCTTTCCGTCCATCGCTCCCAGCCTCCCGCATGCATCTTAAAGCGCTCAAACTCCACGGTTTCAAGTCGTTCGCCGATCCCACCACCTTGCGCTTCGAGCCCGGCGTGACCGCCATCGTGGGCCCCAACGGCTGCGGCAAATCCAACGTCGCCGACTCCATCCGCTGGGTACTTGGCGAGCAGTCGGCCAAGGCGCTGCGCGGCGGCAAGATGCAGGACGTGATTTTCGAGGGGGCCGACACCCGCAAGGCCGCCCAGATGTGCGAGGTTTCGCTGCTGCTTACCGACTGCGAAAAGCAGCTCGGTAGCGAGTTTCATGAGATTGAGATAATGCGCCGGGTTTACCGCGACGGCGGCGGCGAGTATTTCTTCAACGGCCAGCCCTGCCGGCTTAAGGACATTCAAAAGCTGTTTATGGACACCGGCATCGGCCGGACCAGCTACTCGATCATGGCCCAGGGTCAGATCGACCAGATCCTTTCGTCCAAGCCCGAGGAGCGACGCGCGGTGTTTGAGGAAGCGGCGGGCATCACCAAATATAAATCCCAACGCAAGGAGGCCCTGCAAAAGCTCGCTTTGACCGACACTAATCTGGTGCGCGTGGCCGATGTGATCTCCGAGGTCGGCCGGCAAATCGGCTCGCTTAAACGGCAGGCGACCAAGGCCCTCCGGCACAAAAAACTCTCCTGGCGGTTACGTCACCTCGCGCTCGCCCACCATGGGCATCACCATGCAATACTGGCCACGCAGCTCGCGACCTTGGAGGAAAACGTGATCAAGTTGCGCGCCGCCGCCGAGACCCGCCGCACCCATCTCCAGCAGCAGCAATCCGAGTTGGAGGAGAAAAAAGCCGCGCGCATCCGCCTGAACCAACGCGTGCAGGAGGCCCAGCAGGCGGTCTTCGATTTGCGCTCGGAAAAAGAGCAGGCGGAAAACTCCGCCAACCTCGCCCAGATCAAACGCAGCGGCCTGGCCGAGCGATTGGCCGGTTCGCAGGCCAACCTAAGTGAACTCGAAATGCAGTTGCGCGAGCTGGAGTCGCAGGTCGATAGCGGTGCGCAGGACAAACAGATGCAGCTCACCCTGCTCGGCAGTTCCGACGCGGTGTTTCAGGACCGCAATCGCGAGCTCACCGTGCTGGAAGCCGAGCTTTCCAAATACGAACAGGAGCTCTCGCAGACCAAGTTCCAGCTCCTGCAATTTGAGAGCCATGTGGCCCGACTGCGCACCGATGCGACCAGCTACGAAGTGGATCAAAAAACCTCGGCCCAGCGCCACGAAGCTCTCGCCACCGAGG
>CANIWJ010000130.1 GCA_947471035.1 Verrucomicrobiota bacterium
GAAATTCCGTAACTGTCACTTGCAGACGCAGAAAGGGGCCGCTGGACGTTTCCAGCGACCCCTTTAAAATGGTGGACCCTAGCAGGTTCGAATACGCTGAAGGTCAATCACATGCGTCTGATACCCAAACACAAAAAGGAACTCAGAACATGGCCAACACACCTAAAAACACACCCGCCGCAAAAGCGTCAGAAATTGACTCCCTGCGGCTTCAACTGACCGAATCCGACCGTATCCGCCGAAAATTACTAGCTCAATGTTTTTCCAACTATGGCGGCGATGTGACGCCCATAATTGAATTACTCTTTGCCGAAGCTTCGCCCGAAACCCTCGCTCGTTTCGAGGCCATGATCAAGGAAGGCGGTGCGTCGTGAGCCGTGAAATCGATTTAGAGGAAATGTATCGGGTAAAACATGCTTACTCCGATTGGAATGAAGCCGAGCGGTCACATGATACGGAAGAAACGCCCTCGGACTCCAACCCGCTTTCCGATCTGTTGGTTTTCCTTTCGGACGCCTATCACACCGGCTCTTTAACTTCGCACGCTTTGGCGTTTCTCTGGGTTTTCCGGCCTGATCTGCTTATGACCGACCTCAAGGGCGGAACCGTTGACGAAATCGCTATCAAGGCGGGTTTATCTGGTCCGCAACTGAGTTTCGCAGTCCGCAAGCTTCGGGAAACCGTGCCTGAAATTGATTCAGTGATGCGTCAGGTGCAGACCTCCCGCGCTCGCTTTTTGGCTTTGGCGGAAATGAAGGCGCGTCGTCGTTTAATTGCGATTAAAGATCGTGAGGCAATGGCGGCAGCTCGGCTGCAAATTCTTCCTGAGCGTGTTCGTAAAGATCGCCAAAAAGCCCGCGATAGTGAGGCACGCAAGCGACTGCGGGCGGCGCGTCAGGTTCTCGCCCTGGCTGATCCGCTCATGAAGGCGGCGGCGGAAGATATGAGTGCATTTGACCGATCAATGGGGCTTCGTCCTTAATTCGATTATGACCGTCCAAGAGCGTTTGCGGCAAAGGTTTGAAGCGGGCCTTCCCTCGGTTTCCCCTCTCGATCAGCAAGGATTGTCCAAAGCATTTGTTTATTTGTGCGATTCTCGTGAGCAATCGCTTCAAATGCTAGGATTGATTAAAGCCGGTCGTATTGGTGATGCCTTTGATCTTTTATCCCCTCATCATAAACTATCCGCTGTCGATTTCGTGGAGGGTAAGCCCATTGTAAAGAAATGAACACGCTAGGCGGTCGAGGAAGGGGGCGCGGCTACGGGCGCACGCCAAAGTACCCCAAGTTAGTCCTCAAGCTGCCACGTCGTCACGGCGTCAGCGCGCCGCAGCCGTCCGCGCACGCTAACGCCCCGCGCTCCGCCCTCCCCCACCTCGCCCCTTAAAAGCAAAGTCCCAAGTGCTGCTTGCGCGTTCCTCTGAGGTGACGCGGGGACGCCGCCCAATTAGTGCCGTCCCCTAACTAAGCCCCGAAGTCGTGGGACCGTTCGGATGCGCCCGCTAGGGCGCGCCGGACGGTCCTCCGACTAGGGGCGCCGACGCTACGGCGCGCAGCGCCGAGCGCCCCCCCCTGTCATTTTGGGACGTTTTAAACTGTTGTCGCATCCTGTCATGTTCTCTGATACCCTACTCTTGGAGGTTTTGGAGGAGTGGCCGAAAGGCTCCCCTTGGTAAGAATGCGGATTTTGTTGCCGCTCATTCTGTCTCTTTTGAGTCCGATTTTCGCTTAAGACCCTGACTGAATATGTAATTGCGAGAATTTTTAACGTAAAAAACCGCCATTTAAAAGCGGCTCTGCCATGTCTTAACCCGTCTACCCTGTCGGGTGATCAAAACATAAAAACCAACCCACTAAAAATCATGAATGCTGTCGTTTCCAGTCCTGTCGTTTCGGCTCCCGCTGGAGCCTTCACCCTGCCCCAAGTTGCCCGCTTGCTCAACGTGAGCAAACGAACCCTCGAGCGCGAAATCGTTCGCGGTCGCCTCAAGGTTTCCCGCATCGGTCGATGCGTCCGAATCCGTCCCGAAGATTACGCCGCCTATTGTTCCGGCCTTAGCTCCTCTGCGTCATGAAGGGCGTTATCAAGTCATTCGTGCGGCGTCCCCGTCGTCACGGTGTGCTTGCCAAATACTGGTATGCCGTGATTCAACTCTCCGACTGGCCGACACGTCGGGAAACCTGTCTTTACGTCACGCAAAAGCGAGTCGCTGAGGAAATGCTCCGCAGCATGGTCAAGGAATTCGAATTAGAGGCGGTCGGGCTCGCTCCCGCCGCTTCGGTTCGTGCTGCTGCTAAAATCGCTTTAACGGAGCATCTGGCGGCATACCTCGAAAGCGTGGCGTCGTCTGGTAAGTCGAAAAACACGGTCGGAGCCTACAAGCGCGGGATCTCAACCTTTCTTTCCCGATCTGGCTGGAAAACCCTGGCCGATGCTGGTCCCGCTGGCTTCGATCGCTGGCGCGTCGAGCACGAACCAAGCTCCAAATATGCAAATGATGTGCTTGGCTTCCTGCGGACGTTCTTCGGCTGGATGATCAAACGAAAGCTTCTGGCCGCTGATCCGCTCGCCGATGTCGTGAAGTCCAAAGTGAGGAATGACGGGTGCAAGCGTGCCGCCTTTACCCCTGCGCAATTGGATACCCTCTGCGCTTTGGTGCCTCCCGTTCGTTCCTTCGCGTATCGCTTCGCCTCGGCTACTGGCATTCGTCGCGGGGAAATGAATCAACTGCGCTGGGGTGATTTCGATTTAGACGCTGAACTTCCTACCGTGCGAGTCCGCGCCTCGATTTCCAAGAATGCGCGCACCGAGACCTTGCCGCTGAGTGCTTCGGTCGCGGCACTCCTGCGCCAGATGCGCCCCGAACTCTGCCAGCCTTTCGAGTGGGTCTTTCGCAACCGTGTCCCCAATATGGACACCTTCCACCGTGATTTAAAACGTGCCGGCATACCTCCCACCGATGGCAACGGGGCGAAATTCGATTTTCACGCTCTGCGCACGACGTTCATCACCCATTTGAACGCTGCCGGTGTGGCTCCCCGTGTTGCCATGGGGCTTGCTCGTCATAGTGACATGAAGCTGACCATGAAGGCTTACACCAATACTAACGGCTTGCCCATGGCTGCGGGCGTCGCCGCCCTCCCCTCTTTTTCATCTTCAAAACCCGACACACTCACCGACACACCTGCGGGGGTTGTTTCAGGTCAAAACGGGGTCCTTCCGGTCGCCGCGAGTCATAAGCTTGCCAAAAACGGAAATTCCGTAACTGTCACTTGCAGACGCAGAAAGGGGCCGCTGGACGTTTCCAGCGACCCCTTTAAAATGGTGGACCCTAGCAGGTTCGAACTGCTGACCTCCTCAATGCCATTGAGGCGCTCTACCAACTGAGCTAAGAGCCCCTGTGCGAAACAGGACGGGCAACAAGCCGGTTGGCCGTCCTGAATGCAAGCGGTTTTTTCGCGAATTTTTCAGACCACTCAGTGAAGGGCGTTTTACTTCGCCAAGGGGGCTTCCGCAGCACCCAGCACCACGGGGAACCACTTGGCCTTTAAAGCCGCCGCCGCAGGCTCATTAGGGACTTGGCGCAATACCTCATCCAAAATCATACGCGCCGTCTCCAACTTAGCCGCAGCATGCAGTTCAGCGGCCAGCTCAAGAGTGTAACGCAGACGCACCCGATCGCTGTTGATATAACTACGTGCCGCACTGCTTAACGCCACCAGGTCATTACCCTTTGCTAAATAACCCAACTCCGCGCGAGCCACCCGCTCCTGCGTTTCCAACAGCCAAGCCGGCCGAGACCGACGCAGTTCCCCGATTAAAAGCAGGGCGGCCTCGGGACCGTGCTCCGTTGCCGTTGTCTCCAAGACACGGAAAAACGCTTTCTCATTGGTTAAAATCGCCGGAGTCACCGCCACCGGTTTCGCCGCCTCGGCGCGTGCCCGCGTTTCCGTGAGCTCGGCGTCAATCGCCGTCCGGGTCGCAGCCAAATAACGATTGGCCGGAAACACCCCTTCCGCAAAGGTGATGATTTCACGCGCGGTCGCGGGCCGCCCCGCCGCGCGCAGAAGCTCGATCGACTGGCGATAGGCCGTCATCGGTAACTGCAAGCCGCGCACGTAATCGATCAGCGAAGACTGTGATCCCTCCGCCGGGTCGGCCGCCGCGATCACCAGCACGCGTAGAAACTCCAACATGCTCGCCTGACTCTCACCCAGCCCAGCCGTGCCGGTTTGCAAGGCTTGCAACTGGCGCAGTGCTTCCGGCCAGTTTTTCTCCGCAAATAAAATCTGCAGACGAGCCGCCTTTAATTTCGGGTCTTTGATCCCGCGCTCCGCCGCCGCCGCCAGCAGACGATCCAGTTGCGGGCGACGCTTGATTTCCCCCAGCGGCTCAGCCAGCAAAACGAAGTTTTTGGCGTCACCGCCAAAGCGGAAAAAGTAGTCTTCCATCTGCGCATTAGCCTCTTCGTCAAGATTTAGCAGGAGCGTCTGGATGATCGAATACACTCGCACCCGGGGATCGGCCGGACTCTGGCGGCGCAACTCCTCCAGCGCCCCGCGCATCGCTTCTACCCGCCCGGCGTCGCGATAAGTACGAGCCAACATGCGCAAAACCTGCGCCGTATCCCCCGCACGCGTCCGCCAAGCCTCGGCGAACTCCACCGCCTCCGCCGTCCGAAGCAGTTGCAGCAAAACCAAGAGCCGAAGTTCTGAATACACGCCGTCGCCAAGCGTCTCTTTCTGCTGTTCCAGAAATACCAACACATCCTCGGGACGATCGGCCGCGAGCAGGGCGCGAACGCGTTGTTCCACCAGCCAGCGCCGGTCCGCGCCGGCATGCCGGGCGGGATCATACAAACTCAGCCCGCGATCACACAGAGCGATCACCAGGTCAAAATCCTCCCCGGCCTGCACGACGTTGATCGCGTTTTCCAAATACGCCCGCCCCGGCCACCCGAACTCCAATCCGCCCAGCAAAGTCTCCTGCGCACGTATGCGCAATTTTGACCCGAGAAAAAACTGCGCCACCTTCAACCGGGCGTTCAGATCGCGCGGATATTTTTCGAGCCCCACCCGCAACTTCATCAATGCTGACTGCCATTTCTTCGCCTGCAAATCATCGAAACCCTCCGCGATCATCGCCTGGCCGCGTGCCTCGTTAATCTGCGCTTTCCGCACCGGATAAAGCAGCAGATCCGTGTAACTCACGAAATTATAGGGCCGCTGCTCCAATTTCCACCAAACGTAACCGGCCGCACTGGCATAGCTCAACGCCGCCGCCAGCAAACTCCAGCTCGCCACCCCGCGCAGGCTGATAGCCAGCCCACGCCCACGCCCGCCTTTGCGCTCGAAACGTCCCCACAGACCCAAACGCCATTCCCCCGGTGTCGTTTTGGCCCCGCCCCATTGCAGTTTTATTTGCGGAATCTTCATAAAATTTTCGCGACCACTCTTAAGCTGACGCGGCCGTGGCCGCCTCGGTTCGGGCCTTGGCCCCGCGCACCGAATCGGCGATGTTTTCCGGCTGCGTTTCGGGTTCGCCGCGCACTTGGTTAAACCGCATCGAAACCGTCTTCGAGACGCCGCGCTCTTCCATTGTCACCCCGTAAATCGCCTGCGCCGCCGAGACGGTGCGCTTGTTGTGTGTGATGATGATGAACTGGGATTCGTGCACGAATTTCTTCAAGAGGTCGGTGAAGCGCCCAATGTTCGACTCGTCCAGCGGCGCGTCCAGCTCATCAAGTAAACAAAATGGTGACGGCTTCACCATATAGAGCGCGAAGAGCAGGGCCACGGCGGTCAGCGTTTTCTGCCCGCCGGAGAGCAGCGTGATGCTCTTCAACTTGGTGCCGGGCGGCTGGGCGGTGATCTCGATGCCCGACTCCAACACGTCATCCGTCACCACCAGTTCCAAGTTAGCCACCCCGCCCCCGAAGAGGGTTTGGAAGGTGTAGATGAAATTCTTTTTGATTTGATCAAAAGTGATCTGAAACTGCGACATCGAGGTCTGGTTTATCTCGTCGATGGTCCGCATCAGCTCGGCCTTCGATTGGTCAAGATCGTCGCTCTGCTCCTTCAAGAAATCGTAACGCTGCTTCAGCTCGGCGTATTCCTCGATCGCGCCGGTGTTGACCGCGCCCATACCAGCCAGGCGCGCGCGCAAGGCGTCGATTTCGGTTTTGATCGCCGGCCACTTAACCTCGTCAGCCAACTTGGCCAAATCGTCCTCGGTCGGGTCCGGCTTGGGCCCGGTCTTCTTGCGGCGACGCTTTACCGGCGCGGCCTCGGCACCGGCAATCGTTTCCGCCACCGGTACGTCTGCCGCGTTGACCTCTTCCGCTATATTTTCGATCGGTGCGTCCTCGTCTTCGTCGTCAAGGTCGAGGTCCTTTAAATCCGGCGGATCGTCGTCGGCGCGATAGAGCAGGCCGCGCCAGTCGTAGCTGCCGATGGGCAACTGATACTCACGCTGCACTTCTTCGGTGATGAACTGCACCCGGCTTTGGGTCTGGGCCAGCTCCACCTCGCACCGGCTCAGATCGGACGCGGATTTCTCCGCGTCGGTACGAATGCCGTCCTGCGAAGACTCCACCCCGTTGATGGCGCGCTCGACCTCCGTCAATTGAGTGCGGATCAATTCCACTTGCTGCACGGCGACCGTAATCGTTTCGGCCAGCTGTCCTGCGCGGTAACGCTGACCATCAGCCTCCTGTTCGAGCGAGGTGATCTGGTCGGTCCAGGTCTCGATCTCGCGCTGACGTTGCACCAGAATTTCCGCGATCTGGGAGCGTCGGCGCTGCATGTCGGCGATGCCTCGATCCAGCACTTCCACCTTCTGGCGGCGCTCGGCCAACTCAAGGCGGGCTTGGGAAAAGGTTTCGCGCTTCACATCGCGCTCGGTGCGCAACGTGAGGATTTGGGCGTCGAGTTCGTTTATGCGTGTGCGCCCCGCCTCCACCGAATGTTCCGCCTCGGCGAGTTGGTGACGGGCGCGCTCAAACCGGGTGTGCGTCTCGTGGCGGGCTGCTTCGAGTTGCTGAAGTTCGCGCTCCATGCGCTCGGCGCGCTGGCCGATCTCTTCGACCGCACGCGCGGCGTTGCGCTCCTCCTGCTGCACAGTGGCGAGATTCTGCGAGGCTTCGAGCACCTCGGCGCGTTTCTCCTCCAAACCTTGCTCAGCTTCGGAGAGCCGCGCTTGCAACGCGTCGATCACCTGACGCTGCCCGTCGTGCGCGAGTTGATC
The DNA here is from genome assembly GCA_947471035.1 of Verrucomicrobiota bacterium. Classification (GTDB taxonomy): domain Bacteria; phylum Verrucomicrobiota; class Verrucomicrobiia; order Opitutales; family Opitutaceae; genus IMCC26134_A. Next base: position 7,247 of record CANIWJ010000130.1, read on the forward strand.
GTCGGCGAGCGCCGTGGCGGTCTCGCGCAGGTCGATCTCGCGCTGCACCAGACTGCCGCTGCCGGACTTTTTGCGAAAGCCACCGAAGATCACACCGCGCGCGTCCACCAACTCGCCCTTGGCGGTGGCGACGGCCAGGAAACGAAAATCCGGATTGGCCCGCCAGTGGACCAAAAACGCCGCCAGGTCGGTGGCCAGATAACAACTACGCAAAAGCGCGGCGGCGGGATGGTCGGAATCAAAGCCGACGAGCGAGTCGGTGGCAGGGAGCAGGCCGGGGGGCAGAGCCGCCGACTCCCGTGCGATTTGCGATTGGGGATTGGGGATTTGCAGCGCCACGCTGCCAATCTGCTGGGCTTCGAGCTCGGTCAGGATTTTTTGCGCGACGTCCAAATCGGCCACCGCCACCGCCTCGCCGGCCGCGCCAAGCAAGGCTTCCAGCGCGCGCGCCCATTCCGCGCGTGGACGCAGCCCTTCGGTAATGGGACGCGGCTTGGCCGCGTTCTCACCCAGCAAGGCGGTGAATCGGCCTTGCAGAATAGCCTTCGCGCCTTCGCCGAAGCCCTCAAATTTCTCCGCCAGCTGCTGGAGCAATTTCAACCGGGCGGTGCGCTGGGCCAGACTGCGATCGATCTCCTGGAGTTTTTTCTGCGCCTCGCGGAATTCCTTGGTGAGTTCGCCGATTTGGTTTTGCAGGTCCTGCGACTCGGAGTGCGCGCGGCCCTTAAGCACCTGGGCTTCCTCCACCCGGGCGTTTACCTCAGAGAGCTGGGCGGCGGCGGCGGA
>CANIWJ010000131.1 GCA_947471035.1 Verrucomicrobiota bacterium
CCGGGCATGAGCCTTTTACGCGAAGCACTCCACCTCCCAATTCCTCACCACGCCAATCACTGAACTCGCATTCATCCGCATAGGCACCCAAGCGGGATATTTTGCCAGCGTCGCAAATGCCCAAATCGTGCTCACCGCGATTAAAACCGCCTCAAAAGGCCGTATCGCATTTCTTCCTGATGACCTCAGTGCTGAAAGTCTGCCCGCCTACGTTACGCGGCCGCGCGACACCACCGACGGCCACCTCCTCGCCCTCGCCCGCCACCACGCAGCCAAACTCGTCACCTTCGACACCAACATACCTGGCGCGCATTTAATCGCCTGACTGCTGCGTAAACCCCTCCCCGACTTTTCGCCGTTCGACATTCCCCCGCCCGTTCCCCTAGCCTCCGCCCAACGATGTCCACCACGCAGGAATACTACATCCGCAAAGCCTCGGAAACCGACGCCCGCGGCCCCTTCACCCTCGAGCACCTCAGCTCCCTCACGGAGACCGGCCAGGTCGATGCCGATACCTTTTATTACGACGCCGGCACCGAGGCCTGGGCCCCGATCAACTGCAACGCGGCGCTCATGCAGACTCTTTTCCCCGCCAAAAAAGTTCTGCGCGTTCGGGCCAAGGCCAACAACGAGATGAAAACCCTCAACACCGTCACGGAAAACGACCGCGCCATCACCGTGAACGACATGCTCCTCGCCGCCGAAGGCCGCACCGAAGACACCCTCGACAAGGCCGACCCTGCCATCGCCCGCGGCCACGCCGCCAACATCGGCTCCTACGCTTCGCTCGCCATCCTCCTCATCACCGCCGCCGCCTACATCCTGCCTCACATCGACATCGTCGTCGCCCTCGATCTGGCCGCCATCCTTCAAGCCCCCCTCGTCTTCCTCGGCATTTTAAATCTTATGCTGGGCGTGTGCATCGGCCTGGGTGCGGTATCATCCTACCCCTTCATTCGCTTCTCCGCCATGCTTGGCCTCGGCTTCGCCGGCACCCTCTTATATTTCAGCGGGGATAACCTGACCCTCATCTACGCCGCCGCCGCCGCCATCGGGCTCTACCTGTGCACCGTGCTGGTAAACATCGCCGGAGTGATCTTCTTCGCCCTGCTCGGCCTGGCCGGGGCCATTGGACTGGCCCAGCACTACTTCACCAACTAACCGGCCGCGCACCTCGCCGGCCACCCGCGCCATGTCCGATCCCGGCCCCAATCTGGCCCTCCGCTTGCACCGGGTCTATACGTCCGACATCTGGAGCAATCGCTACCTCGATGATCACTCCCTGCGCGGTCGCTTCTACGCCCTGCTGCGCATCATTTCCATAACGATCACCGGCATCATCGAAACCAAAACACCGAGCCGCGCCGCCGCCCTGAGTTTTTCCACGCTGCTTGGCCTCGGGCCGCTCATGGCCATCGCCGTGCTTGTCGCTGGTTTCGTCCTTGATCGCCAGGACCCCGATCTCGCGGTCAACACCCTGAACCGCATCGTCAAATACGTCGCGCCTCAGATCGCCCAATACGAACAACTCGAAGCCGGCCAGCCCCAGCCGCCCGCCAGCGACGCCTCCACCAACCCCGCCGCCCCCCCCGCCGCGCCGCCCAATGCCGAGCTCGTCGTGCTCATCGACGGCTTCATCGCCGGCTCCCGCTCCAGCACCGCCGGAGTGGTCGGCGTGGTCACGCTCATCGTGATCGTGCTCCAGCTCTTCACCTCGGTCGAAAACGCCTTCAACGAAATCTGGGGCGTGCGCCAGGGCCGCTCCTGGGTCATGCGCGTCGTCTTCTACTGGACCGTGCTCACCCTTGGAGCCGTCCTCTTTTTCGCCGTCGTCACCACCCTCTCCGCCGGCGCCTACCTCAACCTCTTCGAGCAAAAAGTGCCCTTCGGCCTCGGCCCCGCCATCGTGGGCTTCCTGCGCTGGCTGCTGCCCTCCCTCTCCATCCTGCTGCTCATCCTCGTCCTCGCCCTGTTCTATAAATTCATCCCCAACACCCGCGTGCTCTGGGTGAGCGCCGGGGCCGGCGCGGTGCTCGTCGGCGGCTTGGTAGTGGCGAATAACTACCTCGCCTTCCTCTACCTCTCCAAGGTCGTGCAGCAACGCAGCCTCTTCGGCTCGCTCGGCATCCTGCCCATCCTGATGTTTGGTCTCTACGTTTTCTGGTTCTTCCTGCTCGTGGGCGGACAGGTCAGCTACGCCGTCCAGAACGTGCACTTCCGCAACAGTCAGGCCGCCTGGAATACCCTCGCCGAATCGATGCGCGAACGCCTTTCCCTCACCGTTCTGCTGCGCATCAGCCGCCGCTTCCGCGACTGCCAGCCCCCTTGCTCCGCCAGCCAGCTCGGCACCGAGCTCGGCGTACCCACCCAAATCCTCAACGAGTGCATGAACCGCCTCGTCCACATGCGCCTCCTCTCCCCCATCCCCCCCGAGGCCCACCAGCAGGAAAACGATCTGCGCTACCAGCCCGCCCGCCCCCTCAACCGCACTTCGCTGGCCGATTTCAAACGCATAGACGATGAGCACGGCGGCGACCCCACCGGCCCCACCCTGACCGACATCGACCCCATCGTACTCGCCTACGACCGCGAACTCAACCGGGTGCAAAACCAGAGCTTCTTCCAGCGCTCCATCGACGAGTTGATCGACGCCCACCCCATGCCCGACAAGACCCGCCCCCCGGCTTGACCCGCCCGCCCGCGCTAGAAAGCGGAACCGCCGCCGCCCTCAGCCGTAACCATGCAATCGGAGGCGGAGTAGCGAGGTGAGATGACGAGTAGATTTCAGAGGCGAAAGACCGAGGAATACCCGGAGGGTATTTCGACGGGAGAGAGCCACTGAAAGGTGCCGTCAGCTTACCTCGCTACGACCCTGCCGATTGCATGGTTACGGCTCAGCCCAGCGTTTCCAGCAGGCGGGTGATGAAGCGGTTTACCCGCTCCTGGTTGTGCAGCACGTGCTGCTTGAACAACGCAAAATCGATCGCCGTGCCCTCGAGCCCGTTGGCATAGTTGTCCACGATCCCGAAGGAGTTGTAACGCAGGCCCAGCTCGGTGCACAGATCGGCCTCATGCGCCAGCGTCATGCCCACCACATCGCCCCAGCGGCGGATCACCCGGATCTCGGCCTTGGTCTCGAAACGCGGCCCGCGCATCTGCACATAGGTCTGCCCGGTCGCAATGGCGAACTCGGGCGCAAGCGCGGCGACCACGCGCGGCACCAGATTATTGGCGATGCCCGGCGCTCCGCCCTTCAACTCATCGTCAAAATACGTCGCCGGCCCTTGCTGCAAACCCACGTAGTCGGCGCAGGAAACAAAGGTGCCCGGTGCGAGACGCGGCTGCAGCGAACCCACCGAGTTAAACGAAACCACATCCTCAAATCCCAGCTTCGCCAGCGCCGCCATATTTGCCCGAAAGTTGATCTGGTGGGGCGGCAGCGGCGCCGGACCCGCCCCGTGTCGATTCAACACCGCCTGATCGCCACGGGTTCGTAACGCGACCACCCCGTATTTGGTCTCGACCGTGATCGGCGTCCACCCTGAGAAGATCGGGGCATGCAAAATACTGGTTCCACTCACGAGCGCGATTTTCATGCAGGCCATGTAACCGCGCCGCCCGGTCGCGCAAAGCCAAAGCAAAGAAATTCAGCCCGCCGCATTTGCACCCGCCGCACCTTCGCCATTCTGGCCGCGCTGGGCTGCTCCCTGCTGGCCGCTTGCAGCACCCCCGGCCCGAGCCACGCCTTCCTCTACTCCCCCGCACTCGGCAACACCGTGCGCGACCTCGACCCCGCCACCGGCGCCGAGCTGTCCGCCGTGCCCGCCTTCGTTAAACAGGACGAAACCGTCAGCGGCATGGTCTACGACCCCTACACCGACCATCTCTTCCTGCGTATCTTTCCCGGCCGTTTCGTCCGCGTAATTGATCGCCCGGATCGCTCCATCAAACGCGAATTCGTATCCATCAACCTCGCCATCGGCGGCCACGATTTCGCCATCCGCTCCACCGACCGGCACTTCTTTTTCAGCGACGCGAGCGGCCCCGTCTTGATCGAAACCAACATCAACGGCGATTTCGTCCGCCGCATCGCGCTCGCCGGGCTTTCCGCGCCGGTGCACGGCGTGGCCTACGACATGGTTAACAAAGAACTGCTCGTACTCGCCGAACCGCTCAGCGACCGCGTGCACCGCTTCGCCCCGGACGGCACCGCGCGCGGCCAGATCGACCTCGCAACCCCGGTGCGCGGCATTTCCCTGGGCTACGACCCCGAGGCCCGCACGCTCTACGCTTCGCTGGCCGACGGCTCGGCCATCGGAGCTTTTGATCGCCAAGGCCGCTTGCTCCGCCGCCTCCCCCGTCCCGCGCCAGACCAGGACGTTTTCCTCGACCTCGGACCGCGCTCCCTCCTGCGCCTTTTTTAACCGACCCCGCACCGGGGAAAAGGCACCCGAAGACTAGCCACTCCGCTTGCGGGTTGCCAAGCTGGGGGCAACATGTCGGCCTCCCGCTTTTCCCCATGTCTTCACCCGTCGAAAACGTCGTCATCGTGGGCACCGGATGCGCCGGCCTCACCGCCGCCATCTACACCGGTCGCGCCAACCTCAATCCCCTCGTGCTCGAAGGCCCGCTCCCCGGCGGCCAGCTCACCACCACCAGCGAAGTGGAGAACTTCCCCGGCTTCGCCCACGGCGTGGATGGCTTTCAACTCACCCAAAACATGCGCGAACAGGCCACCCGCTTCGGCACCCGCTTCGAGCAGGCGCTGGTCACCGCGGTGGATTTCTCGGTTTACCCGCGCAAACTCGTGCTCGGCGACCGCGAGATTTTCGCCAAAGCCGTCATCATAGCCACCGGCGCTTCCCCCCGCATGACCGGCATACCCGGTGAAAAAGAACTCTACGGCGGCAAGGGCGTGACCACCTGCGCCACCTGCGACGGCGCCTTCTACCGCAAGATGGAAGTCGCCGTGCTCGGCGGCGGCGACAGCGCCGCCGAAGAAGCCCTCTTCCTCACCCGCTTCGCCAGCAAAGTCTACCTGGTGCACCGCCGCGACTCCCTGCGCGCTTCCAAAATCATGTCGGATCGCGCCACCTCGCACGAAAAAATCCAGATGGTCTGGGACACCGTACCCGTCGAAGTCCTCGGCGTGCCCGAGGGCTCGGTCAGCGGCCTCAAAGTTAAAAACGTGAAGACCGGCGTCGAATCCGTGCTGCCCGTGAAAGGCGTCTTCGTCGCCATCGGCCACACCCCCAACACCGGTCCCTTCACTCCCGCGCTCGCCGTGGACGAGGGCGGCTACTTCAAACCCGCCGCCGGCTCCCAGGTGCAGACCCAGATCCCCGGCATTTACGTCGCGGGCGACTGCTCCGACCACGTCTACCGCCAAGCCATCACCGCCGCCGGCATGGGCTGCCAGGCCGCCATCGAGGCCGAACGCTGGCTGGCCGAACACGGCGGCTAAAAACCAAAGTAACTTCCGCGACCTGTGTATCACATAGATAGTCAACGCTATCTGTAATGGTGCCCGGGGTGGGAATCGAACCCACAAGGATTTCTCCGGAAGATTTTGAGTCTACTGCGTCTGCCAATTCCGCCACCCGGGCAAGGGTTTCGAAAAAACTAGCGGCCAAAGACGTAACCTCCCGCACCCGCTTGTAAACTCGAAAGCCAAGGAACTTCACATTTCCTTCCTTTGCAGTAGTTTAATTATCCCCAAATAAACCCCGAAAAAACTTTCGGTTTTTTTGAATGTTTCTCCACCCACCCGGTCTATCCCTACGTCATCAATAATGGTTGTTTGGTTTGCTGGCAGAGGCGGCCCCGGGGTGGTTCCCGAAGGTCGCCTCTCCTCATTTACGGGGTTGGCGTGAACCGCCGCAGGGCTTTTTCTCCGCACCATGGCCGACTTCCGTGTTTACCTGCCCTTCACCCCGCCGCCCGGCGCCGTGGAAATCGCCCTGCCCGCCGCCGAAACCCATCACCTCGTTAACGTCAACCGTGCCCGCCCCGGCGACCCCGTCGTCGCCTTCGATGGTCTGGGCCGCGACTGGCAATGCCAGCTCTCCCGCGTGGAAGGCAAGAAACACGCCCTGCTCCAGGTCCTCTCCTCCGCCACCCGCCCGCCCCTGCCCTGCGCCCTCATCCTCGGCCAGGGCCTGCCCAAAGGCGGCACCATGGACGACATCGTGCGTCAGGCCACCGAGCTCGGCGCCGCACGCAGCGCCCCACTCGCCACCCAACGCAGCGAACTGCGACTCGACGCCGACCGCGCCGACAAAAAAACCGACAAATGGCGCCTCGCCGCCATCGAAGCCGCCAAACAATGCGGCAACCCCTTTCTGCCCGCCATCGAGCCCGTGCGCCCTCTCGCCGCCTTCCTCGCCGATCCCCTCGTGGCGGCCTGCGAACTCCGGCTCGTCGCCAGTCTTCACCCCGGCGCCCGCCCGCTGCGCGCCGTGCTCGCCGCCTTTCGCTCAAGCCACGAGGGCCGCGCCTCGAACTCCGTCGCCTGGCTGATCGGCCCCGAAGGCGACCTCTCGCCCGAGGAAATCGCATCGGCGCTCTCCGCCGGCTGGACCCCGGTGAGCCTCGGCCCGCTCGTCCTGCGCTGCGACACCGCCGCCGCCTACGCACTGGCCGCCGTGCGCTGCGACACCGAAGCCTGAGCCACGCCGGCTTAAGACGCAGCCACAGGCCCCCAGGGGTCGCGTCCCAGCAAAACCTCGCTCACCTGCACCGCGCTCATAAACGCGTCTTCGTGGAAACCGTAGCGGAAATAGCTTCCGGCGAAAAAAGTCTCCGTCGTGCCCCGCGCCGCCAGATTCAGCCCCGGCAACTCCAACTGCGCCGCCCGCGCCGCCGCATCGAACAGGGGGTGCGTGTAGTCGATGCGCTTGATCACTTTCGCGGCGTCGATGCGCTCCGGCTGGTTGATCGTCACGAAATACTGCTCCCGCTCGCTCACCCCCTGCAACCGGTTCATCCAGTAATGCGTGGCGGGCGCGATCCGGCCCAATTCGTCACGAGCGATCGAATACACCCAGCTCGCCCAGGCCAGGCGCGTGCGGGGCATCACGCTCGCGTCGGTGTGCAGCGTCGCCACGTTGGCCTGGTATTTAAACGCCCCCAGCAAGCGCGTCTCGTCGCGGGTCGGGTTGAGCAACAGGCGCAGCGCCTGGTCCCCGTGGGTGGCCAGCACCACGCGGTCAAACAACTGCTCCCGCCCGTCGGCGGTCAGCACCGTCACGCCTTTGCCCGCCCCGTGCCGCACCACGCGCACCACCGGACAGCGCAGGCGGATGCGCTCCGCGAAGGGCGCGGTCAGCCGCTTCACGTATTCGCGCGACCCGCCGTCCACCGTCCACCACGGGTGCTGGGTGTGCAGACCGAGGAAGCCGTGATTGTGAAAAAAACGCAGCAAGGTCGCGGCCGGAAACGCCATCATCTGCTCCGGCGGCGTGCTCCACACCGCCGAGCTCATCGGCACCAGATACAAATCCCAAAAGTCCTTCCCGTAGCCCCGCCGCCGCACGTAGTCGGCCAGACTCTCCGTCTCCAAGGCCGGCTCGTCCAGCGCCTCCACCGCCTCCTGGTTGAAACGATTCACCGCCAGAACCATCTTGATGAAACGCGGGCTGAACAGGTTTTTCCGCTGCGCGAAAAGGTGGTTGAGCGAAGACCCGCACCACTCCAAACCCGTATCCAAATCCCGGACAGCGAAGCTCATGTCGGTCCGCTTCACCGGCACCTGCAACTCGTCGAACAAGCGGCACAGGTGCGGATACGTCACCCGGTTGTAGACCATGAATCCGGTGTCGATGGGCACCGCCCGGCCGGTGCCGGGCTCCACCGCTTCGACCGTGTTGCTATGCCCGCCGGCGTAGTCCTCGGGACCGAAACAGGTGATTTCATCCCCCGCACGGTGCAGGAAATGAGCGGTGCCGAGGCCGGCGATGCCGGTGCCGATGATCGCGGTGCGCATAAGATGGAGCAAGCAAGCCGCCACCGGCCAAATGTCCA
>CANIWJ010000132.1 GCA_947471035.1 Verrucomicrobiota bacterium
CACCACCCTCCAAGGCACCCCGCCCACCAGCGAACTCGCCCGCAGCGAAGTCCGCCAAACCTACGTCCCCCCCTCGCCCGAAACCTACGAATACGACCTCGACGGCAACTTGATCAAAGACGGACGCTGGACCTACACCTACGACGCCGAAAACCGCCTCAACCAAGCCGAAACCCGCGCCGACCTAGCCACCGCCGCCCCCGACCTCCCCCGCCAGCGCCTCACCTACCTCTACGATTCCCAAAGCCGCCGCATCTCCAAAAAAGTCGAGACCTGGAACCCTTCCACTTCAACTTACATCTTTAACTCAGAAACAAAGTTTCTGTATGACGGCTGGAACCCCATCGCCGAGTTAACTTCACCTTCAACTTCTCCCTTAAACTGGAGCGTTACACGCTCCTACACCTGGGGCCTCGATCTGTCCGGCAGCCAACAAGGTGCCGGCGGGGTAGGTGGCCTGCTCTGGGCCGATCTTGCTCCCGGCTCCTCGCCCCAAGCTCCCGGCTCTTTTTCCCCCGCCTACGACGGCAACGGCAATATCATCGCCTGGATCGACTTGGCTACAGGCACTAAGGTGGCCGAGAACGACTACGACGCCTTCGGCAACGTCATCAAAGTAGCGGGAACCAACCCCGTGCCCTTCGGTTTCAGCACCAAATACGAAGACCAGGAAACCGGCCTGCTGTACTACGGCTTCAGATACTACAATCCTTCCACTGGACGCTGGCTCAGCAGGGACCCGATTGAGGAAAATGGTGGGGTGAACTTGTACGGATTCGTGTCTAATGATCCAATTGGTGCGACTGATAATTTAGGGCTATTTTTAATACCTGCGGCTACGTCGTATGCGACTAATTTTTTATTAGATCGGGACCGAAAATATGAATTTGCACTAAATCATATATCTGGAGATTTTGCAAAAATGCTCCTCCGTCATTATGTGTATGGAAAGGGAAGAGGAGTGCATTTAAGTAAGAACTCTGTTTTTAAATACTTAAAACCTGTTGTTACAATGTATCAAAGTGAGGATTTTGTTAAAGATATAGTAGCTAATTTCAGGGGAAAAAAGAGTTATGCGTTATCAGTTAACGATATTAATAACCCAAGAGGGGGGCTCGGCTCATATACAATTTACGTGGACCTGGAGATAGGCTGCTCACCTAAGGGAGGGTGGCATGCAAAAGGCACCGCATCCGTATACGATGAATGGGATTTTGATTGGAAAATTTCTAAATTATATAGTGATTGGAAGGACAAGTATTCGGAAGCACAAGAAACAGGGTGGACTAAAGAGCTTGTTCTTGGTGGACGGGAAACGAGAACAGCAGCAGGCTCTCTTATCAGTGGCGATGATTTCATTGTAACTTCAGAAAAAATTAATGTTTCTCAATCTTCAGGCGATGCATTCCTTATATTCCATGAGAATTAAAGTTTCAGCTTTACTTGCCGTAATGCTATTATTCTGTTCTTGCTCTGCGCAGAAAAAGGACAGTATTTCGACTCTTATATTAAAAAAACTGCCGTCATCTGCTTTTATAGAACGCAAGACACGTATAGTCGGCAATATTGATGGCGAACTTTTGGAGATACGTTTTACTGATTTAACTATAAATCTGTTTTCTAAGTGGGCTACTGCGCAGGGAGTTTCCCTGGAGCCTAGAAACATATTTTCGAATTTAGACTCAGTTCCAACACACTGGATGCGCTCTGCTAACGGTGAATTCTTATCTGGATTTTTATTTGTGGATACTAATCTAAAAGCGATTTTTATGGTAACCCCATCTAATGATTCCACTTCTTTAATCGGTTACTTTTACTGTTACTATAAGTAGAGGGGCTGAAAAAGGGGTTTGGCCGCTGTTTGTTGATTCCGTCCCCTGAAACGCCCGCGCCGCGTTAATACAAACCTGATCCCCAGCGGCACAGGCCACGCCAGCCCCGAGCGGCTGTCATGTCCTCTGCTTCCTCCCTCCGCTCCCTTTCGGTCGCTCCGGTCCGGTGGAGAGCAACCCCGCCGGGGACGGCCTGGGCGGTGCAGTGGCCCGCCCGAAGCGGCGCTCCTCCGGCCCGCGCCGTCGCGTCACAGCCGTCGTGCGCTGCGCTCCCGCCGTCTGAGTCGCGCCCGTCCTGGTCAGACCGGCGGGGACCCCGCTGCGCCCGGCTGGCACCGGGCGCGCCTCAACCCGGCGCAGCCGGTGCGCGGCAAGCGCGCCCCGCGCGGCGCCGGGGTCGGCGCGCCCTCTCGCGTTCGCTGCGCTCACGTCTCGTCCAGCGGTTCGGCTCCTTGAAGTCGCCTCAGGGGGGCCGCATGGCCCCCCTCTCCGCGAAACCGTGGGCTCGCCCCGGGCAAGCCGGGGCGCTTGGCGAGCCACGGTTGACCGACGTGGGGAAACGCCCGCTTGGGGCGGGCTCGCCTGCGCGGACGGCTTGGCGGCTGCACTCCGCCCTGGGGCTGCGTTGCGCCGCCAGGCCGACCGCTCCGGCGGGCGCTCCTGTCCCCGCGCCCTGAAACTCCGGTCGCTTGCGCTCCCTGCGCGTCGCGTTGCTCCTTGCGCCTACGCCTCGCGGCGTCGGCTCCGCTCCTTCGTCGCTCCGACCGCCGACGCGAGCCGCCCGGCTCGCAAAGCTCGCCTTGCGCCGGGCCTAGCCCCCGGCGCGGAAATCACGACGCCTTGGCCGCGAGGGTGTCGATCATGCGCAGGACCATCTTTTGATCCTGGGCGGGCAGCTTCGCGAGAAGCTCGATGCGCTTGCGCAAACGCCGGTCGGGCAAAACCGGCGCGGCCTCGACGGACGGTTCGGCACCGCCGAGCAACTCCTCGACGCCGACGCCGAAACACTGCGCCACTTTGGGCAGCAGGTGGGCGGGCGGATAGCTCGATTCGTTTTCGTAGTAAGTGACGACGCGTTGGGAAACGCCGAGCTCGGCGGCAAGCTGCCGCTGCGTGATGCCCTTGGCCTTGCGAAGACGCGCGAGGCGCTCGCCGAAATGAACCGGTTTGGTGCGTGCCATGATGGCGGCGATTATACGGGCGTTCATTAGCGACTTGCCTTTCTGATACGAAAACCGTATCTAAATCAGGAATGGAAAACAATCCGTTTTGCGACTTGACGGCCCCGGCCGCTTCCGAGGCGAAAACCCTCGTTTTATGCGCGGTGATCAAATCCTCTTCAAAATACGCCTACCAGGGCCGGGAGAACGGGAAACCGGTGGCGATGCGGGTGACGTGGTTGGAGGCCGGGGAATACGCGTTCCACCTCGAAAACGGGAACCGCTACCGGCGCGAAGACCTCACGTTTTACGTCCAGGGACTCGACGGCCAACTCGTCAAACTGCGCTGACCATGGCCCTGCTCACCGAAGCGGAGATCGAGAAAATAAAGGCCGAGACCGACCTTGCCGCCGTGGTGCGCTCGCGCGGCGTCGCGCTCGCCCCGCAGGGCGGCGACCTGATCGGGCTATGCCCGTTCCACGACGACAAAAGCCCGTCGCTCCACGTCACGCCGGGAAAACGGCTCTGGCGCTGCGTCTCGTGCAACGCCACGGGGAACGTCATCCAGTTCGTGCAACGCTTCGACGGCGTGAGCTTCCGGCACGCGGCCGACCTGCTCGCGGGCGGTGCGGCGTTCAAGGCTCCGCCGAGTTGCGGGCCGGTCAAGAAATCCACCGTGCCGAAGCTCGCGAACCCGCTGGCGGGCGTCGCGTCGGCGACTGCGGCCGACGACGAGCACGCGGCCGATCAGGAGGCTTTGCGGCGCGTGGTGGACTATTACGCCGAGCGCCTCGCGGCGAACCCGGCCGCGCTTGGCTACCTCGAAAAACGCGGTCTCGCCGACCCGGAATTACTCCGCGTCTTCCGGGTCGGCTACTGCGACCGGACGCTCGGCTTGCGCCTCCCGCAGAAGAACCGCGCCGAGGGCGCGGCGCTGCGCGCCCGCCTCGTCCGGCTGGGGCTGATGCGCGACACCGGCCACGAGCATTTTAGAGGGCAGATCGTCGTCCCCGTCATCGGCGACGGCGGCGAAATCGGCACGCTCTACGGCCGGGCGGCGGGCGTCGTGCCGAAGGAGAACCGGCACCGCTTTTTGCCGGGGCCGCAGGCGGGCGTCTTCAATCCGTCCGCGCTGTTGGCCGACGCGCTGCGCGAGTCGCAAGGCGCGGTGATCCTGACCGAGGGCATCACCGACGCGCTGACGTGGTGGGCGCACGGCTGGCGCAACGTCACGACCTGCTTTAGCGCCCGCAAACCGTCGCCCGAGGTGATCGAGGCCATCGTCAAGGCGGGCGTGCGCGTGGCGTTCCTTGCCTTCGATCCGGACGGCGCGGGCGACGCGGGCACGGAGGGCGCGGCGGCGCTCCTCATGGCGCGGGGCGTGGAGTGCCGCCGCGTCCGCTTCCCGGCAGGCCACGACGCCAACAGCTACGCCCTCGCCGTGAAACCGCCGCGCCAGGCTCTCGCCGTGTTGCTCAACGCCGCCGCGTTTATCGGCAAAGGCCAGAGTGTGCCCGCCGTCGTCTCAAAGCCGGAGGTGTCGGCGGACGCGTCGCGCGCGCCTTCTTCTTTAGCTGCTAAAGCCGCTAAAGCTGCCGACGTGGGCGCGAGCGCGGGCGAGGCGAAAACGACCGCGCGGACGCCGGAGGAAGCGGCTAGGAAAGAAACCGTCTCGCCGGTCGCGGCACCGTCCGGCGTGCCGACGCCAACGCCGACGCTGACGCCGCGCGGCGAGCATTGGTTTTGGGAAATCGACGGGCGTGAATACCGCGTCGGCGGCCTCGACAAACTGACGGGCGCGGACGCGCTCAAAGTCGCCTTGCGCCTGAGCGTCGGCGACGCCTTCCACCTGGACACGCTCGACCTCGCGCGCGACTTGGACCGCCGCCGCTTCGTGGAGCGGGCGGCCGAGGAAACGCGGTTGCACGCCGACCTGATCAAGCGCGACCTGGGACGGCTCTTGCTGGCGCTGGAAACGACCCTGGCCGCGCGCGCCGCGCAGGCGGCGCAGGACGCGGCGGCGAGCGCGCGGACGGGGGCGGCGGTCGCGCTCTCCGCCGAGGAAAAGGCCGAGGCGCTGGCGTGGGCGCGGGGACCGAAGCTGATGGACCGGCTGCGCGCGGCGTTCCGCGCGGCGGGCATCGTCGGCGAAGAAAAAAACTCGCTCATCGGCTACTTGGGCGGCGTCTCCCGCCTCCTGGACAAGCCCTTGGCGGTGATCCTGCAAAGCCCGAGTGCGGCGGGAAAAACGACGGTGATGGACGGCATCCTGGCGTTCTTCCCCGAGGAAGCCCGCGTCAAATACTCCGCGATGACGGGGCAAAGCCTCTTCTACATGGGCGACTACGACCTGCGGCACAAAATCCTCGCCATCGTCGAGGAAGCCGGGGCCGAGAAAGCGTCTTACGCGCTCAAGCTGCTGCAATCCGAGCAGGAGCTGCGCATCGCGAGCACGGGCAAAAACCCGCAGACCGGCCGCATGGAGACGCAGGAATACCACGTCGAAGGCCCGGTCATGATCATGCTGACGACGACCGCCGTTGACCTGGATGAAGAGCTGCAAAACCGCTGCCTGACGCTCGCCGTCGATGACAGTCCCGAGCAGACCGCGCGCATCCACACCCTGCAGCGCGAACGCCGCACGCTTGCCGGACTCGTCGCCAAGGCCGAGCGCACCGAGCTTTTGCGCGTCATGAAAAACGTGCAGCGCCTGCTTGAGCCGCTGGAGGTTTTGAACGACTACGCGCCGCGCCTGACCTTCCCGACGCACCAGACGCGCAACCGCCGCGACCATGAAAAATATCTGACGCTGATCGACGCCATCGCGCTCCTGCACCAGCACCAGCGGCCCCGGCGCTCGCGCCCGGTGGCGGGTGGGAAAACCATCGCCTACATCGAGGCCACGCTCGAGGACATCGCCCTGGCCAACGAACTCGCGCCCGAGGTCTTGGGCCGCTCGCTCGATGAACTGCCGCCGCAAACGCGCCGCCTGCTCGATCACGTGCGCGCCCTCGTGCGGGCCAAGCGCGAGCGCGAGGCCGAAAAGCTCGCGGTGTGCTTCACCCGGCGCGAACTGCACGAGGCGAGCGGCTGGAGTTTTACCCAGTTGCGCGTCCACCTCGAACGCCTGGTCGAACAGGAATACCTCGGCACGCGGCAAGGCCGCTTCGGGAGCCTTTACGTTTACGAACTCTTGATCGATGCCGACGCCCCCGCGCACGTCGCGCATATCAAGCTGATCGACGCCGAAAACCTCCGCCGCGCCGCCAACCTCGCGGGATTGGGAACCGACCTCGCGGGGGTAAACGGCCACCTCGCGGGGGGTGACGCACTCCCCCCGTCAGGTGTAAATGCAGTCGAAGGCAGCGCTTTAGGCGCAACCTCGCGGCCTTACGGAAACGCGCATCAGGAGGCCGCGCCCCTGGCGGTGGCGTCGTAGTCGCAGCCATGCCGAGCACAGGCAACAAGCGGCGCGGACTCGCGCGGGCGCAGGCCATGCGCCGATGGGCCGACAAACAAGGCGGCTACGCAGCTGCGCCCGATGGCTTTGACCGCCGGGATGCCGGCACGCTCGCGAGCCTGGTTGATCAATGGTTGGCGAAGCTGGAAACGCGGGCCTACTCGCCGCGCACGGTGGCGGCGCGGGTGTGGGCGTTGCGCTCGTTTTTAACGTGGGGCGAAGCGCGGGGACTGCTCCGGCCCGCCGAGATCGATAAACCCGTCTTGGAAGCCTTCCAGCGCTGGCTGTGGGCCTACCGCAAAGCGAACGGCCAGCCGCTCGCCGTCGCGACCCAGCGCGGGCACTTGGGCGCGGTGCAGGCGTTTTTTGCGTGGACGTGCCGCGAGAATCTTTTGCGGGCCAATCCCGCCGCCGACCTCGATTTACCGAGAAAACAACCGCGCAGCCTGCCGCGCGTGCTCTCCGTCGCCGAGGTCGAGGCCGTCCTTGCGATGCCCGACACCGCCGACCCGCTCGGCGTGCGCGATCGCGCGATCCTCGAAGTCCTCTACGGGTCGGGCCTGCGCCGCCGCGAAGTCGTCAGCCTGGACGTGGGCGACGTGGACCGCGCCCGCGGCGTCGTCACCGTCCGGCGCGGCAAGGGCGGCAAGGACCGGCTCGCCCCGCTCGGCGCGCAGGCGCTCGCGTGGGTCGAGCGTTACCTTGAAAAATGCCGCCCTCTGCTTGAGGTCGGCGCGGCCGAGCCTGCGCTGTTCCTGTCCGGCTACGGCGGGCGATTAAACCCGAACTACCTCGGCAATTGGGTGCGCCGCACGATTGACGCGGCGAAGATCGGCAAGACGGGATCTTGCCACCTGTTCCGCCACGCCTGCGCCACCCACCTTTTGGAAAACGGCGCGGACCTGCGCATGATCCAGGAACTGCTGGGACACGCCCGGCTTGATACGACGCAGATTTACACGGCGGTATCGATTGCCCAGCTCCGCGAGGTCCACGCCCGCTGTCATCCGCGCGGGCGGGCGAAGCATTAGAAGCTTCTTTCCTTAGCCGCTAAAAACCGCCAGCTTGCGCGGCATGTCGCCGACCTCCCGCACGCCTCAGACCCGCGCCCGGCGCGGGTGCGTGCAACGGCAAAAACTCGTGTCGTGGGGTGTCGGGCAAAACCACCCCGAACGCGTCCGGAAACCCTGCCGTAAGCCGCTGGAATCGCGTCGGGTTGCGCCAGTCAGTTCCGAAAAAACCGCATCGGGTGTGTGTTACTACGGCTTCAGATACTATAATCCTTCCACAGGGCGTTGGCTAAGCAGGGATCCCATCGGCGAAGCCGGGGGGTTGAATCTTTACGGCATGGTCGGAAACGATGCCGTTAACAGCATTGATCCATTCGGTCTTGAAGAAGCGTATAACTACCGAGAGCGCGTTTCCTTCGTAGAACACGCCAAAGAAGAGCCAAGCGGATCACCCGTGAAACTACCTACAGGCGACTGCCGCCGCTGCTATTACGACGGAATAATTGCCGAGAAAGATGGGGGGAC
>CANIWJ010000133.1 GCA_947471035.1 Verrucomicrobiota bacterium
GTCCCAATCAATCGCACAATATATTTTTCAAAGATCGTTTCCTTTTTAGGGGAAAGGTTGTCTAGCAAGCCAAACCGTTTTCCATCCGTCAACATCTTTTTAAAAATCTTTTTAAAAACACTTTAAAGAGACGCTGACTTTTAGGCGATTTACTTGAAAGAACTTCCCTTGCTTACCGCTGCGTTTGAAGCGCTGTGGTTGCAAGGGAGTGCGGACAATGGAAACCGGAGCCCTTCCGACAAGCACTTTTTAAAAGTTAATTTATAATATTTTGTTAAACCTTAATATACAATAATTTAAGTATCTATCTTTTTGGTAATATTTTCTTTTTAATCAAGGAAAGCCATACCTTTTCAGCCCCGCACACTTAGTTTGTAGTTTATATTTACTACGTAATCTTAGAGCTGGAACACGGGCTTATTTGCGGACTTTTCACCGACTTAATCAGAGACTTTTCTCACCCTGCAGCGCTTTGGTGTAACGCCAGCTCATAACCGCTTCCATTCTATGCTGAATTACCTGAACGCCATAACTTCGGGGAAACCCCCATTTCCTGCTTAAAAACCCTTGAGAAGTGAAATGCATCCGAAAACCCCAGTGCCGCAGCCACTTCCTTAATACTTACATTCGGCGCATTTAGCCGCTCGGCTGCCAGTCGTATTCGCTTGGCTCGCAAATAACGACCAGGCGTCGTGCCTAAATAGCGCTGGAATTGGCGACATACCGTCTCTGTTCGCAATCCAGCCGCCGTAGCGAGTTCCGCCGCACCTCTTAAGTGTTCGACCTGCTCATCTGCCATCGCGCGACAACGTTCGAAACACGCTCTGCCTTCGGAATCGGCACGGAACGATCCTTCATCGTTAGCCGCGGCAAGTTTTAGCAGTATGACTTCGGCCAGTCCTTGAGCTAATTCCGCCCCGAATAACCCGGCCCGCGCACCATCACGAAGTAACCATTCCCAAGCCTCACGGATCTCACCAGGGACGTTAAGATTTCGCAGTCGACCACCCCATAGACCCGCTTGGTTTAGAACCGACGCAACCTCGGGGCCTTCCATCCAAAGGTAATAACGCTGCAGTGCCCGTTTGGCATCGGTCCTGACACCAAACCGTTCATCCGCTCCAATCGTGTAAACGCATCCACCAGCCAGCGTGCATCGCTTGCCTGCCAATTCCACCAGCCCCCGGCCGACAGAAATAAACTCTATGGTGTGATAAGGGAAATCACGCCGCTGCAGGTAACTGCCACCGGGAAGTCTCTCGCAGCCAGCACCCACCAGTCGCCAGCCTCGCCGTGAAACCATGGTATCGGTTCTGAAAATACGGCGCACCTCCACCGACTCACGCATCAACAGGTTCGGAGGCGTGACGACGATTCCATTTGGGACAGAAGCTGAATCGGGCACGTTCGTATCCACGCGCCGACCCGCCCTACCCGCGAGCTTGAAAAAAACCGCCTCACGAGGTCGCATGGTTATATGGCCCGCCAAGACCCCGTCGATCCGCTCCCAACCACGCCGGTCAACGGCGTTTATCGTCACTACAAGGGACATCTCTACGAAGTAATCGGTGTTGTTCGCCACTCCGAGGAACTCACCCCTTACGTGCTCTACCGCTGCCTGGATGAAAAAGGGGCCGCGCTCGACGACACCCTTTGGGTGCGCCCTCACGTTATGTGGTCCGAACCCATATTGCACCAAGGACAGACCGTGCTGCGTTTCACTCCTGTTAAAATCTGACCCCAGGCTGACGCTAATCAATCGGCTTAGCACCCCTCCGCCCCCGGCTAGCACATGGCCGACTTCAGCCCGGCTCTGCCCTTGCCCGCAAGCAATGGCTGGGGCTGCCTCATGGCTGAATCCCCCCTCCTCCATGAAGATCAATGCCACCCTCACCCCCGCCAAACTCCAGCCGAAGCTCACCCGCCTCTTCGAGCTCGCCGGTCAAAAAATCGATTTGATCAACCAGTGCTGGGACTCCGCCCAAGGCACGCCGGTCTTCACTATTAAAGGTAAATACACCTCGCGCGGCTGGACCGAGTGGACGCAGGGCTTCCAGTTCGGCATGGCGTTCCTCCAATACGACGCCACCGGCGAGGCGCGCTTTCTCGAACTAGGGCGGGAAAAAACCCTCAAACACATGGCCTCTCACGTGAGCCATGTCGGCGTCCACGACCACGGTTTCAATAACGTCTCCACTTACGGAAACCTTCGCCGCCTGCTACTCGAAGGCCGCGCTAGCGGCACCGCCGACGAACTCGTCTACACCGAACTGGCCTTAAAAGTCTCCGGTGCCGTGCAAGCCGCCCGCTACGTGCCCACCAATGCCACCGCCCCTTGGTCTCCCCTCGGCGCGGATAACGCCGGCGTCGCCCCCGCCGGCTACGTCTACTCTTTCAACGGCCCACAATCCCTCTTCGCCGATACCATTCGCTCGATGCGCTCGCTCGTCGTCGCCCACCAGCTCGGCCACGTGCTCATGGGCGAGGGAGACAAACCCATCAACCTGCTCCACCGCGCCATCACCCACGCCGCCACCACCGCGCGTTTCAACGTATTCTTCGGCCAAGGACGCGATACCTACGACGTGCGCGGCCGCGTCGCCCACGAGTCGGTATTCAACCGCAACGACGGCCAGTTCCGCTGCCCCAGCTCGCAACAAGGCTACTCGCCTTTCACCACCTGGACCCGCGGCGCAGCGTGGATCATCTGCGGCTTCGCCGAACAACTCGAATACCTCGACACCGTAAAAGGCACGGAGCTCGACGCCGTCGGCGGCCGCCGCGCCGTCACCGATCTTTTCCTCGAAACCGCACGCGCCACCTCCGACTACTACATCGACGGCTACTCCGCGCTCGACGGTGTGCCCTACTGGGACAGCGCCGCGCTTAACACCCACCAACAAGGCGATTTCACCAAACTCCCCGCCGACCCCTTCAACGCCCACGAACCAGTGGACAGCTCCGCCGCCGCCATCGCCGCCCAAGGATTCATCCGCCTCGGACTCTACCTCCAAGCCAAGGGCGATAAAAAAGCCGGTGCCCGCTACCTTCAGGCTGGCCTCACCGTGGCCGACACGCTCTTCACCGATGCCTACCTCGGCACCGATAAAAAACACCAGGGCCTCCTTCTGCACAGCGTTTATCACCGTCCCAACGGCTGGGATCACATCCCGAAGGGTCAAAAAGTCCCCTGCGGCGAAGCCTGCATGTGGGGCGACTACCACGCCATGGAGCTAGCCCTGCTGATTCAACGCCTCGCCGACGGCAAATACCTGACGTTTTTCTAACGAGAGCCCTTTGGCCCCATTGGAATAAGATAATTTCCGCCTCAGCAAAAATGCGCAAAACTTATCTTATAGTGTATTGATGGCAATACGCAGGCACTCCAAATGCTTGCGTATGGTTAATGAAGAAATGCCACCTTTTCCTCTTCGTTACCTACTGTTCGTTAATTAATAGTGTTAGTTTCGGGCAATTTACCTCCATTGCCGACGATTTCTCTTCAATCTCCACGCTCACTGGATCAACGCCGGATTCTGGACTGAGTGCTTGGCAAAACAGCACCGGCACCTCAGGTGCAATCGGCACCAGTGGAGGATCAGCCAAGCTCCTCACGACCAGTAACGAGTCCACGCAACTAAACTTCGCGAGCTCGGATCTAACCACCGGCACTTACTATCTAGGTTTTGACTTTTCGGTCAGTGCGACCGGGAGCATTTCACCCAACGATACGATTCAGTCCATCGCGGGATTTCGCATAGGAACGGCTTCAAGTGGATCCATCGTCGCCAGTTTCGGAGTTTTTCGTCCCTCTGGAAACGCACAAACCTTCAGCGGATCGCCCAGCACCACTACTAGCCAATTTGTGGTCGGAATCTTTACCGGCGCCTCCTTAAACGCCGCTTCGAGTTCGTTAACCGAGTGGGCTGTGCCCCTCTCTCGAGGAACTACATTTCGCGCCGTACTCGGCTTGAACTTGGACTCGGACCGACTCGGATTATGGATAAACCCGATTTCCGTTACCTCGACATACGTAGAGCTTACAGGGCTCACCACCAACGCCCGCGCGATTTTTCTTCGCGCCGGTAATGCCTCCACGGGGGACATCGATCTGGATAACCTCATCGTGAGCCAGGATTTCTCCGCCGCCGCCATTCCCGAACCGGCCACATTCGCCTTCATCACCGCCCTCGCCACCGCCGCCAGCATCGCCTTTCGCCGTCAAAAACCCGCCCGCCTCTGGACAACCTGATTTCGGCCTCGCCCGCTCACCGTTCGCTCGGCTTGGCTCTGCCCACTCACGATGCGCATCACCGGCCTAGCCCTTGTCCCGCCCCCCTCCGCCGCCGATCTTCCCCGGGTCACCCCCGAATTGCTCGCCTCCGTCCTCGCTCGCTACTCGCGCAGCAACGAAGGCATCCACACCATCCTCGCCAAAGTCGATCCCGCCGACCCCGACGCCTCCATCGACCGCATCCTGAAATTCGTCGATTACGGTCACGCCTCCATCGGCGGCCTCACCGGCGGCCTCGCCATCGCCCTTGACGACGTATCCATGTGGCTGGCCTACAAAGTCTTCGAGATCGCCCAAATGGCCGACGGCCAAGAGTCCTCGACCCGCTACATCACCCTCGCGCCCAGCGCCCTGCCCGAGCCCGAAGCCCTCGGCATCCCCGCCGACCTCGCCCCCCGCTGGCGCGACGTCATGGGCCGCGCCTTCGCCGCCTACCAAGCCGAATACACCCGCCTAGACGCCCTCGGTGCCTCCGAACCCGAGCGCGTGCGCGTGCCCGCCGACGCCAAACCCGCCGTGGTCGCCCGCATCCGCAAAAACTACGCCCTCGACCGCGCCCGCTACTTCATCCCGCTCGCCACCCGCACCAACCTCGCCGTCGTCCAGTCCTCCCGCATGTGGGCGCAAACGGTGAAACACCTCGCCTCCCTGCCCCAGCCCGAGGCCCGCGCCGCCGCCGACCTTATCCGCAACGAACTCCTCAAAATCTCCCCGCGCCTCATGCGCCACAGCGGGCCGGAGTTTAGTTACCAAGCCCAAGCTGCCGCCGAGCTCGCCACCTCCTGCCGCCTCGGCCTCGAACGCCTTTCTTCCGCCCCCTTGGCCGACCAGACTTGGGTCCACGTGGATCGCGCCACCCCGCCCTTCCTCAGCGAAACCCAGTCCGTGCCCGACGCCCTTTCCACCCGCGCCAACCGCTACGGCCAACAAGGCACCGCCACCCGCCGCATGCGCGTAAGCTTCGCCTGGAACAACCTCGCCCTCGCCGAGCTGCGCGACCTCAACCGCCACCGCACCGGCCACCGCTACACCCCGCTCATCCAAGCCGGTTTTTACCTCCCGCCCGAAATCCCCCACGCCGCCCACCAAACCCTGCTCGACGAACAACTCGCCCTCACCCGCGAACTGCTCGCCCGCGGCGACGGAGCTTACGTTTACAGCCTGCTCTTGGGCGCGCAGACTCCCTTCGAGCACTGCACCCAGGCGGATAAATTCATCTATGAAGCCGAGTTGCGCACCGGGATGGGCGCGCACTACCGCTACGCCGAACACCTCAGCGCCGCCCTCGCCGGCTTTTTCGCCCAAGTGCCCGAAGCCCGCACTTGGGTCGTCGAAGGCACCGCCGAGCCGGAATAACCTTGCCGCAGACCGCTTGCGGCAATGGTTTAACCCCGCATGAAACCCCACGTCGGCCGATATCTCGCCGCCGGTCTGTTTGCGGCCCTCACCCCCGCCGTAGCCGCCCCCGGCAAAGTCGATACCACCCAACGCGCCACCTCCGTCTCGACCGACCAAAAGGCCGCGTTACCAGAAAACGTGCCCTTGGAGAAAAACGAGGTCCTCACCGACCAACGCTTCAAGTCTCAAACCGTGCCCAAAAAAGACGCTCTCATCGGCGAGCGCCGCAGTACCATCGAGACCAAAGAGACGCGTGAAAAAAACATGATTCAGCCCGAACGGAAGGAATACGATAAGATCGACCGCAAAGACAGCCCCTGGGCCGGAAAAATGTCCCGTTACTCGACCAAAGACGACACCTTCACCACCGAACGCACCAACCGTTTTCAGGACAAAATCGGCGAAGCCTCCCCGGTCTCCAACAAAGTAAAACCCGTCACCTCCCAGCGCACCGTCTTTGACCGCATCAACCGCTTCGCCTTCCGCAAAAACTCCGACGCCAGCGTGACCCTCAGCACCGCCGGCAGTGAAAAAGCCCCCACCGACGCCGCCAACCGCTCCTCACTCGGTAACCCCACCGCCACCGCCACGACCGAGCCCCAAAGCACCCCGAAGCGCTAACCCCGCTGCCCCGTTAGCATCACCCCAACCCCCACCCCTACCTGCCCGTGAAGTCCTTTCGCGTCCTCCAGTTCAATATGCAGTTTGGCCAAATCTGGGATGACCGTGATCCCAACAACGCCCCCGTGCGCATCGAGGATGCCCTTGCCGAAATCACCCGGCACGATGCCGACATCATTCAACTCCAGGAGGTTGAGCACGCGCGTCCCCCGGCGGGCACCGACGCACCCGCCGCCACCCCGAACTACGACCGGCTCCGCGCCGCCCTACCCCGCTACCACTCCCACTTCGCCTTTCCCCCCGCCGACCCCCGCGAACTCCCCTTCGGAATCGGCCTCGCGATTTTCTCCAAACACCCCCTCACCGCCACCTTCGCCGAGACGCTCCCGTCACCGCCCATCGAATTTGACTTCTTTGGCGAAAAAAAGACCCCCACCGACCGCCTCCTCATCGGGGCCAAAACCCACGCCGCCGGCCGCGAACTCGCCCTGTTAAACGTCCACCTGCTCGCGTTTTTCATGCTCAAGTCCGACAGCCGCGCGCACCCCGAGCAACGACAACGCCTCGCCGCCCACCTGCGCGCCGCCCAAGGTGCGCCCACCCTTCTAAGCGGCGATTTTAACATCCGCGACCACGTCGGCCTCGCCGCCCAATTCGCCGCCGAAGGCTTCACCACTGCCCAAACCGAACACATCACCTGGCGGCGCATGCCCTACGTGCTGGATCATATTTTCTACAACGCCCCCCTGCGCTGCATCGGCAGCCAAGTCATCCCAACTCTCGCCAGCGACCACCACGTGCTCCTCGGCGATTTCGTCTGGGCCTAAAATCCGACCCGGCGCAGCGCATGGGTGGCGGCTAGCGTTTCTCCCGCCGCACCCGCTCCTTCTCCTCTTCGCACTCGTCGTCGAGCCGCGCCTTTTCCCGCGCCAGCTGCACCCGCACCTGCTCGGCCTCGTCCGCCTCGCCCCGCACCAAAGCCTTTTCCATCTGCTCCTTGAGGAATACCTGCCGCTCCGCCCACTTGCCTTTGTAAACCAGATCAATCTCCGCCAGCCGCGCCTTTTGCGCCGGGCTCAACGGTTTTTCCTTCGGCTCCGATTTGGCCAGCCGTTCCATCGCGAGTTCGTAAGCGCTTTTCATAAGGCGCCCAGTCAAACCAACCGCACCCCAAGCACAAGCCCCAGCCCGAGCACCGCAAACGGCAGCCAGTAACCGCCCTCCCGCGCCCGCCACCCCCGCGCGTAACCCACCGCGAGCAAGCCCAGCATCCCGGCCGACGCCACCGGCGCGCACCACGCCGCCACAAACTGCGCCTTCCACGCCACACCGGGCACCTTCAACGCCAGTTCCACCGCGCCTTCCATGCCCGCCAGCACCAAGGCCGCCCCATGGTTAAATACGCTCGCCA
>CANIWJ010000134.1 GCA_947471035.1 Verrucomicrobiota bacterium
CACCTCACCCCCTCCATCATCACCGGCAAGCCCCTCGCGCTTGGCGGCTCCCAAGGCCGCCGCGAAGCCACCGGAGCGGGCGTGGCGTATCTGATTTCCCGTTACCTCGAAGACCTGCGTCTGCCCATCGCCGAGGCCACCGTGGCCATACAGGGCTTTGGCAACGTCGGAGGCGAGGCGGCCCTCGCCCTCGCCCGTCGCGGAGCGCGCATCGTCGCCATTTCCGACTACACCGGCGGTTACTACAACCCGGCCGGCATCGACGTGGCCAAGGCCCTCGCCTGCGTGGCCAGCACCCGGGACCTTGCCGCTTTTGATGGCGGCTCGGCCATCACCAACGAGGAATTGCTCACCCTCGAATGCACCGTGCTCGTGCCCGCCGCGCTCGAACGCGTGATCACTCCGGAAATCGCCCCCCGCCTGCGCTGCCGCCTGCTGGCCGAGGCCGCCAACGGCCCCACCACCTTCGCCGCCGATAAGTTCCTGGAGGAACAACGCCCCGATCTAGAGATCATCCCCGACGTGCTCTGCAACGCCGGCGGCGTGATCGTCTCCTACTTCGAATGGATTCAGAACCTGCAAAACTACTATTGGACCCGCGACGAAGTGATGGAGAAACTCTTTCGCCAACTCGAACAGGCGCGCGTGGCCGTCGAGCGCCAGCGCGAAAAATACAAATTCTCCCGCCGCCTGGCCGCCCAGACCCTCGGCATCCAGCGCGTAGCCGACGCCAAAATCGCACGAGGTCTTTATCCATAAACGACCCGCGATTCAGTCATCAAACCTGGCTGCCCGACATGGATTCGAACCATGACTAGGTGAGTCAAAGTCACCTGTGCTGCCATTACACCATCAGGCAAAAGAAGGAACGTGAAACGTGCGGGTCTCCGCGTAGCGGTCAAGGCCTGAGATACGACCAAACCGACATTTTCACCCCACCCCCGCGTATCCAAGAAATGAAAAAGCCGCCACCCGCGAGGGTGACGGCTTCTGAATTCGTGAGCGTATGCTCCCGTTCTAAGCTTACTTGGTGGGAACGGTCGAGATCGTCTTAAGGATGCGGGAAGCAACCTCGTAAGGATTCGCGGCGGAGTTCGGACGACGGTCCTCAAGGTAACCCTTGTAGCCGTTGTTGACGAAGCTGTGCGGCACGCGGATGGAAGCGCCGCGGTCGGCGACGCCGTAGGAGAACTTGTCGATCGACTGGGTCTCGTGCAGACCGGTGAGGCGGAGATGATTGTCCGGGCCGTAAACCGCGACGTGCTCGGAGGTGAACTTGGCGAAAGCAGCCATAAGGGACTCGAAGTATTCCTTGCCGCCGACTTCGCGCATGAACTGGGTGGAGAAGTTCGAGTGCATGCCGGAGCCGTTCCAATCGAGCGGCGAGTTGTAGGCGCCGAGGATCGGTTTGCAGTGGAACTGGACGTCGATGCCGTATTTTTCGCAAAGACGGATCAAGAGGTAACGAGCCATCCAGACGTCATCAGCGGCCTTCTTGGAGCCTTTGCCGAAAATCTGGAATTCCCACTGACCGGAAGCCACTTCGGCATTGATGCCTTCGTGGTTGATGCCGGCATCGAGACAGAGGTCGAGATGCTCTTCGACGATCTGGCGGGCGACATCGCCGACATTCTTGTAACCCACGCCCGTGTAATAGGGGCCTTGGGGAGCGGGATAACCACCCTCGGGGAAACCGAGCGGGCGACCGTCCTGATAGAGGAAATACTCCTGCTCGAAACCGAACCAGGTGCCCTCGTCATCCAGAATGGTGGCGCGGGAATTGGAAACGTGAGGCGTGCCATTGGCATTGTAGACTTCGCACAGGACCAAGACACCATTCTTGCGGGTGGTATCGGGATACAACGCGACCGGCTTCAAGACGCAGTCTGAGCTGCCGCCAGGTGCCTGTTGAGTCGAGCTACCGTCGAAGCCCCAGAGGGGAAGCTCTTCGAGCTTGGGGAAGCTGGCGAATTCCTTGATTTGTGTCTTACCGCGCAGATTTGCAACCGGCTTGTAACCGTCGAGCCAGATGTATTCGAGTTTGTATTTAGCCATGGATGTGGAGGTTAGGATAAAGTAGATTAAGGCCAAGGCACGCACCACAGACGAGCGGGCGCAACTTTGAGCCAATCCCTACACCACCCTTTTCAGCACTCAGCATGCCAGCAATGAAAAAAATTGCTGCGTGCCCAAAGTCCCCATTTTCATTCTCTAAAATCAATTTAAATACATCGGGGGGCGTTATTATTGTTCAAATTCACCCTTCCCCACGCCGGCGATTGCTTGCGGTGGGCAAGTGCTGACCAAAACTGACCACCTCTCAACATGCAGGAAATGAAAGACACGCGACGGGCCTTGGTGCGCATCGGCTTTGACGGCCGGGTGCACAAAACCTTTCGCGGCCACCAAGCCCGTGAACGTTTTCAGAACGAAGTTCGGGTGCTCACCTACCTTGCGGGCCGGAACTGCGACTTCGTGCCTCGGGTGCTGGAAACTCACGAGGAAGAACTGCGCCTGGTCACATCGAATTGCGGACAACGCGTCGAACACATCAACGAAACCCGGGTGCGAGAGATTTTTTCCGACTTGGAAAGCCACTTCGCTGTTCGCCACGAAGACCCCTACCTCCGCAACATCACCTACTCCACCCATGCCGGGTGCTTTTGCGTGATCGATTTCGAGTTCGCCACCATCCTCGATTCCGCCGCCCCGCCCGGACCGGTGCTGGACCTGCCCTCACCCGATACTCCGCGCGGTGACTAACCCCGGCATGTATTTTCTGCTTTTCCGGCGCGTTCGCACCCTGCATTCCCCTTGGCCCTTTTAACCATGTCCGACCCTGCTCCCGCCGTACTTCACTGGTCTGGCCTGACCCACCGAGGAAAAGTCCGCGCCAATAACGAGGACACCTTTCTCGCGCTCGCCTTTGACGGCCACGAAGTCCGCTACCTCGGCAAAACCGGCGAGGCCGGGCTCGAAGCCGGCGATTACGTTTTCGCCGTGAGCGACGGCATGGGCGGTGCCCGTTCCGGTGAATTCGCCAGCCGCATCGCCGTCGATAAGATCACCCGCCTCCTGCCCCGCGCCTACCGCCTCTCCGCTTCGGGCATGACCGCAGGTTTCACCGATGTGCTCCAGGAGCTTTTCGCCGCGATTCACGATGAGCTCCTGCGTCTTGGCCGAAGCTACACGGAATGCTCCGGGATGGGCACCACCCTCACCCTCGCCTGGCTCACCCCCGACTGGCTCTACTTCGGCCACATCGGCGACAGCCGCCTCTACTACCTGCCGCGCGAGGGCGGCATCCAACAACTCAGCCACGACCACAGCTACGTCGGCTGGTTGCGCCGCCAAGGCCAGATCAACGAACGCGAAGCCCGCTCCCACCCCGGTCGCAACGCCCTTCAGCAAGCCCTCGGCGCCGGCAACCAGATCATCGAGCCCCAGGTCGGCGCCTTGGCCCATCACCCCGGCGACCGCTTTCTCCTCTGCTCGGACGGCGTCACCGACGGCCTCTGGGATCATAGTCTGGAAGAACTTATCCGCACCCCGCGCCCCGATCAGGTGCACCAGCCGGCCGCCTTCCGCGTCGTCGAGGACGCGCTCGAAAGCTCGGGGCGGGACAATCTCACCGCCTTGGTCATAGAGGTCGCCCCGCCCCCGCCGCCACCCCCGCCGCCCATCGCGCCCAACGTGGACGCCCCCTGAGCCATGCCCCCCGCCGCCAACCAGACTCACCTCGTGTTTGTTTATGGCACCCTGAAACGCGGCGGCTCCAATCACTCCTTCCTCACCGGCCAGCTTTACCACGGCGAGGCCGCGCTTGGGCCCGGCTTCGCGTTATATTCACTCGGTGAATACCCCGGCCTGGTCGCCGAGCCCGAAAACCCCGAAAACGTGACCGGCGAACTCTGGCAAGTCGATGCCCCCACCTTGGCAAAACTCGACGCGCTCGAGGGCATCGACGAAGGTCTCTACGCCCGTGTGCCCGCACCACTCGCCCGCTGGACGGAGAAGCTCTCCGCCGAATCCGCCGCCGCCGCCGAAATGTACCTTTACCAGCGCCCGATCAAGGGACGCATGCGCTTGGGACCGACGTGGCCCATCGAGTAAAACCAAGGCTGGACCGCACCAGCCTGCGCCAAAACGCGCTTACTTTTTATACCAGCCGCCGTCCTCACGCTGGAGCCAGACGCCGGGCTGGCTGGCGGCGGCGAGCTGACGGGCGAAGGCCTTGCCCACGGCTTCCGCCGAGCCGCCGGTTTTTTTAGCCGTCTCGGCGAAGAGTACGGAGCGGTCCGCGTTCTCCGCGTCTACCACGCCTTGGGCGTCGCCGCCGCCATCACGCACCGCGAGCAAGCCGGAGTTGGCCTCACCGACTTTGCCAGCCGTCTTTAGCGCGTCGACCGCGCCGAGCCGCTGGCGCATGCCCGCCTTGGCCGAGGCTTCATCCGCCTGGGCCACCACCACCGCCAGACCGACGGCGGCAAAAATCACAGAAACGGAGCGTAGAGAGTTCATAGTAGGTTTTATGGGGTCGAAAGTTGATTGGTATTCACCGTCTTGGAGTCGCCGTAGATGTCGCTCAACAGGCTGGTGACGGCCTGTTCCATCTTCACATTAACATCCACCACCGCATGGACCTGTATCGGATCCATCGTCACGTGGATGCAGCCGCCGAAAAGGACGGCGGTTAACATCAATCCGGGCGAGAGCAGCGTGGCGCGCATAAGGAAGGTTCAATCCCATCCGACCTCATCCGGCAAACAAAGTTTCCTGCCATCTCACACACCCTGTGCCACGATCACTTACTGCAACCGGAAGCCATACTTCGCCTCTTGATTTAAGCCAAAGGCCATGAATTCGCTCCATGGTCCGTAAAAATTCAGGTCAATAACCAGTTCCTTGACCAGTTTTTCCGAGGTGGGTCGACCTACGACGTGAATCGTCGCAGTACGCGCGCCGCTCAATCCGTCCGGCCAGAACGTCACCTGGAGTGCTTCTATTTTTAAGCCCTCGCGCCCAAGCTCGATGTCCCGCAGGGGAGCATAAGCCGGATTTCGCAGCCCAATCCTCTTCGCCCAAGCTCCCGCCATGGGCAACAAGGGAAACACCTGCGGCATCTTCCCGGTCAGCAAACCCGGCGAAGGCGCGAGGCGGAACTCCGCCGCATCGCTGCGCACGATGTCCAAGCCACCGTCGCGCACCCGCAGCCCCTTTTGCTCGTCCCAACCGATTTCGATCCGCCCCCGCAATTTGCCTTCCGCCGCCGCTACCGCCCAGGGCATGAGCCGGGCCACCTCGGCCAGTTGCACGCCGCTCACCTCCGCCCCCGTGTCCAGTCGAGGCTTGGTCAATGAAACTTGAAACGGCTTCAACTTTACCCCGCCACCGAGTAAGCGCGCCTCCGCTTTCGATACCGCAAGATTCAAACCCGGCTTCAACCCGAATGCCACGTGCAGTTCCCGCGCCTCCGCCCCTGCTTTCACCACCTTGGCGATGCGCAACTGCTGCCCCTCGGCCAGAGTCTGCCCGGAAAAATCACGCGTCGCCACATCCAGCTCGATTCCGCTCACCTCGACATCAAGCGCGTCCGAACGCGCCCAACCTTCGCGCAGCTCCAATCGGACCTCGCCCGCCGGTCCCGCCTCGGGCGACCACGTGCCCGCCCCGCTAAAGCTCAGCCGTCCGCTGGCCGACCACCCCGTGGCCGCCTCGCCGACCAGACGTCGTAAATCCGGCCAAAGCTCCGCCAAATCCGCCGCCCCCTGCTTAATCCGCCAGGCCCAAGCCCCCGCGCCCTGCGGCGTGGCCTCCACCACGACCGATGTTCCGGGAGCGGTCCCCGTGAGCACCAGTTGAGTGCCCTCAATCGCGACAGACCACTTAAGCCCCAGCTGCCCGAGTGCCTCCACCCGAAGCTCGCCTGCCACCGCCCCGCGCCATGGCCAAACCTCGGCGCGCGCGCCGCCCGCGCCGCCCCCAAGCAAAACCGCCACGAGCCATAAGCGCCAAACCATACCTCATGCATCAACGGTTCCGCATCTGGTTTCGAGCGATTAAAAAACGCACCCTCCCTCAAGCGGGCCGCCCGACGATCTTTTTTGCTTCCTGCGATTTTTTCGCCGACCTCTCCCCAGCTCAATCCACGCCATGAATCTCCGCCCCATCATCGACGATCTCGCCGGCCAGGCCGACGACCTGCTTACCGGCATCAAAGACCGTGCCTCCGCCCGCGCCGCGCTCGACGAATTTCTCACCTTGGGACAGCCCAGGCTCGCCGCCGCCGACCGCCGCACCGTGCTCGACCACACCATGGGCATCCTCGAATCCGAGGACTTTTTTGCCGAGCGCTACGTGGACTCCTTCGACGCCGATCAAAATACGGAATCGACCGGCGACGAAGACTGATCCGGTCTGGGCTCCACCGCTCTCCCCGTGTCCGTCATCGAAACCACCACCGAACTCTCCCCGCTGCAAATCGCCCTCGTCGCCGTCGAGGTCGGGTTGCTCCTGATCGGCACGTTTTTCCTGCTTCGCGGTCTGCCCGCTCTGAAAGCTCGCTTGAAGGGCAGAGCCACTTCGAGCCTCGAGCCTTCGCCTTACAACGTCACTGAGATGATGCTCGCCGCAATATTCGCCTTGGGCGGCGGCTTCTTCTTTCAGATTGCCGCCGCCCAAATCGGCCAACGCGCGTTCCCGCCCCCCGGCGATGGCTCCATGGGGCTTTTCCACGTCGTAACCAGCGGTGCCTTTCAACTCGGCCTGCTCGCCGGTATCGCTCACGCATGGTTCTGGCATTTGCGGAAACCCGCTGCCGCGACTTTGCACAACACCCCTCCTGCGCCTGCCTCCGAGCCCAAGCGCTTGAGTGCAGGCCACGCGGCATTAAGTGGCGCGAGGGTCTTCGTTACCCTGCTGCCCTTGGTCTGGCTCACCAGTCTGGCTTGGCAGGCCTTGCTTCCGCTCTTCGGCGTCGAGCCCGAGCCTCAGGAACTTGTGACTTTATTCGCCAACTCCGGCGACGTGCCCGCCCTCGCCAGCATGATCGTGCTCGCCGTGGTCATCGCCCCGCTCACCGAGGAACTCCTCTTTCGCATCGGCCTGTTTCGCTGGCTGCGCACCCGTGCGCCTCGAGCCATTACGCTCCTCGTGCCCGCCCTCACCTTCGCCGCCCTGCATGGAAGCGTCTCCGTGCTCCTCCCCCTCGTGGTGCTGGCGCTCGGGCTCGCCCTGGCCTACGAGCGCGACGGACACCCCCTCACTCCGATCGTAACCCACGCTATCTTCAACTTGCACACCATCGTGCTCCTGCTGGCCGGTTTCCCTTCCTGAACATGCACCCGTATTCAGATAACCCAGACGATACCGTGGCCGCACTCGGCGAGCAAAAGCTTCTGGCAAAAATCCGTCGCTGGCTCGGTGCCGCCATGCCGGCCGCCCCTCACGGCATGGGCGACGACTGCGCCGTGCTCCCGCCCGCGCCCAAAGGAGCCAGAGGCGCCGCCCTGCTCACCGTCGATCCCGTCATCTATGGCGAACATTTCGACGATGCCATCCCACCCCGCGCCGTCGGCCGCAAACTCCTCGCGCGCAACCTCTCCGACATCGCCGCCATGGGCGGCCAGCCCGAGGCCGCCGTAGTCTCTCTCGCCCTCGATCCGCGCACCCGGCTGAACTGGCTGGAGG
>CANIWJ010000135.1 GCA_947471035.1 Verrucomicrobiota bacterium
CCGAACTCGTCGGTGACGAGCGCGAGGTGCTGGCTGGTTTTGCGGAACTGCTCGATCAGGTGGATAACGGTCATCGACTCCGGCACGATGAGCGGCGGGGACATGACGTTTTTGAGCGTGGCGGGCAGGCCGAAGGCGGAGTTGGCCCAGATGGCTTTTACCGTGACCACGCCCACGACCTGGTCGCGATGCATGGTGTAAACCGGGTAGCGCGAGTGGCCGCTGGTCACGATTTTCCTCCAGTTCACCTCGTCCGGATCATCGAGGTTGAGGAAAACCATCTTGGGGCGCGGGGTCATGATCGCGGTGACGCCCAGTTGATCGAGCTCAAGCACGCCGGCGACCATCTCGCTCTCGGTGGGGTTGAAGGCGCCGGTGCGCAGACCTTGTTGCACCAAGTCGTTGATTTCGCCTTCTGAGACGGATTGGTCGCGGACTTTGCCCAGGCCGAAGAGCTTGAGAATGATCTCGGTCATCCAGGTGAGGCCGACGACGACGGGATGGGCGAGGGAGGAGAGGCGGGCGACGGGGCCGGCCACGCGACGGGCGATGCCTTCGGGGTTGGAGAGGGCCACGCGTTTCGGCACCAGCTCGCCGATTACGACGGAAGCGAGGGTGATGAAGACCACGACCACGCCCAGCGCCACGGCCTCCGCGTGTGGGCCGATGATGGGCAGATCCGCGAGCAGGGTGGCGAGACCGCTGGCGAGAGAGGCACCGCCGACCGCGCTGGCCAGCGTGCCGACGAAGGTGATGCCGACCTGCACGGTGGAGAGGAAGCGGGTGGGGTGTTCGGCCACGGCCAGAGCGCGTGCCGCGTGGGTATCGCCCTCCTCGGCGAGCTCGCGCAGCTTGGTTTTTCGGGAGGAGACGACGGCCAGTTCCGCCATGGAGAAGAACCCGTTGGCGAGCAGCAGGGCGAGCAGGAGGATGAGCTCGGGAAGAACGGAATGCATGTTGATGCCCGCAGCATCATGAGCGGCGGGGATGGTAGCAAATCGGTTTTCCGGGCGGGAAAATGGCGGAAAATAGCGCATTTATAATCTGAATACGGTTGCTATTTGTGCGAAAAACGCGCGAGTTTTGCATCTGGTGCTTGCAAAGCGAATGCGGCCATGGATGCTGCCGCTCACGCAGCGCGAAATGCGCGGTGTCCGGCGAACCTTCCCCAGGTTTTCGTCCGGTGTATACCAGAACCAAACCATACAAGGAGACACATCATGGCTACTGCCAAAACGACGGTGAAGAAGGCTGCTCCGGCTGCCAAAAAAGCAGCCCCTGCAAAGAAGGCCGCCCCAGCTAAGAAGGTTGCCGTCAAGGCTGCCGCTAAGCCGGCCGCCAAGCCTGCTGCCGTCAAGAAGCCCGTCGCGAAGAAGAAGTAATCCTTCCTCTGCGCGCCGGCTTTATGCCGTCATCACCGACCGCCGTTTCCCTCGGGAGACGGCGGTTTTTCGTGCCCGCCCCGCCCGCAATTCATGCAGCCGATTTAGCCCCGACCGCTGGTCGGAGACTCTGAGCATAGCTCAATTCTGCCAATAGCCGGAGTGCGGCTTCCCGTCGCCCGCGCCCGCGCCGACCAGTTCGCCGGCGTCCTCGCCGATGGCGGCATCGTCGGATTTCTCCTCCAGCGGGGCGAAACGTTCCGAGCTAAATCCGAGCTCCTGTTTGCCTTGGTGAAAGGGATCTTGGGGGTTGGTAAGCTCCGCGAGCAGCAGGCCCACGGTGGCGGAGTCGCCGCCCTTCACGACTTTCTCGCGCCCCAAGAAAACCTCCCGGATGGTGTAGGTCGTGCCTTTTACCGGGAGCTGTTTGTAGATGGCGCGGATGAGTGCGGGGAAGGTGTCGTTGATGCAGACGACTTTCTGGCCTTTGATCATAAGGCAGCATTCATACTTGGCTCGCAGGGGAAGCGGAAGCTGAGAAATC
Organism: Verrucomicrobiota bacterium; assembly: GCA_947471035.1. Taxonomy (GTDB): domain Bacteria; phylum Verrucomicrobiota; class Verrucomicrobiia; order Opitutales; family Opitutaceae; genus IMCC26134_A. Next base: position 1,927 of record CANIWJ010000135.1, read on the forward strand.
GGGTTTCTCGTTTCCCGCAGATACAAAAACGCGCCTCGGCCGGAGCCGGGCGCGTTTGGGATTGGAGCAGGCGGACAGACGCAGTGGGCCGCTTATTCGGTGTCTTCGACCGGGCTGCCGGTCACCACGGTGCCGCCAGCCACACTGACCTTCTCCTGGATGGCGGCTTGGATCTTGGCCGCGAGTTCGGGTTTTTCCTTGAGCGCGATTTTGGCGGCGTCGCGGCCTTGGCCGACGAGTTCGCCTTGGTAGGCGATCCAGGAGCCTTTTTTCTCCAGGATTTTGTGCTCCAGGCCGAGGTCGAGCAGGGAGCCGGTGCGGCTGATGCCCTCGTCATACATGATGTCGAATTCGCACTCGGTGAAAGGTGGGGCGATCTTGTTTTTGACCACCTTGATCTTGGTGCGGTTGCCGATGATTTTTCCGTCCGGGGTCTTCAGTTGGTCTTTGCGGCGGATGTCGATGCGGATTGAGGAGAAGAACTTCAGGGCGCGGCCGCCGGAGGTGGTCTCGGGGCTGCCGAACATCACGCCGATCTTCTCGCGAATCTGGTTGGTGAAAATGCAGATGCACTTGGTCTTGCTCACCACGGCGGTGAGGCGGCGCATGGCTTGGGACATCAGGCGGGCCTGGGAGCCCATGGTCATGTCGCCCATCTGGCCATCGAGCTCTGCCTTGGTGATGAGGGCGGCCACGGAGTCGATAATGATGACGTCGATCGAGTTCGAGCGGATGAGGGTTTCGGTGATGTTGAGTGCGTCTTCACCGGAATCGGGCTGGGAGACGAGCAGGTCATCGAGCTTCACGCCGACCACGCGGGCGTATTTGGGGTCGAGGGCGTGTTCGACGTCGATGAAGGCGGCCAGGCCGCCTCGGCGCTGGGCCTCGGCGATGACGCTGAGACAGAAGGTGGTCTTACCCGAGGATTCGGGCCCGTAGATTTCGATGATACGGCCGCGGGGCAGGCCGCCGCCGCCCAAGCAAAGGTCGATGGCGAGCGAGCCGGTCGAGACGGTCTCGACGGTCATTTTGTGGTTGTCACCAAGGCGCATGATCGAGCCTTCGCCGAACTGTTTGGTGATGGAGCTGACGGCGAGATCGAGGTTCTTGCGATCGGGGCCGGCGACGACGGCGGTGGAGGTGGCGGCGGTTTTGGCGGGAGCGGCTTTGGACATGACGGGATGTGTTTCGTTATGGGTTTCGGTTAGGGAGCCGAGCAATCGCCCGGCTGCAAGGATGGGCTAACGGGAAGCGGTGCCGGGCGGTCTGGCAAGCGCGAATACTGTTCAGTCGAACAGTATTCGATTCAGGGGTGACCTACGGCGGCCTGGGCTGCGGGTTTGAAGGCCACCGCAAACCACACCGCGAGGAAAATGAGGGCGAAACTCACCCCGTAGTTCCAAGTGAGCCGCTCCTTTAGCACCAGCCATGCGAAGCCGACAAAAACCGAGAGCGTGATCGCCTCCTGAATGACCTTGAGCTGGTAGCCACTGAAGCCTTGCGCGTAGCCGATGCGGTTGGCCGGCACCATCAGGCAATACTCGGCGAATGCGATCAACCAGGAGACCACGATGACGATGAGTAGGCTTTTACCTTCGAGAAATTTCCACTTCAGGTGCCCGTACCAGGCCATGGTCATGAAGACGTTGGAGGCAAAGAGGAGGAGGATGGTTTTCATTCGTGCGGCGCGGCAGACTCATCCCGCCGCTGCGCCCGCCAGGGGTCAATTCCCGCCTGAGTCGAAGATCAGGCGCCGTCACACCGGTCTTGCACCTTGCGGTTTTCTGCTTTGGGTGCGCGCCTACAAACATGAAAATCAAAGCCTATCTGAAGCCTTCCTGCGGTTGGTCCAACGGCGTGCGCGCCATCATGCGCAAGCACGGCCTCGCTTTCGAGGACATCGATATCATCAACAACCGCGACAACTACGCCGAGATGGTCGCCAAGTCCGGCCAGCCGCTTTCCCCCTGCGTCGAAATCGACGGCGTGATGCTGGCCGACATCTCCGGCGAAGAGGTGGAAAACTACCTCCTGGCCAACGACCTCATCAAGCCCGTCGAGCTAGCGGTGGATGTTCCCACCAACGCCGGTTGCTCCGACGCCGAGCACGCCAAGATGGCGACCAAGACCGTTCGTTTTTTCTGAGTTTCTGAGTGCTTTTCGTTAGTCGCTTGCGACCGGCCTATCGAGCCGGACCGCGCTTCTTTTGGCTTTTTGGCGGCCCCTGAATCCGGGGCCGCTTTTTTTGTTTACGAATATCTCTCTGCGGGGAGCTAATAATTGTTTTAATCGAACATTAGTTTTTACCCGCCCCGGTCTTTCCACCCACGCTCCTTTCCTTTTTGTCGTGAATAACTCGCGCCCCTCCGCCCTCCCCCCTGTTCAGTCCGCCCGCCCGCCTCTCGCCGGCCGCCCCGCCAAGCAGGGTCTTTACGATCCTTGGTTTGAGCACGACGCGTGCGGCGTCGGCTTCGTCGCCGACCTGAAGGGCCGCGCCACCCACGCCATCCTGCGTCAGGGCATTCAGGTGCTCGAAAACCTCGACCATCGCGGCGCTGCCGGCAGCGAGCCCAACACCGGTGACGGTGCCGGCATCCTTCTCCAGGTGCCGCACGCCTTCTGCGTGGACGCCGCCAAGAAGGCCCGCCTCACCCTTCCCGCTGCCGGGCACTACGGCACCGGTCACCTTTTCCTTCCGCGCAACGCCACCCACCGCCGCAAGATCGAGGAAAAGATCGCCCAGGTCGTCCAAAGCGAGGGGCTCTCCTTCATCGGCTGGCGCACCGTGCCGACCGACAACTCCACCCTCGGCGAAACCGCCAAGGCCAGCGAGCCCTACATCCGCCAGCTCTTCATTGGTCGTCCCGCTGAGCTCGCCACCGAACTCGCCTTCGAGCGTAAGCTCTACGTCGTGCGCAAGCGCGCCCTCGCCGAGCTCCGCGACGAAGGGTTCCTCGGAGCCGACGTCTGTTACTTTCCCAGCCTCTCTTCCCGCACCTTAGTGTACAAGGGCATGCTGCTCACCACTCAGCTCGCGAACTACTTCCCCGACTTGCAAAACCCCTTGATGGCCACGGCCATCGCGTTGGTCCATTCGCGTTTCTCGACCAACACTTTCCCGAGCTGGGATCGCGCCCACCCCTACCGCTACGTCGCGCACAATGGCGAAATCAACACCCTCCGCGGCAACATCAACTGGATGCACGCCCGCCAGGCCCACTTTGTCTCCGACGCCTTTGGCGACGACATCTCCAAGATCCTGCCCGTCATCAACCCCAACGGCTCCGACTCCGCGATGTTCGACAACACGCTGGAGCTCTTGCACCTCGCCGGCCGCTCCCTGCCGCACGCGGTTATGATGATGATCCCCGAGCCCTGGTCCCACCACGAGACCATGGACGACACCCGCAAGGCCTTTTACCAATACCACGCGTGTCTCATGGAACCGTGGGACGGCCCTGCCGCCATGACCTTCACCGATGGCCACGTCATCGGTGCCGTGCTTGATCGCAACGGCCTTCGCCCCGCTCGCTACTACGTCACCAAGGACGATCTCGTTATCCTCGCTTCCGAGGCCGGCGTGCTCGACATCCCCGCCGCCGACGTCGTGCAAAAGGGCCGCCTCCAGCCCGGCCACATGTTCCTCGTGGACACCGTGCAGGGCCGCATTGTCCCCGACGACGAGATCAAGCGCCAGCTCGCCGCCGAGTTCCCCTACCGCAACTGGCTCAACGAGCACCTCGTCCATCTCGACGACCTGCCCGCCGCCCCCGAGCTTCCCGCTCCCGACCGCGACACGCTTCAGCAGCGCCAGCTCGCCTTCGGCTACACTCACGAAGACGAACGCGCCATCCTCCTGCCCATGGCCAAGGACGGCGTCGAGGGCATCGGCTCCATGGGCAACGACACCCCGCTCGCCGTCCTCTCCAACAAGCCCCACCTGCTCTACGATTATTTCAAGCAGCTCTTCGCCCAGGTCACCAACCCGCCTATCGACTGCATTCGCGAAGAGATCATCACCTCCGCCGAAACCCGTCTAGGCTCCGAGGGCAACCTGCTCCAGCCCGGTGCCACCGCCTGCCGCCGCGTCGAGCTCGACCTGCCCGTCCTCACCAACGAGGAATTCGCCAAGATCCGCCGCCTCCAGCTCCCGGGCCTAAAGGTGGACGTGTTACCCATTCTCTTCCGCGTCTCCCGCGGCGAACAGGGTCTCGCCAAGGCCATGGAAGAACTCTGCGTGCTCGCCCGCCGGGCCATTGAGGACAACGAGGTCAACGTCCTCATCCTCTCTGATCGCGGCGTCACCAAAGACTACGCGCCCATCCCCGCCTTGCTCGCCGTGGCCGGCCTGCATCACTATCTCATCCGCGAGGGCCTCCGCACCCAGGTCAGCATCGTGCTCGAAACCGGCGAAGCCCGTCAGGTCCACCATATGGCCCTGCTCATCGGCTACGGTTGCAGCGCCATCAACCCTTACCTCGCTTTCGAGACCATCGACGAGATGATCCACGAGGGCATCCTCGCCGGCGTCGATCACAAGACCGCCTGCAAAAACCTCGTCAAAGCCACCGCCAAGGGCGTGGTCAAAGTCGCCTCCAAGATGGGCATCTCCGCCATCCAGTCCTACCGCGGCGCGCAGGTTTTCGAGGCCGTCGGCCTACGCCAGGACGTCATCGACCACTACTTCACCTGGACGCCTTCCCGCGTCGGCGGCATCGGTCTCGATGTCATCGCGCAAGAGGTGCTCATGCGCCACCGCGACGCCTTCGGCCCGCGCAACGCCATCGACCACGCTCTCCCCGCCGGCGGCCAGTTCAAGTGGCGCGCCGATGGCGAATACCACCTCTTCAACCCCGAATCCATCCACGCCCTCCAGAAGTCCGTTCGCACCGGCGACTACAAGACCTTCAAGGCCTACACCGGTCTGGTGAACGACACCTCGAAGAACATGTGCACCCTGCGCGGCATGTTGGACTTCAAGCCCTCCGACGCCATCCCGCTCGAAGAGGTTGAGCCCATCGAAAAGATTCTCGCCCGTTTCAAAACCGGCGCCATGTCCTACGGCTCCATCTCCAGCGAGGCCCACGAGACGCTCGCCATCGCGATGAACCGCATCGGCGGCAAATCCAACACCGGTGAGGGTGGCGAAGATCCCGCCCGCTTCACCTGGACCAATGAGCTCGGCGATTCCAAAAACTCCGCCATCAAGCAGGTCGCCTCCGGCCGTTTCGGCGTTACCAGCCACTACCTGGTCAGCGCCCGCGAGATCCAGATCAAGATGGCCCAGGGCGCCAAGCCCGGCGAAGGCGGCCAGCTCCCCGGCAGCAAGGTTTACCCGTGGGTCGCCAAGACCCGCCACACCACCGCCGGCGTGGGCCTCATCTCCCCGCCTCCGCACCACGACATCTATTCCATCGAGGATTTGGCCGAGCTCATCCATGACCTCAAAAACGCCAACCGTCGCGCCCGCGTGAGCGTGAAGCTCGTCTCCGAAGTCGGCGTCGGCACCATCGCCGCCGGCGTCGCCAAGGCCCACGCCGATGTCGTCCTTATCTCCGGCCACGACGGCGGCACCGGCGCTTCGCCGCAAAACTCCATCTGGCACGCCGGTCTGCCCTGGGAACTCGGTCTCGCCGAGACCCACCAGACCCTCGTCTTGAACAACCTGCGCTCCCGCATCGCGGTCGAGACCGACGGCCAGCTCAAGACCGGCCGCGACGTCATCATGGCCGCCCTGCTCGGGGCCGA
>CANIWJ010000136.1 GCA_947471035.1 Verrucomicrobiota bacterium
CCCGCCGGGAAAACCACCGTCAAACTCGCCGTGCCGTCCAAAGAACGCGCCTGGTGGTCACGACTTTGGGAGAAAATCCTCTCCCCCTTGCCCAACTGCAATGCAGTAGAAAACCGCCCCGTCTTCTCACCCTGATTTTAGACTCCTACCGCACGTTCTCGGCTTAGGCCTCGCCGCCGATGCGGGCGGGGGTTTTGGCGGCCTCGGCACTGCGGCACTTTTTGAGCAACCAGCGCGGGCTCTCCGGCACGAAGTGTATGCCGGCCAAAAACAGCAGCGAGGGAGCGGCGGTCAGCGCGAACATCCAGCGCCAGCCCTGCTGGACGAACCAGGAGCTGCGGATGAACTTGTCGCTCGCGCCGGCGGGCAGGTCGCGGACCAGACACCAGTTGAGCAACTGCGCCACCAGCACGCCGACCACGATGGTCAACTGGTTGACCGACACCAAGCCGAAGACCACTCCGCCGACCACCGCTCAGTCCCAGCCGGAGAGCAGGCCGCCGAGGGCGGCGACGATGGAGATGGCCAGATGCAACCGTGGTTGTAGGTGAAGGTGGCCGCAGCGGCCGATCCGGAGGATTTGGTGGTAGATCGGCCGGTGATTATTTTTTAGTGGTAAATTCGCATATCAGATCGGCGGCGAGGGCGTGGTTGGGGTCGCGCTTGAGCACGTCGGCGAGGAGGGCGCGGGCCTTGGCTTTCTGGCCGAGGCCGAGGAGGGCCTGTGCCTGGATGAAACGGGCGGTTGTGGTTTGCACGGCCTGAAGGTCGGCGTCGAAGAGTAACATCGTGGGCAACGAGGTGGCGAAGTAGTCGATCTTGGCGGGCTGTTTTTCCAAATCGCGGGCGTAGGCGAGCAGGTCGGTGAGCAGGCGGGTGGCCTTGGTTTTCTGGCCGAGCCGTTCCCACGAAAGCGCGGAGAAGTAGGTCATCTCGGAGAAGGCGCGCACGCTCATGTCTTGGAAGTCGCCCTTGAACGTCGCGGCGGCGGTCCAGGCTGCGCGAGCAGCGGTGCGGTTGCCGGCGGCGGCGTGGGCTTCGCCGAGCCAGAAGCGGATGTCGCTTTGGTTGGCGAGCAGGTGCTTGGCCTCGCCGAGGTTTTCGGGGGAAGAGAGGGCGTGTTCGAAGCTTTGGATGGCGGCGGCATGGTCGCCGGCGGCGAGTGCGGCGCGGCCGATCAGGAGGTGCGAGCGCACATGCTGGCCCATGGCCTGGCCCTCGCCGCCCTCCCAAGGTTGGAAGTGGCGGGTGGAGACGATGGCACGGGCATTGGCTGGCTGGCCGGTCTGATTGTAGAGGGCGCAGAGCTCGACGCTGAGGTCGTCGCGCAGGGCGATGAGGTCGGGGTGTTTTTCAAGGACGCGCAGGCGTTTGGCGGGGGCCTCGCCGAGGCGTTTCCAGAGCTGGTCGCGCTCGAAGAGCAGGCGGGCGTCGGCGGGGGCGAGGCGGCAGGCGCGGTCGTAGGCCGCGCGGGCCTTGGCGGGATTTTTAGTGATGTTGAAGTAGCCGATGCCGAGGTTGCGCCACGTGGTCGGGAAGGAAGGGTCGAGCCTGGCGGAGCGTTCCCAGAGGCGGATGGCCTCGGTGTGGCGACGGCGGTCGTAGAGGAGGTTGCCGAGGTAATAAGGCGCGCGGGCGTCGGCGGGGTTGGCGGCGGAGGCGGCTTCGAGCACAGCGATTTCTTCGAGGCGGGCGGGGAAACAGTAGTCGGAGGGCAGGGCGGCGGCGCGGCGGAAAGCGGCGTGGGCGGCGCGGGAGTCGCCGGATTTTTGATACAACCAGCCGAGGGTGTAGGCGATCAGGGGAGCGGCACCCAAGCTCTGGTCGGGCAGGTCGGTGGCGGTTGGGAAGTCGGCGGAGAGAAGGCCGATGGCATCGGTGAAGAAGCCGGCGCGGGCGAGGTCGTGGGCGAGGTCGAGGCGGGCTTGGGCGTCGCCGATGTCGGTGCGACCGGCGAGGTGGCGGGCCCAGCCGTCGAGCGGGTCGAGGGCGAGGGTGGCGTCGAGCAAGGCGGCGGCCTCGGCGGTGCGACCGAGCTGGCGCAGCACCATGACGCGGAGGGCGCGGGCGCGGAGGTTGTCGGTGTCGAGGCGCAGGGAGCGATCAAGGTGGTCGATCGCGACGGTCCAGTCGGAGCGGCGGCAATCGAGCTCGGCGAGGGCGTGGTAGGAGGCGCCGGCCCAGGCTTGGTTCCAGGTCGCCTTGTAGAAGAAGTCGTAGGCTTCGGAGGCGCGGTCGAGGTGGACGAGGATGAGGCCGAGCAGGTAGAGCGGTTCGCCGTCAGCGGGATTGGGGTTGCGGCGGGTAAGGCGGGCGAGGGCGGCTCGGGCGTGGGACTCGGCGGTGGTGAATTCTCCGTGGCGAAGGTGCCAACCGGCGAGGGCGGTGTGGCAGCGGGAGTCGCCGGAATCGCGACGCAGAGCCTCGCGCCAGTAGGCGTCGGCGGGGCGGGTGGCGTGTCGGTATTGAGCGAGGTGGAGGCCGGTGATGTAGAGCTCGTCGTTGGATGCGATATCGGCGGGCGCGGACGGCTCGGTGGCTGCGGGCGGCACGGCGGCTTCGGTGCGCGGTTTAGGTTGGTAAGCGATGAGTTCGTGGCCCTCGGTGGTGGTGACGGTTACGCGCACATCGGTGAGGGCGGTCTTAGCGGGAAGCTCGAAGGTAGCGAGAAACGGCGTTGCTGGCGCGAGATTGGCGGTGATGTCGCGGAAGCGGCGGCCTTTGATGACAAGGGAAACGCGGGTGCCGGGGTGGGCAGCGAAGACGGCTATCCCGAGGCGCAGGCGGCGTGAATCGAGCGAGAGGGAGACGGCGGCTTCGTAGTTGGCGTGTTGGGCGGGGCCGATCTTGGCGAGGGGTGCCCAGTATTGGGTCCAAGTTTTGGTTTCGCCGGGCTGGAGGAAGGCGAAGTCGGGCTGGTTGTCGGTGTAAACGCCGGCCATGAGCTCGATGTAGGGAGCGTGTTCGTCGCGGGCGTCACGGTCGGTGAGGTTGCGATCCCACGCGTAGCCGAACGGGTGGTTGCCCCACGTCCACTGCTTCTTGCCGGGGGAGACGTGGTGGTTGGCGAGATGGATGAGGCCGGCTTGTTTGCGGTGGTCGTAGCCGCCGAAGAAGTCCTCCTGGCTGCCCATGCACATGTAGGACGTGGGCACGGGGATGTTGGCGTAGAACGACAGGTCGTTGGGCGCGTAGTTGACAGGAGTTTCTCCGCCGCAGGCGGGCGGCACATAGAGCGGAGGGGCTTCCGAGGCGGGCACGCCGTCGCGTGTGCGGGCTCCGTAATCGACACCGTAGTAATGGCCCTCACAGAGCGGGTAGCGGCTGGTGGCGCGTTTGGCGTGGTCGGCGATGTAGTAAACGTCGGGTGGAAAAAAGCTCTGGTAAGACTCGTTCACGCGGGTGGCGACGTTGGCCCACCACAGGAAAGTCTGCGGGAGCGGGGTGCGGTTGTAGGCGCGGACACGTAGCTCAAGCCGGGCGACCCCGGGGCGCAGGCAGACACCGTGCATGGCCTTCATGCGGGCCATCGGGTCGTGGTCGCCGCACCAGATGGTCTTTGATCCGTCAGTGCCTTCCTCGATGTGAATCTCGGTGGGTAAGAAAGTGGCGGGGCGGTGGTGTTGGGGCCAGTTGAACTCGATGCCGCCGCTGATCCAAGGTCCGGCGAGGCCGACGAGGGCGGGCTTGATGACATCCTGGCGGTAGATGAGGTCGTAGCCGTTGGTCTTGTCCTGCAGAATGTGGATGCGACCGCCGATCTCGGGGAGGACGAGGGCGCGCAGATATTCGTTTTCTATCCATACTCCCCGCCACGGACGATCGACGGGTTTTTCGGCGATGCGGTCGGTGAAAGGCAGCGGGTAAACGGAGCCGCTGGAGCCCTGGTAAACGCGTTTTTCAAGAAACATCGGGTTCTTGTCCGGTGGAAGAGGAAGATAAGTTGGAAGCACGATTTCGACGTGCGAAATTGTGACCGATGACGAGGTGTTAACCGGAAGGCTTGGGGAGGTGGCCATCGTTGGATATTACGCGTTGGCCGTTGATTTTGGAATGGAGTCGATGCGGGTTCTTATGGATTATCCTTGGATGAATAATACAGCGCGGGTTAGGCATGGATTTTCCGGCCAACAGATGGTGGTGCTGCCTCGTCCGGTGGTGGCGGAGCTGGCATCGCATCCGTTGATGAAGGGGCTTTATCCAACCGATGCGGGCTATTTTCCAGAAGCCCAGGCGCATGGTGTGGAAAGGCGAGAAGGGGTGGCGGCGGCGATTCTTATCGTCTGCCAGGCAGGACGAGGGTGGGTGCGGTTGGGGAATGGTGCACCGATCTTGCGGGTAAAAGCCGGAGAAGCCGTGGTGATCGCGCCCGGCCAGCCTCATTCCTACGGTGCCGACGATACGGAAGCATGGACAATACAATGGGTCCATTTTTCCGGATTGGAAGTTTCGGAATGGTGGCGATGGCATGAGCTGCCGGAGCTTGGCGGCGTTTTACAGCTTCGTGCGGGCGACCCGGAAAAACTCGACCTCGGGCGTGTCCATGAGCAACTGGCGGCGGGGTATGACGAGCGGCATTTGTTGGCGGCAAGTGCCGCGCTACGTTGGTCGCTGGCTAATCTGGTGCCGGCCTCGTTGGCGGAAAGCGCGACCAATACTGCAGAGGTGATTGAAACGGTGGAGGCGTGGATGCGCGAAAATCCCGGCGGAAGGCCGACGCTGGAAAAGCTTTCCCGCAGGGCGAATCTTTCTCCGGCGCATTTCTCGGTGATGTTTCGCCGCCGCTATGGTTTCTCCCCGATTGATTATTACCTGCGGTTGAAAATCCGGAGGGCCTGCACCCTGTTAGACACGACAGACTGGCCGGTCGGCCGGGTGGGTGCCGAGCTCGGGGTGGAGGATCCCTTGTATTTTTCGCGCCTTTTCAGGCGCGTGATGGGACTCGCGCCTCGCGATTACCGCAGGGCGAAGAAAGGGTGAGTTTATTCCATTCGAATTAATGGGATGCGGAGGGGGCGTTTACCAAGAAAACACCGAAACGGATTGTGTCCATGATGCCGAACCGGGTCCTTGTGCCAGGTGTTACCAATGAATCGCGCGCTCTATTACGTGCCGGATGATTCCGTTTTTGGCGGGCGCGATTTTGGTTCGTGCCACCGGCGCGGGCATGACTTGAAGTGCGGCACGAATGACCGTCGGCGTTCATCCTCTCGCGGGTTTTGACAAGCTTCTGCACTACAAGGTGCCGGAGACGTTGCGCGCGACCCTTCAGGTGGGCTCGCTAGTGCGCATCCCGATAGTGAACCGGTTTCACCTCGGCATAGTGGCGGAGTTTTCCGCGCCGAAGGACTTTCCGGTGGAGCGATGCAAACCGCTCGCGGGCTTGGTTTATCCATTTCCGGCGCTGCCGCCCGATTTGCTGAGTTTGGCCAAGTGGATGAGCGCCTACTACGCCGCGCCGCTTGATAGCATTATCGAGACAATGTTGCCGACGGCGGTGCGCAAGGCGGCGGCCTTAAAGCAGGAAAAACTCTTGGTGGTGGCTCGCCCGCTCGATGCGGTGGAAGCGGCGGCCCTAGGCAAACGCGCCCCGGCGCAGGCCAAGGTATATGTGTTTCTCAGCAGTCAGCCGAGGCCGGTGTTGAAATCATTGGTTTTGGATCGGCTGGCGGTGTCGGCAGCGGCTATCAGCGGGCTGGTAACGCGCGGCCTGATTCGCGAGGAGTCGCGGCGGGTGGAGCGCATCGCCTACGCCGACGACCATGCGGCGGGCGAGCATGTGGCGGCGCAACCGCACCGGCTCAACGCAGAGCAACAGGCGGCGGTGGACGGACTGGGCGCGGCGCTGGCGACGGGAAAGTTCGGCGTGCAACTGCTTTTCGGCGTCACCGGCTCGGGGAAAACCGAGGTGTATTTGCGCGCTATTCAGGACGCGTTGGCGGCGGGCGGCGGGGTGGCGTTTCTGGTGCCCGAGGTTGCGCTCACGCCGCAGACCACGGCGCGGTTGCGCTCGCGGTTGGAGGCCATCGCGCCCGATCATCGCGTGGTGGTCTGGCACAGTTCGCTAAGCGAAGGCGAGCGGCTGGACGGTTGGCTGGCGTTGACCACGGGCCAGGCGCGGGTGGTGGTGGGGGCGCGGTCGGCGGTGTTCGCGCCGGTGCGCGATTTGCGTTTGATCGTGGTCGATGAGGAGCATGAGCCGGCCTACAAGCAGGACGAGACGCCGCGCTACCACGGGCGAGATACCGCCATCATGCGGGCCAAGCTGGCGGGGGCGCTTTGCGTGCTGGGCTCGGCCACGCCTTCGCTGGAAACCTGGGCCAATGCGCGCAGCGGAAAATACGGGCAGCTCACCCTGACGCAGCGGATCGACGACCGGAAACTACCCTTCATCGACATCGTGGACATGCGGGTGGAGGCGATGCGGCAGCGCGGCGGCGGAGTGACCCTTTCGCGGCGGCTGGTGGACGGCATGCACGCGCGGCTGGCGAAGAAGGAGCAGACGATTTTGTTCATCAACCGGCGCGGTTATTCGTCCGCCATGCAGTGTCGCAAGTGCGGCCATGTGGAGGAGTGTCCGCATTGCAGCGTGAGCATGACCTACCACCGCACGGACGAGACGCTGCGGTGTCACCTATGCGGGAATCAGCGAAACGCTCCGGCGCGGTGCCCGAGCTGTGCTTCGCCGGAGATCAAGTGGCGCGGCACGGGCACGCAACGGGTGGAGGAGTCGGTGCGGCGCGTGCTGCCCAAGGCGCGGATCGAGCGCATCGACACCGATACGATGTCGAAAAAAAACCGATTTCGCGAAGTGTTGTCGGCGTTTCGGGCCGGGAAAATCGACATCCTGATCGGCACCCAGATGATCGCCAAGGGGCTGGATTTCCCGAACGTGACGCTGGTCGGTTTGGTGGACGCTGACTTGTCGATGCACGTGCCGGATTTTAGGGCTACGGAGCGCACGTTTCAGTTGTTGGTGCAGGTGGCGGGGCGGTCCGGGCGGGGCGACCGGGCGGGCGAAGTGGTGGTGCAGACTTTTACGCCCGAGGCGGGGGCGATCCAGTTTTCGCGTCACGCGGACTTCGTGGGCTTCGCGACGACGGAGCTGAAGGTGCGCAACGATTTCGGGTATCCGCCGGCGCGGCATTTGTTACACCATCTCTTCCGCGGGCCGAACCCGGAGAAGCTGCGTTTCTACGCCGAGCAGTGGAAGAAACGGGTGGAGGAGGCGCTGGGGCCGAAGGTGGCCTTGATGGGACCGGCGGCGTCGCCGATTGAGAAGATTCAGGACGAATACCGCTGGCAGCTCTGGTATTTTTGCAACGCGCCGGTGACCGGCATCGTGGCGGAGATCACGCGTTTGCGCGCGGTTTTCGAGTGGCCGGACGACATGATCCAGGTGCTGGACGTGGATCCGGTGAATTTATGCTGAGCCGGAACGATTAGGCGGTACCAAGCCAGTCCTGGATGGCGGTGTGCACGGCGAGCATATCGTCGTCGGTGCCGATGCTGATGCGCAGGAAGCTGGCGGTGAGCGGGTGCGAGGGGAAGGCGCGCACCAGAATGCGACGGCTCAGGAAAAACTCGTAGAGGGATTTGGCCACCGCCGGGCCGGTTTCGCCGCGCG
>CANIWJ010000137.1 GCA_947471035.1 Verrucomicrobiota bacterium
CAAACGCGCGTCGGTCTTCAGGCCCGGCTCCATCGCCGTCCACTTCTTCGCCTTTTGCAGCAAATAGGTGAACCGCTCCTCCGCGTCCGGCAGCGTGGTCAGGTCATCGATCAGGGCTTGGCGTTTCTCAGGGAGCGTCATCGTTGCGAATTAAAGCCCGCCACCCAACCATCCCGCCACCCCGCACGCAAGCACCCGCACCGCTGTAGCCAGACGTAATACTATGGGTACTTCACCGCATTTAATCAGCCAGTCTACCAGACCATGATACGCCCATCGTGTTGAATAACGAAACCCTATACGACGTGCTCATTGTCGGCGGCGGACCTGCGGGGGCCTCCGCGGCCATCCGCACCCGGCAAGCCGGACTAAGCACTCTCGTCGTGGAAAAATCCACCTTCCCACGCTTTCGTATCGGCGAGTCTCTCCTCCCGGCGGGCAACACTCTCCTCCGCGAACTCGGGGTTTGGGAAAAAGTCACCCAAGCCGGCTTCATCCAAAAATTCGGCGCCCGCTTCTACCTCGGCGCAGGCGACGCCGAAAAGAAAGTCGATTTCTCCACCGGTCTCATTCCCGGCCTCGAAAGCACCTATCAGGTGGGTCGCGCCCGCTTCGACGCCCTCCTCCTCGATCACGCCTGCGAGCTCGGCGCCGAAGTGCGCCAGGCCACCACCGTGCGCGCCCTTCGCACCGAGGCCGACACCCACTCCGCCGACCTCGAAACCCAGGGCAACACCGTCTCCGTTCGCGCCCGCTACGTGATCGACGCCACCGGCCGCGACCACTTCTTCCCCCACGCGCTCAAGGCCGACCTCGCTCCCGCCGCCTTCCCCCGCCGCCTCGCGATCTACAACCACTTTACCAACGTCGCCCGCGACCCCGGTCCCGCCGGCGGCGATACCCTCATCGTCCGCCTGCCCGATGGCTGGTTCTGGCTCATTCCCATCGACGCCGACCACACCTCCGTCGGCCTCGTCACCACTCAGTCCGCCTTCAAAGCCGGCCGGCAAAGCCCCGCCGCCCAATTCGACGCCGTCGTCGCCCGCACCCCTCGCTTGCGCCGCCTGCTCGCCGGCGCCGAGCCGTCCATGGATTACCACGTCACCGCCGACTACAGCTACTACCGCCGCCGCGTCGCCGCCGGACGCTACCTCCTCGCTGGCGACGCAGGCGGCTTCCTCGACCCCATTTTTTCCTCCGGCGTTTACCTCGCCCTCCGCTCCGCCAAACACGCCGCCGCCCTCGTAATCCAGGCCGCCCGTCAAAACCGTCCGTTCCGCACCGCCGAGTGCGCCCGCCACCTCCGCGAATGCCGGAAACCCGCCTCGGTTTTCCACCGTTTGATCGACGCCTTTTACGACGACGACAGCTTCTCCGTTTTCATGTGCCCGCGCCCCCCGTGGGATCTCGCGCCCGGCATCACCTCCATCGTCGCCGGCCACGCCGATCTTAACTTCGCCCTCTGGTGGCGCTTCCAGCTCTTCCTCCTCGTCTGCCGCCTCCAGCGCCCCTTGCCCATCGTCCCGCGCCTCAGCCTCGCCCCCGCGCACGCCCCATGAACCCGCCCCCGCCACCGAGCGAGCAACCCTGGGACGCCATCGTGATCGGCGGCGCGCTCTCCGGCGCCGCCACTGCCCTGCTCCTCCTGCGGCGCAACCCCCGCCTGCGCGTGCTCATCGTCGAGCGCCACTCCACCTTCAAACGCCGCGTGGGCGAATCCACCGTCGAGGTCAGCGCCTACTTCCTCGGCCGCGTGCTCGACCTCACCGGCCACTTAAACGAACACCACTACGTCAAACAGGGCCTCCGCTTCTGGTTCCACAACCCGCGCACCACCACGCTCGGCGAATGCAGCGAAACCGGCCCCGGCTACAATGTCCGCCTGCCCGGCTACCAGGTGGATCGCGCCGTGCTAGACGAGGAAGTCCTGATCCGTGCCGTCGCCGCCGGAGCCTCCCTGCTCCGCCCCGCCCGCGTGCTCGACGTCACTCTCAATCCCGGCGGCCTGCAAACCGTCACCTGGGAAACCCCCTCCGCCTCCACCGCCACAGCCTCGTCCGCCACCGCCGACGCTTCAGCCCCAGCCTCGCCCCTGCTCGCCCGCTGGGTCATCGACGCCTCCGGTTTCTCCGCCCTGCTCGCCCGCCGCCAGGACTGGCTGCGCCCCAACCCCGCCCACCCCACCGCCGCCGTCTGGACGCGCTGGAGCGGGGTCAAAAACTGGGACTCCCTCGAACTCGCAGTGAAATTCCCCGCCTGGTCTCGCCGCACCAAAGCCCTTCGCCACACCGCCACCAACCACCTCGTCGGCCTCGGCTGGTGGGCCTGGATGATCCCGCTCAAGGGCGGCGACACCAGCGTCGGCATCGTCTTCGACCAGCGCCTGCTCGACCTGCCCGAGGGGGAACGCCTCGGCCCGCGTCTTCGCGAAATGCTCTTCACCCACCCCGCCGCCCGCGAACTCATGGCCGACGCCGTCTGGCGGCCCAACGACACCCACTTCCGCCGCAACCTCGCCTACCACTCCACCCGCTATGCCGGCGACGGCTTCGTGCTCGTGGGTGACGCCGCCGCCTTCATCGATCCCTTCTACTCCCCCGGCATGGACTGGATCGCCTACACCGCCAGCGCCGCCGCCGCCCTCATCGACGGCTCCGTGCGCGGCAAACCCAAGGCCCCGCGTATCGAGCGTCACAATACGCAGTTCGCCGCCTCCTACGCCCGCTGGTTCGATGCCGTTTACCGCGACAAATATTACTACCTCGGCGACCACAAGCTCATGACCCTGGCCTTCCGCCTCGACCTCGGCCTCTACTACCTCGGCGTCGTTTCCCAGCCTTTCCGCAACGGGGCCGCCGCCCTCGAAACCCCTTCGTTCGCCTCCAGCACCAGCGCCCCTTTCGCCCGTTTCATGGCCTTCTACAATCGCCGCCTCGCCGCCATCGCCCGCACCCGCCTCGCCCGCGGCACCTGGGGCCAAAGCAATGACCGCCGCTACTACGGTTTTCGCTCCTACGAACTCACTTGGTCGCTCCCGCTTCGCCTGCTCGTCGCCGTCGGCGCCTACCTGCGACTGGAACTCTGCGAAGGCTGGCGTTGCTGGTTCGCTCCCCCGCACACTAGCCCTGCGCCTCCCGAGGCCGCCACCTCCCCTTCCACCGTATGTGCACCGTCTCCCCGCTAACCTCTTTCCCCTCCGCCATCCGCGAAGCCCACGCCCGCTGGCTCTCGGACCGCGACCCCCACGCCCTCGCCACCGTGGTGATCGCCATCGTCTCCTTTCACCTTCCCCAAAACATCCGCGCGCAAAACTCCGAAAACCTCCCCGAAACCTCCCGCCTCGTCGAAGACCTTGGCTTCGACTCCCTCATCCTCGCCGAGATCATCTTCTTCATCGAAGACCTTTACCAAGTATCCATTTCCAACGACGACCTGCGACGCATCCACACCGTCGCCGACCTCCGCGCCTTCGTGTTAAACAAAATCGGCCCCGCCCGGCCCTCCGCCTGATCCGCCCGTGCCTCGCTCCGCCTGCATCACCGGCCTCGGATTCATCAGTTGCCTGGGCAACGACAGCCCCACCGTGGCCGCCGCCCTGCGCACCGGCCGCTCCGGCATCGTCACCCACTCCCTCTACGATAACCCCGCCATTCCGTTAAAAGTCGCCGCCCCCGTCCAAGGCTTCGCAGTCGATTCGCCCAACTACCGCGATTGGATCTGGCCGACCGCCTGCAATCTCCCCCGCGAGACGCTGCGTGGCCTCGCCCCCCACGGGGTTTATGCTTTTCACGCCTTCGAGCAGGCCATCGCCGACGCCGGCCTCACCGCCACCGATCTCCAGGACGGCACCACCGGTCTTTTCTGCGCCTCCGCCGGCTCCGCCTTCCTCAGTCATCACAACCTCGCCCAGGCCCACGCCTCCCGTTTCGAGCGTGGCAACCCCTTCGCGGTCGTTTCCTCCATCGCCGGCACCTTAAACTTCAACCTCGCCGCCCACTACCGCATCACCGGCGCAGTCACCGGCTTCGTCTCCGCCTGCACCTCCTCGACCCACGCCCTCGGCTACGCCCTCGATGAAATCCGCCTCGGCCGCCAGGAACGCATGATCGTCGTCGGTGCCGAGGAACTCAACGCCGACACCATCCTGCCCTTCGTGCCCATGCGCGCCCTCTCCACCAACGCCGACCCCGCCACCGCCTCGCGTCCCTTCGACACCGGTCGCGACGGCTTCGTGCCCACCGGCGGCGCGGCCGTACTCGTGCTCGAAAGCCCCGAGCTCGCCGCCCGCCGCTCCGCCCGCATCTACGCCGAGCTGATCGGCTGGGGCCAGGCCGCCGACGGCCACTCCGTCGCCACCTCCCACCCCGAGGGAGCCGGCCTGCGCGAAGCCATGCGCCGGGCCTTGCGCGATGCCGCCCTCGCCCCGGGCGAGATCGACTACGTCCACGCCCACGCCACCTCCACCCCCGTCGGCGACCGCGCCGAGGCCCTCGCCCTGCGCGCTACCTTCTCCGACCTTGGCCACCGCCCGGCTATCAGCAGCACCAAGGGCCAGACCGGCCACGGCCTGTCCCTCTCCGGCGCGCTCGAAACCGCGTTTTGCGCGCTCGCCTCCCTCCACGGTTTCACCCCGGGCAATCCCACCTTGCTCAACCCCGATCCCATCTGCGAAGGCCTCGACCTCCCCCGCGCCAGCCTCTCCCGCTGCCCCCGCTTCACTTTGAAAAACAGCTCCGGCTTCGGCGGGGCCAACGTCTCCCTTGTTCTCCGCGCCGCCGTCTAACACCCTTCGCGCCTCCCGCTCCCGCCATGCCCGATCCACTCAACCACCAACTCAAAGTCCTCATCGTCGAGACCCTCCGCCTCGAGGACATCACCCCCGCCTCCATCCCCGACGACGAGCCCCTTGTCGGCGGCGGGCTCAGCCTCGACTCGATCGACGCCCTCGAACTCGTGGTGCGGCTGGAAAAAGAATTCGGCATCAAAATCGCCAGCAGCGAAGAATCCCGCACCGCGCTCGCCAGCATCACCGCGCTCAGCGCCTACCTGCGCGCCCATGCCGATCCCGCCCGCTTGCCCGCCTGAGCCAGCCCGCCGCCAGCCCGCATGTCCGCTTTGCCGCCGATTCACCTCTCCGCCTGCGGCACCCTCACGGCCTTCGGCGACGAACACGCCACCCTCGCCGCCCTGCTCGCCGGCCGCTCCGCGCTCGCACCCGTGCCCGTCCACGGCGGCGAAGGCGGTGATCTCGTCCCCATTGCGCTCTGCCCCGGCCACGCCTACGACGAAACCCTGCCGCCCTCCTGGCTCCCCCTACTGCGCACCCTCGCCGCCCGCATCCCCGAAACTGATTGGGGCACACCCCGACGTCCCGTGGTCGTCACCGGGAGCAATTTCGGGGTCAGCCACCTCCACGCCTACCGCCGCCGGGGCGGAGAAAACCACCTCGACTACGCCACCCCCATCCACTGCGTAAACCAAGTCGCCACCGCCCTCGGCTGGGGCCTCGACGTCACTGTGTTTTCCCACGCCTGCGTCTCCGCCCACCTCGGCCTTCTGCACGCCTCGCGCCTGCTCGCCGCCAACTTGGCCGATGAGGTCCTCGTCTTCTCTTTCGATTTTATCAGTCCCTTCGTCGCCGGAGGTTTTCACGCCCTGAAAATCCTCAACGCCGACTACCCCGCCCCCTACCAGGATCGCCCCAACGGCTCCATCGGCCTCGGCGACGGCGCGGCCTTCGCCGTGCTCACCCGCGACTGCGGCGACTTCGTGATCCAAGGCCAAAGTCTCTACAACGAGATGCACCATTTCACCGCCAACCGGCCCGACGGCACCGGTTTCGCCCACTGCCTCGCCGGTCTGCCCCGCCTGCTAGCCGGGCGGCGTGTTTGGTTAAAAGGCCACGGCACCGGCACCCTCGAAGCCGGTCGGCTCGAAGCCGCCGCGCTCTCCGCCGCCTTCCCCGGCGCGCCCCTCGTCTCCTGGAAAGGCGCACTCGGCCACACCCTCGGGAGCTGCGGCTTGGTCGAACTCGCGCTCGCCCGCGCCGCCCTCCACGCCGGTCGCGCCCCCGGCACCATCGGCTCCTCCGCCCCCGGCTTTTCCCCCGACCTCGCGCTCGCACCCTTCGACCTCGCGCCCT
Organism: Verrucomicrobiota bacterium; assembly: GCA_947471035.1. Taxonomy (GTDB): domain Bacteria; phylum Verrucomicrobiota; class Verrucomicrobiia; order Opitutales; family Opitutaceae; genus IMCC26134_A. Next base: position 6,143 of record CANIWJ010000137.1, read on the forward strand.
TCGACGCCGTCGTCTGCACCAGTAACGCCTTCGGCGGCGCCCACGCCGCCCTTATACTCCGTCATGCTTGAACGTTGGATCACCGCCCTGCACCTGGAAGACGCCGCCACCGAGGACGCCCTCGCCACCCGCGAACGCCTCAAGGACCGCTTCCCCAAGAACAGCACCCGCCGCATGACCCAGCTCGGGCTCTGCCTCGGCACCACCCTCGCGCCGCTCCAACTCTGCGAATCCGACACGGTAGTTTACGCCTCCACCTACGCCGAGACGCGCACCCTCGAGGGTTACCTCGACAGCTTCCCCAACCCGAGCCCGACCCTGTTCCAAACCTCCATTCACCCCAGCGCCGTCCAGCAAAATCTCATTCTACGGCAACACGCCGTGCGCCAGTTTTTCCCCATCACCGGCGACCACGATCTGCCCGCCCGCGCCCTACTCGTCGCGCTGCTTTGCGACGCCCCCCGCGTCGTGCTCTGCGGCGGCGAAGAACGCGGTGGCTGGCTGCTGGCCAAAGGCCGCGCCAGCGACCGCACCTTCGCCTACGCCCTCGCCCTTTCCACCTCGTCCACCGGCGCGCTCGGCCGTATCGCCCTCGAAACCGCCCCTCCCGGCGAGCCCCCGCACCCGCTGCCCCAGGCGGCGTTTTTCGATCTCCTGCAAGCGCGTCGCCCCTTCCATTCCGTCGTATCCGAAACCCGGCGACTCCGTATCGATTGGTCATGAACGCGCCCGCCGCAGCCATCTCACCGCCCGCCCGAAATCCGGGCCCAAGCTGGGGCTACCGCTTTCTCCGCCTCGCCGACCGCTGGGTGCCCGAGCCCCTCTTCCGCCCCGCCCGCGCCTTCGGCACCGCCGTGGCTCTGCTGAACATGCGCGAACAACGCCGCCACTCCCGCGCCTACCTCCGCGCGATCCTTGGCCGCAAACCCTCCACGCGGGAGGTTTTCCGCCATTTTTTCGCCTTCGAGGAAATGCTCATGCTCAAGCTCCGCGTCGCCGACGGTCGCCCCCATCGCGGCGTGCTCGGGCCGGGCTGCGCCGACTTTCGCCGCTTTCTCGACACCCCCGAAGACGCCCTGCTCGGCACGTTCCACGTCGGCCACTCCGATCTCGTCGGCTTCCTCTTCGGCGGCCAGGAGCAACGCCGCGTCTCCATGGTCCGCCTGCGCGTCGGCAACTCCCACGATGTCGAAAAACTCGGCGCCACCTTCGGCCGCTGGGTCTCCTTTGTCTGGGTAAACGAGGGCGAAAACCTGCTCTTCGCGCTCAAGGACGCCATCACCGCCGGCGGAGCCCTCGCCCTGAAGTGCGACCGCCTCGAACACAGCTCCCGCGCCGAGCCCTTCCAGTTTCTCGGCGCGCGCCGCCTCTTTCCTTTCACC
>CANIWJ010000138.1 GCA_947471035.1 Verrucomicrobiota bacterium
GGTGACCGACCACGGACTTGGTGCGGAGACGGTTTCGACCGGCACGGGGGCGGCGTTCAGGCCGAGGGAGAGGAGAGCGAGGGGCAGGAGGTAGTGAAGTCTCATAGTAGTTGGTATGCCCGGACATCCTAGCGTTTATCCATGATTACGACCGTGCTTCGATTGGCCGAAACCGTGTGTTAATTGTCCGACCGGACGGCGTGGCAAAAAAGGGGGGCCGTTTCTTTCGGGCCTCGGCGGCCCTTCGGGATTTTTTGAGCGCACGATGTGTGATCGATGAAATCTGCGATCAATGAAATCGGGGCTTGCGCCGGACGAGTCGGAACGTTGCGTTCTTACCTTTTAACCAATCACACCATGGCCCAAGAACTCGTCACTCTGGAATGCACCGAAGCCCGCAAAGAGGGCAAACCCGTCTCCCGTTATCTGACCTTCCGTAACAAGAAGACTGTCACCGAGCGCATCGAAAAGAAGAAGTACAACCCCTTCCTCAAGCGCCACACGGTCCACAAAGAAATCAAGTAACGCAATGGCATCGTGGTAATTATACCGCGAATCATTTAACGGGCGATGCCATCTGGGTGTCGTCCGTTTTTTTGTCTTTCCGTGCGGGCGTTTACCTCGGTGCGCGTTGTGTAGAAATGGAAAACCCGCCGTGACCAAGGTGAGGCGGCGGGTTTTCGGGTGGTGTCCTGACCCCGACACCGGGGGGTAAACGCTAACCGCTTAACTAGTCGCGGCGCGGCGAACGGATGCTCTTAGAAAAGTTCTTCAGATAGCTTCCGGCATGGCGATGGCAACATGCCGCTTGGTTTTTTGCAGTTGGGCGCGGCGGGTCAGCATGCGGTCGAGTTTATCTACCAACATGGAAACGGCTTTATGACATTCATCAGTGCTCACGGAGGCATTCATATCGGGACCGTGGATAGCGATGTGGCCTTTGGCGGTGAAGCGGTGGGCGACATCTTGCTTCGGGTCGCACTCGAGCTCAACGCGCAGGCGGATGATACGCTCTTCGTGACGGAATAGCCGGTCGGATTTTTCCTGAACAAACTGCTTCAAGGACGGAGTCAGTTCTAGGTGAATGCCGGAAACGATCAGGTCGTGGGTGTTGTTCATGATTTCTTTTTTATCTGGGTTTACCTTGGCCAGAAGGGGTGCGAAGTCGTGGTATGCACACGCTCCGTAAATTGATGTCCGAGTATTCCGTCATCATCGTGACGGGGGGCTCCTCCGGAATCGGGAAGGCGTTCATCGAACACGCCCAGAAGTTGAATTCAAATGTGGTCATTTGCAATCTTTCGCGCCGTCAGCCGGACATTATTTTTAGTCAGCTTAAGTCCTGCCATGTTCCGGTGGATTTAGCGGATTCTCACGCTCTGGCGCAGGCGGCGGAAACGGTGCTGCGGCACCTCGAAAACGTGTGTCCGGTTGGCAAAGTCCTTTTGATCAACAACAGCGGCTTCGGCGGCTACGGTCGCAGCGACGAGGTGGAGCGCACGCATCAACTCGGAATGATGGATGTGAATATGCGAGCGGTGGTGGATTTGACGCTGCGCTTGCTGCCTTTGCTCAAACAACGGGGCGGGGCGGTGGTGAATATCGCCTCCACGGCCGCGTTTCAGCCCACGGCGTTTTTGGCCACCTACGGGGCGACCAAGGCCTTTTTGCTGCACTGGAGTCTGGCGTTAAACGAGGAGCTGCGTGGCAGCGGTGTGCGTGCTTTGGCGGTGTGCCCGGGGCCGACCGCGACGGAGTTTTTTAAACGCGCCGGCTTGAAGCAGGGCGCGGTCAGCGATCGTTGGGGGCAAACTAGCGAAGACGTGGTGTTAACCACATGGCGGGCGCTCGCCGCTGGTCGCGCCCAAGTGGTCAGCGGTTGGGGTAACTGGCTGGTCGCGGCGTTATCCGCGCGGGTGCCGAAACCGTGGTCGGCCCGACTCGGCGCGGCGGTGCTTGCCCGTTTCCGACTTAGTCGGGTGACGCAGTCTGGTGGAGGCTCGGCGTGAGCTCGGCGATCGCACCCGGCGACGACGGCACTTATGGCGGTCGCCTGCGCGTGTGCGCCTGGCCGCCGAGGCCGCAGGATCTGTCCAAAGTCCGGATGATCGGAGCTGCGGAGCTGACCGCCTGGCGATTCGCCGACGAGGACGATGTGCTGGCGTTTAACAAGCCAGGCGACGTCGTCTGTCATCCCTCCAAGGCGGGGCCGTGGTCGAGTCTGGCCGGTGCGGTCAAAGAAGGTTTCGGCCTGGCCAAAGCGCATTTGATTTTTCGGCTTGATCGCGAGACGAGCGGGATCGTGCTTTTCGCCAAGGATGAACGGGCGGCAAGCCGTCTCCAAAAAGCATTACAAGCCGGCCGCATTCGCAAAACCTACCTCGCCTTGCTGGTCGGAGAATTGGCTGGGCCGGTGAGTGTGGATCAACCGTTGGGCGACGACGAACACAGCCCGGTTTTCGTGAAGACCACGGTGCGGCCGGACGGAAAGCCTGCCCGGTCGCATTTCCGACCTTTGCTGGTCGCGGGCGGATACACGCTGGCGGAGGTGCGGATCGAGACCGGGCGCAAGCACCAGATCCGGGCGCATGCGCAATGGCTCGGATTTCCAGTGGTGGGGGACAAAATCTACGGCCCGGATGCGCGTTGTTATCTGGAGTTTATCGACCGGGGTTGGATCCCTGAGCTGGCCGCCAAACTCCTGCTGCCTCGGCAGGCGCTGCACTGCGCCCGCATCGAGTTGCTGGGCAATACGGAGGGGTTGGGCGGGCGCGTCTGGCGAGCCGCGCTGGCCGAGGACATGCGAAGTTTCGGCGCGGAGCGCATGGGTGGCGCGGCGGCTTTAGATGCGGCACTGGCGGGCTTCCTGCTCCCGGAGCCGCATGGTTAATTTTCTTATCCGCCTTAACTGGCTTCGCCAGATTGCGCTCCAGTTGTGCTGCTTGGTCGGCTTCGCGGCCGTTAGTGTTTCGGCCGAGCCCGGAGTTCTCGCCGCGATTCCCGGCGTGGTGGCCGAAGGTTCGCGCTTCGAGCTGATCCGCGACGGTTTCGAGGGCACCGAGGGCCCCTTGGCGATGCCGGACGGCAGCTTGATTTTCACGGAAACGCGTGCCAGCCGGATCAGTCAGGTCGCCGTTGATGGCACGGTTTCGGTGTTTTTAACCGATACCAACGGGACCAACTCCCTCGCTTGGACACCGCAGGGGCTGCTGGTGGGGGTTCAAACAGCCGCGCCTCGTCTGGGGGTGATTTATCCGGCGGACCAGGTGAAGACCTACGCGGAGTCGTTCGATGGCCAGGCTTTCGGGCGACCCAACGATTTGGTGGCGGATCGGCGGGGCGGAATCTATTTCACCGATCCTGGCGTGGCGGCGAAACCCGGACAGCCGGCCGGGCCGCCGCCCTCGGTTTATTATTACACGGCAGAGGCGGGTTTGCGGCGTTTGATCACGGATGTGGCGCGTCCTAACGGCATTCAACTGAGCCGCGATGAACACACGCTCTATCTGGCGAATACGGCGGGCGAATATGTGCTGGCCTACACGGTGGCGGAAGACGGAGCGCTGAGTGAGCGGCGCGATTTTGCGAAGTTGGCGGCGTTTCGCCAGACGGAGACCGGGGCGACGAGCGGAGCCGATGGCTTGGCGGTGGATGCGGACGGACGTCTCTACGTAGCGACCACGCTCGGGATCGAGGTTTTCACGACCGAGGGCCAGGCGTTGGGGATAATTCCCACGCCCAAACCACCGCAGAATCTGGCGTTTTCAGGAGTGGATAAGAAAACGCTCTACGTGGTCGGCCGGGGAGCGGTTTACCGTTTACCGGTGCTCACGGCCGGGTTCGCGGGACGCGCGAAGTAGGCTGTGGGACTGATCTCGTTACAGGCTGAGCGCGGCGGAAAGCATCCACCCAGCGCAGACGTCGGTTAACCACGGGCTAGGCGATACAGTTTAGCGGCATTATCACTCCAGATACTGGATCGTTCGCTTTCGCTGAGTTTCATAATCCAGTTTTCAACGGTTTGCTTCCAACGAAGATAAGAGCATCCCGCCAAACACACTGGCCAATCAGAGCCAAAAAGCAGGCGTTTCGGTCCGAAGGACGCCAAAACAACATCAAAATAAGGCTGGAGTTGTACGGGAGTCCAAGTCTGCACATCGGCTTCGGTAACCATTCCAGAAAGCTTACACGCGACATTTGGCCGTTGCGCCAAGGTTTGGATATTTTTCGCCCAAGGCTCGATCCCTCCGGAAGCGATGGGTGGTTTGGCTATGTGATCGAGAATGAAAGTCTGATTGGGATGCTGATCCACCAAGAAGATGGCGTTGGTTAACATTCGTTCGTGAATGAGTAGATCGTAGGCAAAACCACGTCGGGTAAGGGCGCGTAAGCCTCGATTAAAATCTGAGCTGAGCATGTAGGCATCGTCGGGCTCGTCTTGGAGCACGTGCCGGAAGCCTAGCAGCTTGGGTTGCTGGGCGTAACGATCCAAGTGACTTTCGATATCGTCGTCCTTGAGCGGAACCCAGCCGACCACGCCGCGGATGAAGTCATGACGAGTGGCTAAGTCCAGTAACCACTCGGTCTCGACGAGCGACTGGCGTGCCTGGACAGAAATGACTCCATCCACTCCGGCAGTGGAGATTTCGTGAAACAAATCCGCCGGGCCAAAGTCACGACGGATTTGCTCCCACGCGGGGGGGATCCACCCGTAATCGGCCTCGGTGTAGCGCCAGAAGTGGTGATGCGAATCAATAATAGACATGGCTTACAGTGGGGACGGGCAACCGCTTAGAGTTCGACGTGGATTTTTGTGATCTCACCCGGATTGGCCGACCATGCAGCCAAAGCATCGCCCGCATCTGCAAATGGCACGGTGCGCGTGATAGTATCGGCGACCGGATAACGGCCGGACGATAGCATGGCGATGACGTCGCGGAAATCCTCGGGGGTCGAGTTACGTGAGCCTAAAATATCGAGCTCTTTCATCACAAAGAATTTCGTTTCATAAGAAACGGGGGCCTTGGCATAGCCGATGTAAACGACTCGTCCGGCGAAACCCACTTCGTCCACGGCGGCAGTGAAGGTGGCGGGATTTCCCACCGCTTCGATGGCCACATCAGGACCGTGTCCGTCGGTTAGGGATCGGAGGCGTTCATGCAGGTTTTCGGTGCGGGAGTTAATCACGTGGGTGGCGCCGGCTTTCCTGGCCACGGCGAGTTTTGTGTCCTCGATGTCCACCGCGACGACTACCGCTTTGCGATGAAGACCGGCGGCGGCAATCGCCCCCAGCCCGATCATGCCGCAGCCAAAAACAACCACCACATCACTCGCCGTAACGCGACCGCGCGTGACCGCGTGGAAACCAACGGCCAGCGGTTCCACGAGTGCTAGTTTTTGAAGGTCGAGACCTTCTGCTGGCACCAGTTTCTCCCAAGGCGTGACAATGAAGTCGGTAAACGCACCATCTTGTTGTACCCCCAGCGTCTGATTATGGCGGCAGGCGTTGTGCCGTTTTTGGCGACAGGAACTGCATTTGCCGCAAGTGGTGTAGGGCATGACAGTGACCGCTTGTCCGATTTTAAACGAGGCAGGTACTCCTTCGGAAACCACTTCGATGGTGGCGGCGATTTCATGTCCGGGAATCCGAGGGTAAGAAACCAGCGGATTACCGCCGCGAAACGTGCTCAAATCGGATCCGCAGAAACCCAAGCGCCGAATGCGCAGCAAAACCTCACCGGGAGAGACGCCGGGAATGGGTTTTTCGCCGAAGGAAAATTTTCCCGGGGCATCAATAAGAAGTGTTTTCATGGTGTGGAGATCGAAGGATTCCGGAGCGTTAGTTGTTTTCCAGACGGCCGGAGGACCAGGTCAGGTTGTGGACGGGCGCGAGGATCCTCTGAACCTCTGCGAGCAGGGCTGGATCAAGCGCGGCCTCGGCGTCGGCAATATTTTGCAACACGCGGGCAGGGCTGGCAGTGCCTACGATGTGGGTGTGCATGGCTGGATTTGCCATGGAGAACTGCAAAGCAAGCTTGCCTAAATCGGTGCCGTGTTTGCGGCAAAACGCGGCCGCCTCGGCGCACTTGGCGCGTAATTGGGCTGGGGCAGGGTGCCAGTCGGGCGGGCCTTCGTTGCTCAGCAACCGCATCGCTAGGGGGGCAGAGTTGAAAATGCCCACGCCTTTTTGCTGTAGGTAGGGCAGGAGGTCCGAAAGTGCGGTGTCGTTCAGGCAATAGTGACAATAGCTTTGGATTTGATCGACTGCGACCTGATCCATGACCTTCTTCAAGAGCTTTACCGGTAAACAGGAAATACCGACGAACCGAATTTTCCCGTTCGCCTGCGCCTTGCGCAGGGCGGGAATGGTTTCATGGATGATTTGGTCGAGATTACCGAACTCCATGTCGTGGACTTGGATGAAATCAATGTAGTCAACCCCGATCCGGGCCAGGCTTTCATCAATGCTGCGCAACACACGCGCTGAGGAGAAATCAAAATCCTTAATATCCGGGCCGTAACGAGCGACTTTGGTCGCTAGTATATAGCGGTCGCGTCTTATGCCGCGCAGGGCTTTACCTAAAACTGTTTCGGCTTTGGTTGCTCCATAATAAGGCGCGGTATCGATAAGGTTGATGCCGTTGTCGAGGGCAACATGGACCGAGCGGATTCCCTCTGATTCATCAATATCACGAAAGGCAGAGCCTAAGGACGATCCTCCATAGGCAAGTGCGGATACTTTAAAACCAGTGGCGCCAAGTGTGCGGTAGTTCATAGTTTCAGGGGGTAAATCTTTCAGGTTCACAATACCTGGATGGGTTTTAATCAGGAATAGCCTGATTTGTTTCTGATATGGATAGTTTTGGCATCGTTTCTGGCAGCCGAAGAATTCTGTTTTCACGGTTTTCCAACATTGCAGCAGATCCGGTTGAGAAGCATTTTAGTCTAAAGGCAGATCAATACCTTAACGCACAATGAATATTGTGTATCAAGTTACGTCCTAAGCCCTTATAGAACATGAGTTCTAATAAGTTGCGCGTGATGTCAAGTGTTCATAAATGTTCACTATGAAAAACACTCGGTTACTTCTGTTTACAAATGAGGCAGCAGTGGCGACGCTGGAAAAAGAACTAAGCAGCTTTCACGTTGACCATAAGCACTTTGCCGCCCGTTTGATTGAGCAGTTGGCAGAGCTAAAAGGGGAAGACCTGTTGAGTCTCCCCGGTTTGCTGCGGAGCAATTTTCAGGCGAAAAAACGCAGAGGACGACCACCGGCCAGCCGACCCGTTACCGATGGGGACGCGCTCCAGGTCGCCGAAAATCACCAGAATTAAGACGCGTTGCGTCTGGTAATGGTCGAGCTGCGAACAGCGCCAGGCTCCGAGCGCGCCAATCCACGTATTGAGCCGAGAAAGTTGATCAGCGGTCAAAATGTGTCCGTCAATTTCGCAGGCCCAAACCGACAAGCCCAGGAGGTGCGCACGGTGCCA
>CANIWJ010000139.1 GCA_947471035.1 Verrucomicrobiota bacterium
TCAACAACTCCCTGGTCCTCGCGGCCAACTCCGCGGTCAAAACCGCCACCGCCACCACGCTGACCCTCGGTGGTCCGCTCACCGGTGCCTATACCTTGGACAAAACCGGCGCCGGTTCCCTGTTGTTCACCTACAACAACTCCGCCTTCGCTGGCGATCTGCGCGTCAGCGCGGGCACGCTTCTGGTCAGCAGCGCCGCCAACATCGGGTCCGGCAATCTCACCCTGAACGGCGGCACCCTGGCGTCCACCGCCACCCAGACGCTCAGCAACAACGTCGCGCTCACCGCCAACTCCACGGTCAACACCGCCACCGCGACCACGCTCGCCCTCGGAGGATCCCTCACCGGCGCCTACACCCTGGACAAGACCGGCGCGGGCACGCTCACCTTGACCGCCGACAACTCTGCTTTCGCCGGCAATCTCCGCATTGACGCGGGCACTCTAAGCGTGAACAGCGCCGCCAACATCGGGACCGGCAATCTCACCCTGAACAGCGGCACCTTGGCCAACACCGCGTCCCTGACCCTGAACAACAGCGTCTCGCTCCAAGCCGACTCAACGATCAACACCGCCGACGCCACCACCCTCACGCTCGACGGCTCACTCTCCGGCAGCAACGCCCTCACCCAAACCGGCACCGGCACCCTCGTGCTCAACGCCGACAACTCCGCTTACTCCGGCAACCTCGCCGTCGGTGCCGGCGCGACCCTGAGCATCAGCAACCCCGCCAACGTCGGCTCCGGCAGCCTCACCCTGAACGGCGGCACCCTCGCCACCACGTCCGACCTTACCCTCAACAACTCCCTGGTCCTCGCGGCCAACTCCGCGGTCAAAACCGCCACCGCCACCACGCTGACCCTCGGTGGTCCGCTCACCGGTGCCTATACCTTGGACAAAACCGGCGCCGGTTCCCTGTTGTTCATCTACAACAACTCCGCCTTCGCTGGCGATCTCCGCGTCAGTGCGGGCACCCTTCTGGTCAGCAGCGCCTCCGACATCGGCTCCGGCACCATCGCGCTGAACAGCGGCACCTTGGCGTCCACCGCCACCCAGACGCTCAATAACAACGTCACCCTCACTGCCAACTCGACGGTCAACACCGCTACCGCCACCACCCTCACCCTGGGCGGCGCTCTCACCGGTGCCTACACCCTGTACAAGACCGGCGCGGGCACGCTCACCCTGACCGCCGACAACTCCGCCTTCGCCGGCAATCTCCGCGTCAGTGCCGGTACCCTTGAGCTGGGCAACGGTGGAACCCAAGGCGTGATCACGGGAGCCATCGTAAACAACGCGGCGCTCCGCTTCAATCAGCTGAACGCATATGCGGTCGGCGGGGTCATTTCCGGCTCCGGTTCGGTTACGTTTATTGGCGGCGGGGTTGCGAACCTGACCAACGCCCACACCTACGCTGGGGATACCTTCGTCAACGTCGGCACTTTACTGGTCAACGGATCCCTCGCCAACAGCGCCGTTTTCGTCGCCGACGGTGCCACTCTCGGCGGCGCAGGCACGATCGGCGGCGTCGGCACGATCGCGAGTGGCGCGGTTCTCGCCCCTGGTAATTCTCCCGGAACGCTCACGTTCACCGGCGGACTCACTCTCAACGCCGGCTCGATTCTCGATTTCCAGCTCGGCTCGGTCAGCGACCTCATCCGCGTTTCAGGGGGCACGCTCACCGGCCCCGCTTCTGCGGTCGTCACGGTAAACTTCTCCGATTCCGGCGGCTTCACCGCCGGCACCTACACGTTGATCGACGCCACCGGCTCCGCCCTCGCCAGCATCGGTGCCACCAGCTTTGAACTCGGAACCACCATCGCCGGTTACACCTACACCTTCGGCCAGGCCGGCGACCTTTTGCAACTTACCGCCTCCGCGATACCCGAACCCGCCACGTATGTCGCCTTTGCCGGCTTGGGCGTTCTCGCCTTCGCGGCGGTCCGTCGCCGCAGGTAATGCGGATATCCGCTTATAATGCGCGGATATCCGTGCCCATCGGTGAAATCTGCGGTTAAAGACCGAATGGTTTGGGCTGTTGGTATTACCGGGACGCCGGACTGGAGCTCGACAGTGAAACGCCCAGCGCGCGGAAATCCGCCGCCAGCGCGTCTAGCGAATCACGCAACGGCCCGGCGTCCGCCTTGGCTTGGTTTGCGGTGGAGCGGATCGAGGCGAGGCCCGCTCCGGTGAGATCGGTGGCCAGCGCGGTGCGGATATCCTTCAAGTTGGACATCAGAGGGGTGAACGCGTTCTTGGCGCGCACGTAGCTCACTCGCACGCGGCTGAAGCGCTCGGAGACCTCGGTCTTGCGCTCGGTGCTGCGGGAACGAATGTCCTCGTTGTTGATCTTGGCCAGCTCCTCGTCCCACTTTTTGAAGTAGGCGGAACCCTGTTTCTCCATGTCGGCCGCGTCTTCGCCGACTTCTTTGGACAGAGAGGCGAGTTTAGTCACGGAGTCGTCGAACTTCTGGAACTGGGGTTTGATGTTCTCGGCCGGGCTGTTCACCAGATCGGTTAAGGTCGCCAGGGTGGCATCCACCTGGGCGCTGCCGCGGGAGATGCTGTTGGCGGTTTCGCGCATGGAGATGGAGGTGTCGGCGGCCTTGTCGTAGCCGGCGGAAGCGCAGCCCCCGACGAGGACAGCGGAGGCGATAAGAGCGTAGGGAGCGAAGGGTTTCATGATGGATTGGTTGGGTTGGCGGAAACGTGTGGACTCGACCCCTTTGGTCGGCTGATTGAGGCCGTTGGCCTTCCACGCATTAACCGCAGGTCACGATAGCTAACTCCCTCCGCGTCCGGTATGGGGTTAAACCCGCTGGCTCGGCTGGTCAGAGCTGGTCGTAAGCGCGCAGCACTGCGAGTCGAGCTTCCGGCCCTTTCTTGACTTGGCGAAAATGTCTAACATTATGTTAGACATGAAAAGCGTCAGCATCCGTTCCGTCCAACATGGGTTGGCTGCCATGATTGCAGAAGTCGAACAAGGGGAGGAGATCATCATTACCCGTCGCAATCATCCTGTCGCGCGCCTATCGCCCATTACCCCGGCAGTTGTCGCTTCGGCTGCCGAAACACCTGCCGCTCTCCGCGATTACTGGCGTCAGCGGCCACTCCCGCCCGCCGTTCGCTCCACCCTCACCCATGCCGATCTCGTGGCCGAAGGACGCGGGGATCTATGAGTGCGCCGGTTTATGCCGATACCAGCTTGTTGGTCTCGTTGTATTTAGCGGATGCCAATACTCCCGCCGCCCTGGCCGCCGTCAGCGCCGTAGCCCAGCCGCTAATCCTCACCACGTGGCAGCAATTCGAGATGGAAAACGCTCTCCAGTTACGTCTTTTCCGCCGCGAATCCTCTCGTGCTGATCTCGTAGAAGCCGAAGAGCGGCTCCACGCCGATCTCGTCGCCGGAGCGCTCCTCCCGTTTACGCTGCCACTTCCGCCGGTGCTCGCTCAGGCGCGTAAACTCACCGCCACCCACAGCGTCCTCCTCGGCACCCGCGCCTTTGATGTTTTCCACGTCGCCGCCGCGCTCCACCTCAAAGCCTCAGCCTTTTTGAGCTTCGATAACCGCCAACTCGCGCTCGCCCGTGCGGCCGGTCTGCATGTGCCCTGACTTTATTTCTCCGTAACGACCGAATACCCCCCGTGCCTTGACAAAATTTCGCTCGCCCCCTGCTTCCGCCACTTAACTAATGCCCGCAAATCCGTGCGCTTATCCTTCGGCTCGGCGGCGCGGTTCTTGCATAACTCCCTAGGCGGCTCGCCGCCTCACCACTTTTCGCATCCATGGCCACGATCATTCCGTCTCCGCTCTATTCCTTTGACCAAGAACATGATGCCTGTGGCGTCGGCTTCATCGCGAAGCTCACCGGCGAGCGTTCTTACGACGTGCTTAATCGCGCCATTTCCGCCCTCAAGGCCCTCGCCCATCGCGGCGCCATCGATGCCGACGCCGTCACCGGCGACGGCGCCGGCCTGCTCACCCAGGTCCCCACCGAGTTTTTCAAGGACTACCTCGCCTCGATCAACAAGCCCCTCTTCAAGGACTCCGATCTCGGCGTCGGCATGATTTTCCTGCCGGTGGACGACGACTACGCCCAGGCCCACTGCAAAAAAATCGTCGAGACTGCCGTGAAGGCCGAAGGTCTCGCCTTCCTCGGCTGGCGCGAAGTTCCCACCGATTCCTCCTGCCTCGGCCGCAAGGCCCTCGATACCCAGCCGCTCATCGTGCAGGCCCTCGTCGCCCGCAAGGACGACACCTCGGACGACGAGTTCGAGCGCAAGCTCTTCCTCGCCCGCAACTCGGCCGAGCGTCTCGTCCTCGGGGCCAAGATCCCCGGCTTCTACATCTGCTCCTTCAGCAGCCGCACCATCGTTTACAAGGGCCTGCTCACCCCCGCCCAGATCAAGAAATTCTACCCCGACCTGAAGAGCCCGCTCTTCACCACCGCGTTTGCGATTTTTCACCAGCGCTACTCGACCAACACTTTCCCCACCTGGCACTTGGCTCATCCTTTCCGGATGATGGCGCACAACGGCGAGATCAACACCATCCGCGGCAACCGCAACCAGATGCGCGCCCGCGAAAACTCCACCGCCCACGGCGTCTGGGGCGACCGTTTCGACGACCTCAAGCCCCTCGTCCAGCCCTCCGGCTCCGACTCCGCCTCTTTCGACAACGCCCTCCAGCTCCTCACCCTCGGCGGCCGCAATCCCCTGCACGCCGCGACGATGATGATGCCCCCGGCCTGGGAAAAGGACAAGACCCTCACCCCCGAGGCCCGCGCCTTCTATCGTTACCACTCCGCCGTCATCGAGCCGTGGGACGGTCCCGCCGCCGTCGTCTTCACCGATGGCAAAGTCATTGGCGCCACTCTCGACCGCAACGGCCTGCGCCCCGCCCGCTACAAGATTTTTGACGACGGCTACGTCATCCTCGCCTCCGAAGCCGGCCTGGTACACGACTTCCCCGGCAAGGTGATCGAGTCCGGCCGCCTCGGGCCCGGCCGCATGATCGCCATCGACTTCGCCACCGGCCAATTCCTCCGCGACGCCGAGGTAAAGACCGCTATCACCTCCTCCCCGCACTTCCGCGAGTGGTGCGACGGTCATCTGGTCAACCTCCAGACCCACGCCGGTCCCATCCCCGCTCCATCCCTCGAAGCGCCTGAGCTGCTCCTTCCCGGCCAGATCGCCTTCGGTTACGAGAGCGACGAGGTCGAACTCGTGCTCACCCCGCTCGCCGAAGGCCTCGAGCCCACCGGTTCCATGGGTGAGGATTGCCCGCTCGCCGTCCTCTCGCGCCGCCCGCGCCTGCTTTATACCTACTTCAAGCAGCTCTTCGCCCAGGTCACCAACCCGCCCATCGACTCCGTCCGCGAAAAGGCGGTCATGTCGCTCAACATGCTCCTCGGCGGCCGGCTCGGCCTCTTCGAGGAACTCCCCGCCAGCACCGGCCTCGTCGAACTCGATTCGCCCGTGCTCCTCCACCACGAGTTCGCCGCGCTCGTCGAACTGCCCGTGCTAAAGGGCCGCATCGCCACCCTCTCCGCGCATTTCTCCGCCATCGCCGCCCCCGGCGCGGCCAATGCCTCCGTTAACCTCGAACCCGCCATCAAGGCTCTCGCCGCCGCCGCCGAGAAGGCCGTGCGTGACGGCGCCAAGCTCGTCGTCATCGCCGATTGTGGCGTCACCGCCCAGCAGGCCGGCATCCCCATGCTCCTCGCCGTCGGCGCCGTGCATCAACAACTCGTTCGCGCCGGCCTCCGTCTTCAGGCCGACCTCGTCGCCAAGACCGGCGAGGCCCGCGAAGTCCATCAGATCGCCACCCTCCTCGGCTTCGGCGCCAACGCCGTTTACCCGACTCTCGCGCTCTGCACCATCGCCCAGCTCGCCGCCACCGGCAAGACCGCCAAACCGGTCGAGCCCGCCAAGGCCCTCGCCAACTTCCGCGACACCATCGACGCCGGCCTCTACAAGATCATGGCCAAGATGGGCATCAGCACCCTCGCCTCCTACCGCGGCGGCCAGATGTTCGAAGCCCTTGGCGTTTCCTCCAAAGTCATCGCCGAGTGCTTCACCGGCACCGCCTCGCCCATTGGCGGCATCGACTACCTCCAGATCGCCGGCGAGACCCTCTGCCGCCACGCCAAGGCCTTCCCGGCCGCGCCCGTCGAGGGCACCGCTCTCGCCCTTCAGCCCGAGGGCTACTACCGCGTCAACAAGCGCGGCGAAGGCGAATTCCACGGTTGGAATCCCAAGGTCGTGGCCTCGATGAACAAGTTCATCAAAGCGCCCGATTTCGCCGGCTACCAAGAGTGGAAAACCCAGGGCGACGAACACGCCCCCGTTGCGCTCAAGGACCTGCTCAAAATCCGTTTCGACCCCGCCAAGGCCATCCCGCTCGACGAGGTGGACCCCATCGAGGAAATCCGCCGCCGCTTCACCACCGCCGGCATGTCCCTCGGCGCGCTCTCCCCTGAGATGCACGAGGCGCTCGCCATCGCGATGAACCGCATCGGCGGCAAATCCAACTCGGGCGAGGGCGGCGAAGACCCTGATCGTTTCAATGTCCGCCCCAACGGCGACAACGCCAACTCCGCCATCAAGCAGGTCGCTTCCGGCCGCTTCGGCGTCACCGCCGCCTACCTTTCCTCGGCCAAGGAAATCGAGATCAAGATGGCCCAGGGCGCCAAGCCCGGCGAAGGTGGCCAGTTGCCCGGCGCCAAGGTCACCCCGCTCATCGCCAAGCTCCGCTACTCGGTGCCCGGCGTCATGCTCATCTCGCCCCCGCCGCACCACGACATCTACTCCATCGAGGATCTGGCCCAGCTCATCTTCGACCTCAAGGAGGTGAACCCGCGCGCCAAGGTCTGCGTTAAACTCGTTTCCGCCTCCGGTGTCGGCACCGTCGCCGCTGGCGTGGCCAAGGCCTACGCCGACGTTGTGCTCGTCTCCGGTCACGATGGCGGCACCGGCGCTTCGCCGCTCGCCTCGATCAAAAACGCCGGCTCCGCCTGGGAAATCGGCGTCGCCGAGGCCCATCAGGTGCTCATGATGAACCAGCTCCGCGGCCGCGTCGTCCTCCGCACCGACGGCGGCATGAAGACCGGGCGCGATATCATCATCGCCGCCCTGCTCGGCGCCGAGGAGTTCAACTTCGGCACCGCCGCCCTCATCGCCGGCGGCTGCGCCATGTTCCGTGTTTGCCATCTCAATACGTGCCCGGTCGGCGTCGCCACCCAGCGCGAAGACCTGCGAGCCAAGTTCCGCGGCAAACCGGAAAACATCATCAACTTCTTCA
>CANIWJ010000140.1 GCA_947471035.1 Verrucomicrobiota bacterium
TATGGGCCGTAGAAAATCCATTCAACGGGCTTTGCAGCACGATTATCCTGTTTTGGAAAACAACGTAGCGGCATGGGCCGCGCAACCTCCCATCGCCACCGAGAAAGCCGCCGTTACCTATTTAAGCATAGAGCGGGTTGCCAGACTGCACCGGCTGCACGCGACCCTTGAACCTTTGGGTGTCGTCATTGAAGCGGCCTTTCCGCTCCTTTCATGGCTTGAACGTCTTCCTTCGTTTGCCACGCGAGGCTATTCAATGGCCATCCTGGCAGCGGACGAAATATCGTTGATCTACGCTCGCGATGATCAAGGCGGCAGACACGTCTATCAATTTGACGATATGGTAGCCGAACGCACCCGCGAAATCGTTAGCAGCCAGGTCACGCAAGCCACCACGGCACCCGCCGTGTCTTTAGTCTCTTTCTCATCCCCGCCCTTGGAGATCCTGACGGACCCCGCGCCGACCATCTTGTTAGCCAACGATTTTATCGCCGAGGCCTGGAATATACCCCTAAACGATCCGTCGAATTTCCTCCCGCCTGAATCGCCGGTAAATGCGTCGCTAATCACTACGATTGCCGGGGGATTGCTCGCTTTGACCGCGTTATTATTCATCGCCTGGCACGAAGTAGATATTCGTCGGACAGAAAAGGAACAACAACGCAAGTCCGAGGAACTGACCATGCTCCAGTCAGAACTTACCACACGGACGAAGTATCAAAAAGTCATCGCCGAAGCGGATCTTCTTATCGCCGACGTCGGCTCGACTCCACGCGGATTGCCGCGCCTTATGCAGATTCTTGAGCAGAATCTACCTAATGAAATCGACGTGACCGCGATAAAGGTAGCGGGCGACACTTTCACGATTGAAGGGCTCGCCCATGCCGGCATCGGCCTTGAGGTTGGTCCCTACTTTCGCTTTTACGATGCCCTTGGCGATACCTCTTTGCCTTGGAAAATCGTCACCCAACGGCCAAAACTTTTTAACGGTCCCTCTTGGATTATTTCCGGTGTTTTCATCCTACAGCCCGCTTCAAAATGAAGAAACCAAGCAAAAATTCCCTTACGATCCTCGCGGCCGGCGCCGCGCTTTGGCTAATCGCCATCGCCATCACCATGCTTCATCGGTCGGAACCTAACGACTTGGATTTGCAGATAGCAAACACCTCGTCCGAACTCGGTAAACTACGCACCGCGACGGCTGACCGCGCCACCCAGGCCAAGTCATCTATTGAACTGATCAACGGTAGCCTTTGGACGGCCGAACTCATCACTTCATGGAAAAACTCTCTAGCCAAAGACTGGATTGCCGAACCCTACGGACCAGCCGAACGCAAATCCGTTATGCTTCAAACTTTCACACTGGAATTAGACCAGGCTCCTTATGACAGTGGTTGGCCCACGATAAATAAAACGCTGCGCGAAATTACCGAATTGCGTAACACGTCACTGCGCACCGTCACTATACAAGGCTCGCCTTCACCGGCTCAATTCTTTCAACGTGTTTTCATTTCCGTAACGTTCGCTTCTAAATTACCATGAAAATCGCCATCCATATTGATGAAGCTTTACTTGAGCCTTTCGCCGAAGCTCGAAAACAACTCCTTGCCGAAATCAGCTACGCCCCACCGGTCTCAGACCTGATAGAAATTCACCTTGCTGGCGTCGATATTGAGCAATTGCTATCGACGGTTTATGTCACCGCATTACAGCAGCGCCGTGAATTAAAACTACCGGAGTTTAACGACCCGCACGCCCCTCCGTCCGATCCCCAGGAGCGTATACCCCTTCCGCCTATACCAGGCCTTGAATAAGGGCGCATAATGGCACGCCGATCAAACAGCGACCGAGCAGCCGAGCGCGAGGCTTACCGGATCATGACACCCTTCATGTTCTGGTTTCTGGCGTACGCGTCATTCCACATGATGAAAGGGCTTTTCAGTCTAGTCCCTTGGACGCACTACGTTGCATGGGGATTCGTTACCGTTTTTATAACCACCGGAATTTGCTACGTCCCCCGTTCTATTCGGGCAATACGTGAACTTTAACCGCATATCTCGGTAATAAAAGTATGAGTGCGATTGATTCATCTTGTTTTCCGGGTGGTGCAGGCGTGTGGAGTGTTGGAGATCCAGATAACCCTACACGCGAAGATGCCATGTGTGACTCCGAAAGCGAAGCGTTTAATAAAGCAAAGATGCTTTCCGAACGTAAGGTTGCTGCGGTCTGGCACGGAACGGAATGTGTTTTATTATACTTTGAGGGTAGAGCTTTTCGCCCATGCTAAACGATAAAGAATCCGACACAAACGCAGCCATAGGTAGAATTTGCCCTAGATGTAAAATGAACAGTGGCTATATGGTTGAACCGACCGCAACAGAATGGCTTAAGATCCACCTCCTATTGACTTGCAGGGGATACGTACCGGAAGTTAACAAATCGCTTAATTCGCAATTTTACAAAAATGAACAACCTATATAAAATAATCGCCACGACTTTTCTATTTGCGCTTTGCGCCTTTAAACTAGCAGCAGCGCCGACAAACGTAATCATACAAAGCGGAATCACTGAAATTAATATACCCGCAGGCAGTAAAATGCGCGTTTTCAACTTTTTATCTAAAAGTTACTCTGGCCCTGTTTACTATGATAGTGAGGGTAATCCTCTATCTATGGTCACGCTCATTATTGTTGGTTCACCACCTACAAACACAGAACACTCATTTCAAATATCAAATATGCCGGAAACCCTTATTGGTCCCGCTAAATTGCGTTTTAATCCTATCCTGGACGTCAGTGGTGATCCTTCTGTTTTCTATCTTAGCTATGAAATCACCGCATTATCTGGCTTTCAGTCACCTTTTGGCATGGCCGTCATTCCAAATAACTCTGCCGGTGATTACGCTGTTATATTAGAGGCCACTAACGACTTAATTACATGGTCTCCCGCTAATTCAGGGACTTATAGCTCAGAATCGACCAATAGGTTTTTCCGAGTCAGAATAACCAAAAATTGATTTGGAATTAAGCGTCATGATTTGAGGCTTTGAACAGATTTGGCCTCGTTATGCCTACCTTAAGTTTCAAAGTAAGCCGGGAAACGGCAGATAAAATCTGCGAAAAAGCCCACCAGCAAAAATGCCCCGTTTCGGATTATCTGCGCAAGCGGGCGCTCGCCGGCGTTACTCCAGGTCACACGGCTGACGTTACGGCTCCGCTTGATCCCAAGCCCTCCCCTACCCCACGCCCAGGCTCCGCGCTACCGTTGGTCGATTCTTGACTTTTGGCCCGATTCCGGGTTTCTCCAAATCGCGCATTCGCGCAACGGGACATTCTGCACATGCAGAGCCGGCTACCCGCCAAACAGCCGGTTTTTAGACACATATTGTCATGGCTATACCACTACAAGCGGCAGTTGCCGCAACCAACACGGTCGCGGCCGCTCCCGCTGCCACCGTTGTAAAAACCGCCCAGGCGGTTGCCGCTAAGAAACCGACCCGCGCTCCTACCTTAAAGGCCGTCGCGGAGGAAAAAATCGCCGAACAAAAAGTTCAGGCTCCTCGGGTAAATCCCGAGATCGACGCCAAGCTCGATGCTTTCATCCAGAAGGAAAAGCCTCTCCACGCGCATTACCAAAAGATCGTGGCGGAAAATCCAGAGCGCGCAGTTCGCATGCTCATGCTGAATAAAATGACGCAGGCTGAATATCGCCAGCGCCAGCAGCAGACCACGTTTGATCGCCTGAAACAGTGGGTTGCGGCCCGGCCCGAAGTCGCCGAAAAGATTAACCAGCAAATCGCTAAACTACCCGAAGATAAACGCGAAGGAGCTTTTGTAAACATCGCCAACCGCGCCGTCATTTCAGAATCCACTCGTCAAGGCCCGAAAATCTAAGTTTAGTTTCTAGCCTTCGTTTGTTTACACATTTGTAAACAAACGACTTGCGAGGCCGTGCAATGCGCGGCCTTTTTTCGTTTCTGCTTTATGCCCGTTGTCCGAACTCCCTGGCGAGACTTCCCAAATGTCTCCGTTCACACCACCTCTGAGGCCGTTTCTTCTCATCCGGCCTTTGCCTCCGCGCGGGCGGGCGATATGTCGGCGGCATACGCCGTGATCTTAGATTCCTTCTCACCTGTTCTTTTAGCTAAGTCTCTTTCGGTTAAACCCGATTTCGTTTGCCCGGTTATGCGGCTCGATTCCTCGCAGGTTTGGGACCCTTTGCCCCTCGCATTCGCGAACGAAGCGGCGCGCTCGACCGGCGCGCGCGTTGTCCCTCTCATCGTTCAGGACAATATCGTTCAAAATTTCGATCCTCTTTCAAAAATCACTTCCCAACCAAGCTTTTCCGGGACCGTACCAAAGGGGTCTTACTTAATCGTCGATACCACCACCAGCACAGGTTCCACGTTGGCCAATTTACGCGGTTGGATTGAAACAAATGGTTCGCAAGTCGTTTTAGCTTCCACACTCTGTGCCAAAATTTTCGCCGCAAAAATAAGGCCCGATGCCCGATTCATCCCTTCGATCAAATCCAGGTTCTCAACCGAACTTACGGTCTTTCCTGAAAAACTTGGGTTCTCCGTCGATTGTCTCACCCAAAGAGAAGCCGCTTTCATCAACGGGCTCAAAAACCTTGAGTGCATCAGAAATCCTCTCGCTTCGTCGCACAATACTATCCGCCCTACCACCTTCCAGTAATTTATACGTCTTGCCCGAAGCAGATCTTCCAGATTCTTAACACCCATGCCGGAGGAATGCTTTCCTCCCCGCTTCGGTCGCCTTACGGCGACACTCCGCTTCCTCCTTCCGCGCGCACGCCGGTGCTACTTCGTCAGTCCCTGGGCATTCGCCCTAGTTAGCGGCCGCTGCCGCTTGGATTCCCCTCCGCTCCGGGGTGGGCTACGGTGAATTCCTGGCGTTCGGACCGCGTTCGCGGCTCCTTCACGTCCCGTCACCCTTCGGGTCCAATCGGCCTCGGCCGCTGACGCATTCGCTTGTTTCGGAAATTGGTCGCATCCGCTCCTTGCCCAGGCTCGATCCAATTCCAGCACGGCCGCCGCTGCGCGGGGGGTATCGGCCGCACCTGGTCATTGTTTCGCGTCGGGTGACGCGACCAGGGCGCTCATTGCCGCCCCTGGACCCAGGCTAGGGGAACTAAAGAATGGCTGGTAAGGCTACCTGTTCGGCCCTCGGTCCTTTGCTGCGGTCCCGGCTGGTTTTCGTGTATCCAAAAAGCGACAAAAACGCGCGCGATCGAGGCGACGCCGGCGAGCTGCCTTTTCATAGGTAAACCGGAAATCGTGCTTCTCTTTTCGCTTGTATCCAAAAGACGCGGTTTTTCCCGCCCGGTCCTCCCCTTTTTTAAAATAAACGAAAGTTTTCCTTGCGTTGTTTAGTAATACAGTATTACATAAATACAAGATGGAAACCATCATCATCCCTGCCAACCTCTCGAAAGCCGCCGAGGTTTCGCTGCTTCGCCAACTGTCCGCCGCTTTCGGACCCAATAGCTATATCGGCCCATGGTTGGCTGACGTAGTTGCGAATGTAGAGGCGGACATTGCCAACGACCTCCCGCCGTCACCCACCCTCAGCGAAGCCCGCCAGCTCCAGCATGAGGCCCGGCAAATCTTAGCCGCCGCCCATAAGGATGCCGAGTGCGTAAGGAATGCGGCCTATGACGACGCGAAGAAGATCCGCGCCGCCGCCGAGCAATCCTCGCAGGCAATCACCGCACGCGCCGCCGCTTCCGTGCGTGCCGCACTTCGCGACCTAGAAAGCTAACACCGCCCCACCCTCCCCCTCACCTATGAACACCACCGAAAACACCTCCCCGACCGCTTCCGAATCTTCCGCCGCTGAGTTTGTCGGCACCGCGACCTATTGCCCCGAGGATAATAAATTGCGCCTCTACGTTGGCCGCGTTCCCCGTGCCGATTATCTCGCTTTACGCGCCGAGGGTTGGACGAGCACCCCTAAACAGGATTGCGATTTCGTCGCCCATTGGACGCCCGAGCGCCGGGACACCGCGCTTGATTATGCCGGGATCATCGAGGACGAGGACCAGAGCCCCGCCGAACGTGCCGCCGACCGAGCCGAGCGCTTCGCCGGATACCGCGAGAAGCGCAGCGCCGAGGCCTACGCCAGCGCCACCCGTTACGAGTCCGGCCCGTCTGCTTTTGGTTTCCAGAGCCAGGCCCGCGCAGATCGTGCCGCCGCTCGCTTTGATCGAGTCGCCGCCCTCGCCTGTGATGCTTGGTCTAAGGCGGAATACTGGCAGAGCCGTACCGCTGGCGTGATTTCGCACGCGCTTCACGTTTGCAGCCCTGACGTCCGCATGGGCCGCATTAAGGAATTAGAGGCCGACATCCGCAAGGCCGAGAAACGACGCGCGGAATACGCCGCCCGCTTCGCTGCTTGGACTGACTGCGCCGCGATGCCTGACGGCACCGAGAAAGACAAAATCGCTCAATACCTCGCCGGCTCCGGTGGCATTTTCGACTACAAGCACCCGCGCCCCGAAGAGGTCACAAATTCCCACGTTCGCGAAAAGGGGACTAGCCTTTGGAGCCTGTTGACCCTTGACCGCGAGGGCAGCAACTACGGCAAACCCATCACCTCCGCCGAGGCTTGCGCCATATGGCTTGCCCGCAATTCCGCGCCAAATCCCGAGGGGCCTTGGCTTACCCATTACCGCCTGCGTCTCGCTTATGAAACGCAGATGTTGGAAGCCCAAGGAGGCCGCGCCGGAGCCCTTGAAATCGTTGCGGGGGGATTTATCCAGTACCGTAATTTCCGCGCCTCCCGTCCGGTTTGGGTGCGTATTCAGAAAGTCAATAAATCGGCCGCGACGGGCCGCGTTACTTCCGTAATGGTCAAAGCTACCGGCGACCGTTGGGGCA
>CANIWJ010000141.1 GCA_947471035.1 Verrucomicrobiota bacterium
GGAAGTCGTATTCGGTGCAGGTCGTGGGCATGGCGAAGAGGGAAAAGGAAGAGCTAAGCGCGGGGGCGGCGGCGGGGTCAATGTCTCAGGCAATGACGGCGCGGGGGAGAAGAGACGGGCGGCGAAGGTCGCGCTTGCCAGTGAGACCGCCGGGCAAAGACGATGGCGGCATTATGTCCACTCCGCTAAAACTTATCATTTTCGACTGCGACAGCACGCTTAGCGCCATTGAGGGAATAGACGAACTGGGACGCGTGCGCGGGCCCGAGGTTTTTGCCCGGGTCGAGGCCATGACGCACGATGCGATGAATGGGAAACTGGCGGTCGAGGCGGTCTTCGGTGAGCGCCTGCGTATCATTCAGCCCCGGGCGGCGGATGTTGCGGCGGTGGGTCGTCAGTATGTGGAGACGGTGGAGCCGACGGCTGTTGCCACGCTGGCGGCGCTGCGGGCGACGGGTTGGACGCCGATGATTTTGAGCGGCGGCTTCCGCAACGCGATCCGACCGCTGGCGGATTATCTGGGAATCGCGCGGGTCGAGGCAGTGGATTTGTATTTCGATGCTACGGGAAATTACGCGGGCTTTGATGAGGCGTATCCGACCACACGGTCGGGTGGAAAACCCGAGATTATTCGCGCGTTGAAGGCTGAGATGAAGCCTGCGCGTGTGGTGATGGTCGGCGACGGCGCGAGCGATTTGGAGACGACTCCGGAGGTGGATTTGTTCGTCGGCTTCGGTCGTTACGTGGCGCGGGAAAAAGTCCGAAAGCAGGCGGCGGCGTTTGTGTTTTCGCTCGATGAAATTCCCGCTCTGCTAACATGAGTTATACCATCGTTGCCGCCCTCTCATCAACCTCAGTCGAAAACCTATTTCCCCGGCCATTGGATGCGTATGTTACCGGCGAGGGGGCCGGGCTCTGGGAGGTGTTGGTCGGTCGAGCTCAGGCCGAGCCCTTCAACTTGGTTGCGACCGGCATCTTTTTGTTGGCGATTGTGCACACGTTTTTGGCCGGTAAACTTCGGCACTGGGGGCACGTGTTGGAAGAGCGGCACGCGGCGGAGCTCAAAACCCGTGCGCCTCGGGCCAGGCCAGCGGACGTCGATGGCGATGGCACGCCTGATGAAGTGAGTTTCCCCGGACAGGTGCTGCACTTTCTCGGCGAGATCGAAGTGGTTTTTGGACTTTGGGCGGTGGTGCTCGGGGTTGCGCTGGCGGTTTATGGAGGCGTGGAAACCGCGATCGGTTATGTGTCTAAGGTGAACTATACCGAGCCGCTGTTTGTTTTTGTGATCATGGCCATGGCGGCAACGCGGCCGGTGATCGTTCTGGCCGAGGCGGGCCTGCGCCGCGTCGCGTCCTTGGGTGGCGGCACGCCGTTCGCTTGGTGGGTGGCTTTGCTGGTCGTCACGCCGGTGCTGGGTTCGTTTATTACCGAGCCAGCGGCGATGACGGTGGGGGCCTTGTTGTTGGCGCGCCAATTTTACGCCTACGAACCAAGTGCGAAGCTGAAATATGCCACGATCGGTCTGCTGTTCGTGAATATCTCGGTCGGCGGAACGCTCACGCATTTCGCGGCGCCGCCGGTATTGATGGTGGCTGGACCGTGGGGTTGGGGTTTGGCGCACATGGCCGCGAATTTTGGCTGGAAGGCCGTGGTCGGCATCGTGGTTTCCACGGTGCTGTATGCGTTGGTTTTTCGCCGGGAGCTGAGCGGATTGGCGAAGGGTAAGGTGGCGGGTGTAACCGACTCAGCCCGGAAAAGTGCGCCCGTGCCGGCCTGGGTGATTGCGACCCACTTGGGGTTTTTGGCCTGGACGGTGTGGGCGGCGCATTATCCGGTGCTGTTTGTGGGCGGATTCCTGTTCTTCGTAGCCTTCCTGCAAGCCACGGCGCACCACCAGACGCGACTGGATTTACGCGGGCCGGTGCTGGTGGGTTTTTTCCTCGCCGGGTTGGTCGTGCACGGAGGGTTGCAGGGGTGGTGGATCGAGCCGGTTTTGTCGGGACTTGCCCCGACCGCGCTCTTTTGGGGGGCGACACTGCTGACGGCGTTTAACGACAACGCCGCCATCACCTATCTGGCGACTTTGGTGCCGGGCTTTTCGGATGCGGCGAAATACGCGGTCGTGGCGGGAGCGGTGGCGGGCGGCGGATTGACCGTGATCGCCAATGCCCCGAATCCGGCCGGGCTCTCGATTTTGCAGCGCTTTTTCCCGGATGGCTTTTCGCCCCTGAAGCTGGCCTTGGCGGCCTTGCCCCCGACCTTGGTGGTGGCGGCGTGTTTTTTACTGCTTTGAGCGCAGATATTTAACCGATGTGGGTTTGCGTGGGTAGCGGCACATTTCGTGCAGATGCCTTTTTCGCATGTCACTTTCCCTGATTCTCGGCAACGCCGGTGGTGCCGGAGCCATTCCCGCTGCGTTGATTTTGCCCTTCGGGCTGCTGCTGCTGCTCATCGCGGTCATGCCGCTGTCGCCGCACGCGATTAAGCATCTTTGGGAGAAATACTACGCTCACATTTCGGTGGCCTTGGGCGTGTTCGTGGCGGGTTGGTTTTGCCTGAAAATCCCCGGCGGCACGGCCACAGTGCATCATACCGTGCTTGAATACGTTTCTTTTATTTCGCTGATCGGGTCGCTGTTTGTGGTTTCGGGTGGAATCCACCTGCGGGTTAAGGGTGAAGCCACTCCCTGGGAAAACGCCCGCTTTCTGCTCCTCGGCGCGGTCGTGGCCAACCTCATCGGCACCACCGGGGCCTCGATGGTGCTCATCCGGCCGTGGATCCGCATGAACAAGATCCGTATCAGTTCCTTCCACGTGGTTTTCTTCATCTTCGTGGTATCCAACTGCGGTGGTGCGCTCACCCCGATCGGTGATCCGCCCCTGTTCATGGGCTACCTGCGGGGCGTGCCGTTCTTCTGGTTGTTTGAGCACGTCTGGCTGGAGTGGACAGTCGTAATCCTGGCCTTGGTGGGGGCGTTTTTGATCTTTGATTTTAATAGCTACCGGAAACTCCCGGCGCGGATTCAGGCCGATTCGGAAGCGCCCGACACCTTCCGTCTAGAGGGCGGGTTGAACCTCGTTCTCCTGCCCGTGGTCATCGGCGCGGTGTTTATCCCCGGCACTATCCCGCTCTTGCGCGAAGCCGTGATGCTCGCCGCCGCCGCCATCAGCTACAAGTTCACCGCCAAACCCGTTCACGAGGCCAACGCCTTCTCCTTTGGGCCGATCAAGGAGGTCGCGTTTCTCTTTGTGGGTATCTTCCTGACCATGATGCCCGCGCTGGGCTACATCGCCGATCACGGGCGCGAGTTCGGGGTCGAGAAGCCGCTTCAATACTACTTCGCCTCTGGCTCCTTGTCGGCGGTGTTGGACAACGCACCTACTTACGCGACCTTCTTTGAACTCGCCTTGGTTTCCGCCCGCGATGCCGCTCCGGACAGGTTCCCCGCCGAAGGTGCCACCCTGTTCGAGACCACCGCCGCGTTGCTTAACGTGGCCCCGCAGCTGATCGTCGCGGTCAGTCTCGGCGCGGTATTTTTTGGTGCCATGACCTACATCGGCAACGGTCCCAACTTCATGGTGAAGGCTATCGCCGATTCCGCCGGGGTGAAAACGCCCAGCTTCTTCGGCTATATCCTCAAGTTCTCCCTGCCAGTCTTGCTGCCCATCCTCCTGATCTCGGGCTGGCTCTTTTTGTAAGGTGACGCCGGTGTATTAGGAAATTTGCCGTCTCGTGAATTTCCCCTAGCGCGCCGCCCAAACCCGCGCACCTTGGGCGGTATGGGAATGTTCAAGCTCAAGGCCGACTACACACCGACCGGCGACCAGCCGCAGGCCATCTCCGCTTTGTCCGCGTCGCTCCTGGCCGGGAACAAACACCAGACGCTGCTCGGCGTCACCGGTTCGGGAAAAACCTTCACCATGGCTAACCTCATCGTGGCCCGCGACCGGCCCACGTTGATCATTTCCCACAACAAAACCCTGGCCGCCCAGCTCTACTCGGAGTTCAAAAACTTTTTCCCGGAAAACGCGGTCGAATATTTCGTTTCGCACTTCGACTACTACCAACCCGAGGCCTACGTGCCGTCCTCGGATACGTTCATTGAAAAGGATTCCTCGATCAACGAGGAGATCGAGCGCCTGCGCATCGCCGCCTCCAGCGCGCTCGTCTCGCGGCGCGATGTGATCGTGGTCGCCTCGGTTTCCTGCATTTACGGCCTAGGCTCGCCCGAGGATTTCCGCGAGCTGCGCATCGCGCTCGAACGCGGCGGTTTGCTCCCGCGCCAGGTCTTGCTCCAGCGGCTGGTGGACAATCTCTACTCGCGCAACGACTACGACTTTAAACGCGGCACCTTCCGGGTGCGCGGCGATGTGGTGGACATCATGCCCGCCTACCTGGAACAGGGCCTGCGGGTCGAGTTCTGGGGCGACGAGATCGAGGCGCTCAGTGAGTTCGATCCCCTTACCGGCGAGGTGCTGCGCAAGCTCGATAAATTCGACCTCTACCCGGCCAACCAATACGTCACCACCAAGGACAAACTCGGCGCGGCGGTGGATCGCATTAAAGCCGAGCTCGACCAGCGGGTGGCGGAGTTTGAGAAACAGGGTCTGCTCTTGGAGGCGCAACGCATCCGCATGCGCACCAACTACGATTTGGAGATGCTTCAGGAAATGGGCTTCTGCAACGGCATCGAAAACTACTCGCGCCACTTGGCCGGGCGCGCCGCCGGGGACCGCCCACTTTGCCTCATCGACTTTTTCCCCAAGGATTTCCTGCTCCTGATCGACGAAAGCCATGCCACCGTGCCCCAGATTGGCGGTATGTATAACGGCGACCGCGCGCGCAAAACCGTCCTGGTGAATTTCGGTTTTCGCCTGCCCTCGGCCTTGGATAACCGCCCGCAGAACTTCGACGAGTTCATGCGCATCACCGACCAGCTCGTTTACGTCTCGGCCACGCCCGCGCCCTTCGAACTGGAGCGTTCGGCGGTGATCGCCGAGCAGGTGATTCGCCCCACCGGCCTGCTCGATCCGGAAATCACCATACGCCCGACCAAGGGCCAGGTGGAAAATCTCATCGGCGAATGCCGCCTCGCGGTCGAGGCCGGCGAACGCGTGCTGGTCACCACCATCACCAAACGGCTTTCCGAGGACCTGACCGGCTACTTCCGCGAGGCCAAGCTCAAGGTCGAATACCTGCACAGCGACATCGACGCCATCGAGCGGGTCGAGATCCTGCGTAATCTGCGCCTGGGCAACTTCGACGTGCTCATCGGCATCAACCTGCTGCGCGAAGGCCTCGATTTGCCCGAGGTCGCGCTGGTGGCGGTGCTCGACGCCGACAAGGAAGGATTTCTCCGCAGCGAAACATCCCTCATCCAGACGTCCGGCCGCGCCGCGCGACACGAAAAAGGGCGGGTGATTTTTTACGCCGACGTGATGACTGAGTCGATCAAGCGCACCATCGCAGTCACCTCGGCCCGCCGCGCCAAACAGATCGCCTACAACGCCGAGCACGGCATCACCCCGCGCAGCGTGAAGCGTTCGCAGCAAACCAGCCTGCACGTTTACGACGGCTCGGGCGTGCGCGAGGAAGAGACGGTCGCGCTGGCGGAAGGCAGCGCGGAGGACGTGGCGGAGGTGATCGCCGAGTTGGAGCAAGACATGGCGGAGGCCTCGGCGCGGCTGGAGTTTGAGCGCGCAGCGGTGCTGCGCGACCAGATCAACGCGCTGCGCACCGGCGATTTCCGCAAGGCGGCGCGGATCAGTTCGGACAGCCCGAAAAACAAAAAACAACGTTACCCCTCCGCCTATCCGAAGGGGAAATCGGCGAAACGGCCGTCAAGTAAGCCTTAAACCTTGAGCCGCCCAAAGCGACTTGCCCACGTTTGATCGAATGTCTTCCCGTTTCCCCCCGTGCCCTTACTTGCCCGAGCCGCCTGAGGCCATGGACGCGAGTGCGCTTTCCGCGCACGGGAACGAGCGTGGCGGGGCGTTTTATCTCACCGCGCTGACTTACGGACATTATCTGTGGCGGCGCGGGTATGCGGCCCGAGCGGTGCTTTCGCTGGATCGTGCCTTGGGCGCGGATCTGCGGGGCGATGAACCCGAGTTGCGCGCGTGGCCGTGGCCTTATGCGGCGCAGGCGTGGTTGCTGCGGGAGACGCCGTCCGACGTTTTTATCGGCAACCCCCGCGTGCATTTTCAGCACCTTGCCGACCGCATGAACGAACCGCGCCGCGAGCAACGACGCTGGCGCATCTGGGCCTGCTGGGCGCTTTGCCGCGCGGTGCGTCCGGAGTTGTCCGCAGACCCCAAGCACGTCGTCACCGAGCCGACGCTCGACGAAATTGGGCTCCGCTTAAAACAGCATGGCATCGGCGGAGAGCAGGAGATATGGGCAGCGGCTATGGCAGCTATACATGTTTCATGAGTCGCCCTTAAGGATTAACTTAATCACGTTTTATCGGGGGAAGCCCAATTAAGATGGGTCTATTAACTCAACTATCGCCCTACACCTTGGCCGGCCCGCCTAAAGGCGGGACTCGTGTGCCCGGCATGGGCGTGAACTAAACATATGAAACGAAATGTTCGGACTGAGTGACAACAACCGTAGCCAAGACCAAGGCGGGCCTCGCGAGGGGTTTAGCACGAAAGAAGGTGGAGGCGAAGA
>CANIWJ010000142.1 GCA_947471035.1 Verrucomicrobiota bacterium
ACGCCGATGTCACCGTTGAAGAGACTTTTGTCGTAGTTGTTGCGCAGTTGAATGAGTTTGTCGCCGACGCGGAATTCGCCGGAGGGGGCGCGGAGGCCGCGACCGTGGGCGTTGAGCGCGGTTTGGAGCTGGAGGTTGAGGTTGCCGACCCCGGCGGTGCCCTTGTGCATGGGGGCGAGGACCTGCACATCGCGTCCGGGTTTGAGCCACGGGTAGTGGGTGGGGATATACTCGGCGCAGAGGGCGAGGGTTTTTTGCAGGCAGTCCTCGGCATCGCGGGCGACGATGAAGGTGAGGTCGGCCCAGGGTTGGAGTTTTTCGAGCGAGTCGATCGCGATGGGGAGGGAGGCGTTGCCCTCGTTGATGGCGTGGGCGGTGGTGACGATTTCGCTCTGGCCTTGCTGGCGGTGGACCACGCTCAGGCGGGTGACGGGCACGGTGTCGGTGGCGATGAGGTCTTTGAGCACGTTGCCCGCGCCGACGCTGGGGAGCTGGTCGGTGTCGCCCACGAGGAGGAGGTGGGCGCGGGACGGCATGGCGGCGAAGACGGCGGCGGCGAGGCGGGTGTCGAGCATGGAGGCCTCGTCCACCACGAGAAAATCGAGGGCGAGCGGCGCGTCTTCGTTGGCGTCGAAGCCGCCGCGCTGAGGGTTGAACTTAAGCAGACGGTGAAGGGTTTGGGCGAAGGCTCCGGTGGTCTCGGTGAGGCGCTGGGCGGCACGACCGGTGGGGGCGGCGAGGGCGAGGCGGACTTTTTTGGCTTTGAGGATTTCGACTAGCGCGCGCAGCGAGGAGGTTTTTCCCGTGCCGGGCCCGCCGGTGAGGATTGAGACTTTGGATACAAGGGCGGAGCGCACGGCGTCGCGCTGGGCCTGGGCGAAGGTGAACCCGGCTTTTTCCTCGGCCCAGACCAGAGCGGCGTCGAGTTTTATGGGCGGCAGACTGCTGGGGACGACGCGAAGGCGCTGGAGCGAGCGGGCGATTTTTTGCTCGGCGCGGTCGAGGACAGGGAGCTGGAGAAGGGAAGTGCCGGGTAGGGGAGGGGAGGCCGGGTAGGGAAGCAGGAAGGGGGGCGCGTGGCGGGAGAGGTTTTTTTCGGTGACGAGGGCGGCGCAGCGGGTCTCGATGCGTTCGCCCGAGGTTTCCAGGAGGGTAGCGGCGTAGTCACGCAGGTCACTTTCGCGCAGGGCTGTGTGGCCCTCTTCCTGGAGGGTTTCCATGGCGTAGAGGATGCCGGCGTCGAGGCGGGGCGGGGCGTCGTTGGCGAAACCGAGATTGATGGCGATGCGGTCGGCGGTTTTGAAGCCGATGCCGTCGATCTCACGGGCGACGCGGTAGGGTTGTTGTTGAAGAATCTGGCGGGCCTCGGCGCCGTATTTCTCGATGAGTTTAACGCATTGGCCGGGGGTGACTCCGTAGGTTTGGAGGAAGATGTAGAGTTCGCGGAAGGTGCGTTGCTCATCCCAGGCTTTTTTAATGGCGGTGACGCGGACCTTGCCGATGCCGGGCACATCGCGCAGGCGGGCGGATTCCTCGGATAGCACGCGAAAAGTGTCGGTGCCGAAGACGTCCACGATCTTGTTGGCGTAAACCTTGCCGACGCCAGGGACTAGGCCGGAGCCGAGATATTTGCGGATGCCGTAAACGCTGGAGGGGAGGGCGCTGGTGAAGCTCTCGATTTTGAACTGGGCACCGTGTTGGGCGTGGGAGGTCCAGACGCCGTGCAGGCGGAGGGTTTCGCCGCACTGGACGCCGGGGAGGGCACCAACGATGGTTACTTTTTCTTCGGAGTCGTCGGGGCGAAACTCGGCAATGGTGTAGTGGTTTTCCTCGTTCAGGAAAACGATGCGTTCGAGCACGCCGGTGACGGTGTTGCCGTCGGCGCGGGCGAGGGCCGGGGTGGGGCGGGGAGATTTGGCGGGCGGAGGCGGCAAGCAGGTTAAACGGAGAGCAGGGCTGGAGTGAGGTCAACCAAGCCGCAGACGACGTTGGCGGCGGGCGCGCCGTGGGCGATGAGTTCGGCGGCGGTGTGGGTGCCGGTGGTCACGGCATAACACCCGGCGAGATCGCCCTGGAGGGCGGCGGAGATATCCCAAGGGGAATCACCGATAAGGGCGGTGCTGGCGGCGGAGGCGGAGAGTTTTTCCAGAGCGTAGGCGGTGAACTCGGGCTCGGGTTTCAGCCAAGGGGTGTCGGTGGCACCGAAGACGCCGGCGAGGTAGGGATCGAGGCCGAGGTGGGTGCAGACGCGGCGGGCGGAGGGGGCGTGTTTGTTGGTGAAGACCGCGACTTGGGTTCCGGCGGCGTGGAGGGCGCGAACGAGGTCGAGGGCACCGGGGAAGAGCTCGGCGTCGTCGAGCATGGTGCGATCCCAGTAGGCGCGGTAAATTGGGAGTGCCTCTTCGAGCATTTGGGCGTGGGTGGGGCCGAGGGTTTTGGCCAAAGCGGAAGGGAGGCCGCCGCCGATGGCGCCCATGACCTCGGCGCGGGTTGCATCGGGCAGGCCGTAGTGGCGGCGCACGTGGGTATGGGCGCGGTGGATGGCGGAAAAGTGGTCGAGGAGGGTGCCGTCGAGGTCGAAGAGGACGGTGCAATAGCGCGGAGACATGATGACCTATGGAGCAGATGGAAATGCAGAGGGGGCAAGGAATCGTTTGCGCAGCGGGCAAATGCGGCAATGAATGCGCGGTATATGTCGCGTTATGAAGCCCAACCCGCCGTCTCGCCTTGCGCGGCAGAGGTGTGCGTGGATGAAAGGACGGACGGAGTAGTTGTTACGTTGGGCGGAGTCTGGAAAATTACGACGGAAAAGCCGCATTGGCGGCCCAGTCGTCTGGTGAAAAAACCGTCGGCTTTGCGGGTGTTGGTTTCGCCTGAAATCAGGGATTGGGACAGTTCGCTATTGTTGTTCATTCATGAGCTTCGCAGTTGGGCGACGGTGTCCGACGTGGCGTGTGATATAGATGCTTTGCCCGAGGAAATGCAGACCATGCTGGCTCAGTTCAGCCAGGCGTGTTTGCAGGCGAGACCGCAGGATCGAAGCCGGAATTTCGTCGCGGCGATCGGATTGGCTGCGCACGATGTGACGGACAAGACGCGCGAGATCGCCCGATTCATCGGAGAGTGTGTGTATAGCGGCATTCATCTGGCGAAAAACCCGCACAAGTTCCGGTTGCGCGATTGCTTGGAGGAAATGCAGCAATGTGGAGCGATGTCGTTGCCTATTGTGAGCCTAATCGGGTTGTTGGTGGGATTGATTCTCGCCTACCAGGCGGCGGTGCTGATGCGGCAGTTTGGCGCGGATATTTATGTGGCCGACGCGGTAGGACTCTCGATGGTGCGCGAGATGGGAGCAATGATGACGGCAGTGGTGCTGGCGGGACGCACCGGAGCGGCGTTTGCCGCCACCTTGGGTAATATGCGGGCCAATGACGAAATCGATGCGCTGGAGACGCTGGGGATTCGGCCGGTGGATTTCTTGGTAATGCCCAAGATTGTGGCGTTGGGATTGATGATGCCGCTGCTGGCGCTTTACGCGAATTTCATGGGTATTTTTGGCGGGATGCTTGTTGCTCAAGGCATACTTGATATTCCGCCCTCAGCTTACTGGATCGAAACGGTTTCGGCGATCGACCTTTCTGACATGATGTCGGGTATGATCAAAGCGTCGGCTTTTGGTTTGTTGGTTGGTTTATCCGGGTGTCATCGAGGTTTGTTGGCGGAGCGCAGTGCGGCGGGCGTGGGGCGGGCGGCGACTTCGGCGGTAGTTATGGCGCTGGTGTTGATCATACTTGCTGACGCGTTTTTCGCGATCGCGTTTAACCTATTTGGAATCTGAACCATGGTCGCTGAACGCAATCCGCTGGAGCTAACCGCCCCCCCTGCCGTGGAAGCAGCCGGCATCGAGTGCGGTTATGGGAATGAGCCGATCTTGACCGATCTCAGCTTCACGGTGCGATCGGGAGAGGTGTTTTTTATTATCGGCGGATCGGGCTGCGGAAAGAGCACTTTGCTGCGGCACTTGGTGGGCTTGAATCGGCCGACAGCGGGTGACGTGAAGTTTTTTGGACATTCGTTTTTGGATGCCGGGACGGTGGCGCGCCGGGACTTGCTGAAGCGTTTCGGGGTGCTTTATCAAGGCGGTGCGCTTTGGAGTTCGCTCACGCTGATGGAGAATGTCGCGTTGCCCTTGGAGGAGTACACGACGCTCACCCGGCGCGAACGGAGTGAACTGGCGGCCTTTAAGCTCTCGCAAGTGGGGTTGGCGGGGTATGAAAACTATTACCCCTCGGAGATTTCCGGCGGAATGAAAAAACGCGCGGGTCTGGCGCGTGCCCTGGCACTGGATCCGGCCATCGTGTTTTTTGACGAGCCCTCGGCAGGACTGGATCCGATCACCTCGCGCAAGTTGGATGAGCTTATCCTGCAGGTGCGGGCATTGCAGGGCACCACCTGCGTGGTGGTATCGCATGAGCTCGACTCGATTTTTGGTATAGCTGATCGGGTGTTGATGCTAGACCGGACGGCCAAGGGTCGGATCGCGCTGGGCGATCCACGAGTCTTGGCGACGGAATCGACGGATCCGAGAGTGCGAGAGTTTCTCCAGCGGGGCGTTCGTCCGGGAGAAAAGGGTTTCGACAGCGGGCGAAGCGGCAAACATTGAACGAAATCCATCAATCATCGTGAAAACCAAAGTCAGTCCCACCATTGTCGGTCTCTTTGTCTTGGGCGGATTACTGCTCGCTGCGGTGGCTTTGTTTTCGTTCGGCGGGGTGAACTTTTTCTCCAAACCGGAGCGTTTCATCGTATATTTTAACGAATCAATCCACGGACTCGACAACGGATCTCCGGTTAAATTGCGCGGCGTTCGGATCGGGCGCGTGGTGGGGATGAATGTGCGTGCCATTCCCGTCGAATCGGGCTCTTCGGCGCCTCGTTCCGTCGTGGCGGTCGTCTGTGAGTTGAGTCGTAACGTGGTCGCCGACGGCAACGGTAAGTTGGTGGATGTATCCGATCGCAAGGAGTTGCAGCGCCTGATCGACGAGGGGCTGCGGGCGCAGTTGGGAGTTATCGGGCTGGCTACGGGTCTGCTTTATGTGGAGCTCGATTTTTACGATCCCACGCTCAATCCCTTTACCCGCCGTTCGGGCGTTAATTCCGAATACGTGGAAATGCCGCCGGTTAAGTCGGCGATTGCGGAGTTTCAGGCAAATCTGACGGAGACGCTGAATAACATTAAACGGATCGATTTCGTGAGCCTTGCGACTGAAATTCAGGGGCTGATTGTGGACACGCGCCGACAAATCAATACGGCGGATCTGGCGGGAGTGACCAAGGAATGGGCCGAAGCCGGTCGGGCGGTGCGGACGTTGGCAGATTCGCCCGAGACGCGAACTATGCTGACCAACATCGCCTCGGCCTCCAAGCGATTGGACTCTTTGCTGGCAGAGCTGGAGAAATCGGCCGGACCCAGCGCGCAGGAGCTCAATTTGGTTTTGAAGGATACCCGCGTGGCACTGGGGCAATTCACGGAAACCACCGCGATAATGAAACGGTTTGTGAACGCCCAGCAGTATCTGGGCGACGACGCATCCAAGGCATTTCAGCGTTTCGGGGAGGCTTCTGCAGCGGTCACACGACTGGCGGATTTCTTGGAGCGTAATCCGAGTGCTCTACTCAGCGGCCGACCAGTCGATGCAAAGTGATCACCAAACTAATCGATCCCCCCGTTTCTATGAAATCCCGCCATCACTTCTTTATTCGCGCATGGATGCTGATCGTAGCCAATTGTTTGCTCGCTGGATGCAGTCTTTTACCTAAGCCAAAACAAGATCCTACCCGTTACTATGTTTTAACCGGTCCGAGCGTGGCAGCCGCTAACCAGGGCTTGGTCAAGGGAACCTTAAAAATCGGTGTGCGCAGCGTTTCCATCGCGCCGTATCTGGATGGTAAGGCGATGATCGTCCGGCGCGGAGAAAACGAAATCGATTACTGCGAATACGCGCGCTGGGCGGAGCCGCTGGCCACCGGGGTGAGTCGCATGTTGATCGCGCGACTTCAAGGTTCCGATCAAGTCGCGCGCGTATTGCCCCAGCCGTTCCCCTTTGACGTACCACGTGACGTGGATGTGGCGATTAACGTGTTGCGCTGCGAGGGACGGGTGCGAGAGGACGGGCTAACCGTAGTTGATTTCCGTTGTGATTTGGAGGTGATTCGAGTCGCCGGCAAAGAATCGGTGGGCGGCGAGGTTATATTACGGGAGGTTTTCGAAGCCAAGGGGCTTGAATGGAAAGAAGGCGACTACGCCGGATTGGCTCGGGGTTTGAGCACGTCGGTGGCGCAACTCACCGATACTATCATCGCGGCATTGCCTGCGAAATAGCTATAGCCTTAGAGCCTATCCGGCTAACCAATGGAGTGGCGCGAGGAGCGAAATTTGCCGTCGGCGGCGTTGTCCGACCGGGCACGGGCCTCTGGCCCATAGGCATTAACCTAACGAATTAAAGCCTGTAGGCCATTCGAGAGGCTTTGGTGGAGCGCAGGGATCGGGCAAGCCGAGGTCCATGCCTGATGAGATGACGAAGAGGCAAAGGAGGGGAGAGGACGTGAAGCAACGAGTCAGTC
>CANIWJ010000143.1 GCA_947471035.1 Verrucomicrobiota bacterium
ACCCAAATAGCGTATTAAGTCAATTAAGGAGTATTAAAAGTATCGTTAAATTATTTTATATAGTGGGTAAATTAATTATCCTTAAACCGAAGAATTATCTATTTGAGTATTAGAATACTCTTTAAGTTAAAAATTTATTATGCGGGAGTGCGGCTACAGTTGGCGGGTATGCGGGGTCGTAGGCTTCGAGTGGGTTACACCCTGCTTGCCGACGGCGAAAAATCGGGCGTGCCGCGTCACCACAAATCGAAGGACTCGCTGCCGAGCGAGCCCCAGATCCAGCCGATCGACGGTGCCGGTGGCGGGGGTTGCGGGATCGAGGGCGGCGAGAAGGACGGGGCGCCGTCCGGCCAAGCGGGGGCGAAGAAGTAGCTGCCGGCAGCGCTGTCGTTGTTCACCGTGAATGAACCATCGTCGCCTATTCCCTTGCTCACCGAATAGCTGCCACTCGCGCTGAAGCCTGACGGGCGTGTGAAGTTTAGGTTTTTCACGCTCCAGCTCCAGGTGCCGCTCGCGTTGGCCGTCAGCAAGCCGGTCTCGAACGAAAAGTCGAGGGTCGTGGTCCCGGAGAACGTGGTGTCGAGGTGATCGGAGAGGTGACTCCTTGTGAACGGGCCGAAGCTCTTGGTCATCGAGCCGGAGAACGTGCCCGAGGTGAGGAAGAAGCCCGTCACCGGCACGTCGAGCGCGCCGAAGTTCAGGTTGGGCGTGCCGGTTGCGGTGATGCCTCCGTTCGAGCTGCTCAGGGTGAGGGCGACGGAGTCGGTCGAGTAGGGGCCGATACGGATGACGCCGCTCCCGGCGAGGGTGTAGGCACCGTTCGAGCCCAGGGTGCCGGAGAAGGTGATGTCGCCGAAGTCGCGGGTAGCGCCGCCGAAGGTCACGTCCAGATTGAAGTTGCCCTCGACGAACAAGCCCTGGTCGGTGAAGTCCACGACGGCACTCGGCGCAGTAAAACCGGCGAGGGTGATGCTGTCGGTGAACGCGCTAGCGATGGTGAACGAACCGTTGGTGAAAATAGAGCCGGAGAGCGCGGGCAGGCCGAGCCCGGCGAGCGTCGCCTGGCCGAAACGGAAATCTGAGAACGTGATCGGCAGCCCGGTCGCGCCGAGGTTGCCGTTGAGTGCGAGATCGAAACCACCCGCCGCCGACGCATAGCCGCCGAGCGAAAGCGTGAGGTCGGGCGCGGACAGGGTGGCGGTGGTATTTGCGCCCGCGCGGCCGAAGGTGGCGTTGAAACGCGGATTGGCACCGAAGGGCGCGCCGGGCAGGGCGTTGAGCGTGGCCGCGCCGGAGAAGGTCACGGAGGCGGCGGGCGCGACGCGCCGCTGGAAGACGAGGTCGATGTCGCTGAAGCCAAAGCCGAGCAGGGTGGCGCTGTTGTTTTCCAAGGAGAAATCAAACTCGCCGGCGGTGTTGATCGACCCGGCGAAGGCGGGGCGGAACGGGTGCAACGGATCGGAGGGGCCGCCCGTGCCGCGCAGGTTGGCCTGGCCGGAGAAGGTCAACGCGAGCCCGTTGCCGCGCTGGTAGAGCGCATGCACGCGGGAGGCGGGCAGGGCG
This sequence comes from Verrucomicrobiota bacterium, assembly GCA_947471035.1. Taxonomy (GTDB): domain Bacteria; phylum Verrucomicrobiota; class Verrucomicrobiia; order Opitutales; family Opitutaceae; genus IMCC26134_A. Next base: position 1,564 of record CANIWJ010000143.1, read on the forward strand.
GTATTCCAGAACGCGACCTCGTCGATCCAGCCGTTCCAGTGGCGGTTGGCGACCTGGGGGTTGTGGCCGATACCGACCGGCTGGGCGCTGTCGCGGATGGGGCCGGCCCAAGTTTCGGAGGCGCGGAGCACGCCGTCGATGTAGAGGCGCTTGGTCGTGCCGTCGTAGGTGGCGACGACGTGGTGCCATTTGCCGTCGTTGACCGCGACGGTGGAGGCGCGCAGGGCGTGCTGCGCGGTGGCGGAGTTGGTGTCGAAGCTTAGGTAGTTGGCGGTGCCGTCCTGGGCGAGCCGCCAGGAGTCGTCGCCCTTGGCTACGAGGGTGTGGAAGGCTTTGCCGGCGGCGAACTGGTCCACGCGGAACCAGCAGGCGACCGACATGGCGGAGCCGCCCTCGAGGTTGGGGCTGTCGGGCACGGTGTAAAAGTCGTTGGCTCCGTCGAAGCGGGAGGAGACGCCGGTGGCGTCCTGGAAACCGGAGGGCTGCTGGAGCGCGGGGCGGGTGGTGGCGTCGTCGGTGATGCCGTTGTGCGAGGGCGCGGAGGCGGCGGCGTTTTGCAGGATCGTGGTCGAACCGCTCTCGTCCAGGCGCCACCAGGCGCGCGGCGCGGAGGCGGACATCAAGTCGGCCCAGGAAGTCGTGGCGTTGGCGAGGGTGAGGTCGGCGGTGACGGGGAAACCGTAGAAGTCGGCGTTGCCGAGGGAAGTGGTGAGCGAGACGGCCCCGGTGGAGGAGATCGTGCCGTTGACGTTGGCGAGGGACGGGCCGCCGGGCAGGGGCAGGGCGGCGGCGTTGAACGAGACGCGCAGGGCACCGGAGACGCGTTGCAGCGAGAGGGACGATGTACCGAAGGCGAAGCCGCGCAGGGACGGCGAGGCGGTGAAGGTGGCGAAGGTGGCGTCGGGGCCGGTGGCGGGGGGCACGGTGAAGTTGACCGCGCTGGCGAAGTTGACCGGGGCGGAGAAGAGGTTGGCGACGTCGAGCTGGCCGGCCTGGAAGACCAGGCCGCCGCCGCTGCTCAAGGTGGACGCCATCGCGCCGCCGGAGGGGCCTTTGATCGTGAAAATGCCGCTGGTGAGTTGCGGGATGCCCCCGCCGGTGAGGCTGATCGCACCCGAGGACGGCACGGTGCCGCTTAGCGAGAGCGCCGGTGCGGTGAAGCCGGGCACGGCGGGGAGCGAGGCGGTGAAGGCCGTGAGGCTGAGGCTGGAGCCGCTCTTGCTCACGCCGAAGTTGACGTTGGCGAGCGAGAAACCGGAGAGCGCCCCGAGCGAGGGCGTCAAGGTGCCGGTCGCGAACGACGGCACGGTGAAGTCGCCGGTGGCGGGTATGACCAGCGGCGCGCCGGGCAGGCTGAGGGCGTCGAGGCCGAGATCGGCGGAGGTGAGCAGCGGGGCGGGCAAACGCAGGCCGCCGCCGGTGAGGGTGGCGGTGTTGTCTTCGTTGCCCACGGAGAAGCGTCCCAGCGTAAGCGCGGGCAAGGTGGTGATCGGCAGATTGATCGCCGAACTCTGTCCGTCGAGCGAGCCGCTTGAGACGGCGAAGTTCGCGGCGGAGAAACCGGCCGGTACCGGCGCGTTGAACGCGACGTTGACGAGGCGGTAGGTGAGCGGGGAATCGGAGGTGCGTCGCAGGGCGAAGGTGAAGTTGGACAGCGCGAAGCCGGCGAAGCTGCCGCTCGTCGCCGAGCTTTGCGTGAACAGCGTCGTCGCGCCGGAGCCGAGCGGCGGCAGGGTGAGCGCGGGCGAAGCGACGAGCGCGGTGGTGGTGCTCACCGGCGTGAAGAAAAGCCGCCCGGCCGGCACGGAGATGCCGGCATTGGAGAGCGTGAGGGCGAAGTTGCCCGCGCCGGTCGGGCGCAGTTCGAGCACGCCGAGCCGCGCGGCGGAGACGCTGATCGAGCCGGAGACCGCGGACACCGCCGTCGGCGTGACGGTGAGCGCGACGCCGGCCATCGTGTTAACCGAGGGCAGCACGCCGGTGTCGAGCAGCCCGCCGCCGACCGTGCCAGTGAGGGTAAGCGCCGAGGGCGTGAACGCGAGGGACGCGCCCGCCGCGACCGAGGACACGGGCAGGCCGGTAAACGTGCTACTGGCAGTCGTGGTGCCGGTGAAGCTGTAAGCGCCGTCGCTCGCCACGCTGCCGGTGAAGGCGGTGCTGAAGCCCGCGCCGAGGGCGGCGAGGGTCACGCTGCCCTGCACGTCCGTGACGGCGAGCACGCCGCCGACGCGCCCGACCCGCCAGGTGAGGCCGGTGGTGGAGAAGCCGCCCAGGGTAAACCCGCTTAAAGGCGCGGTGATCGAGGTGGCGGCGAAGTTGAGCGCGTTGTCCACCGCGAGGGCGGGCAGGTTGGCCGTCTTGGCGAAGGCCCCGCCGATGAGGACGCGGGCGTTGGTGAGGGTGGCGGTCGCGGTGTTGACGGTGACGCGCAGCGTGTCGCCGCTCTGCGGCACGATGCTGATCACGCCGGTGGTGAGGGCGGGGAAGGCGACCTGGCCGTTGAACGCGAAGGTCGGCGCGAGCGGGTTGGTGTAGTCGGCGGTGACGGAGGCGCTGGCACCGTTGAGGGTGAAGGTGAAGGACGCGGCGCGGTTGGTCACGGAGACGTCGGCACCAGCGGGGATTGTGACCGGCCAGCCTAGCTGTGTGCTGAGATCGACGGTGCCGCCGAGTTTGCCGGTGAGGGTGAAGAAGGTGGCCGACTCGGTGTCGAGGCGGAGGGCGGCGGAGTCGACCGCACCTAAGGGGGCGGGCAGATTGGCGGCCCCGCCGTCGAAGGTGGCGACGGCGCGGGGGCGAGGACGGCCGGAGGTCGGCGGCTCAAGGATCACGCGGGCGTCGGCGGTCACCCAGTTGGCGAATTTAAACTGTCCGCCAAGCGAGACGCCGCCGGTTTTTTGGAGGCGCTGGAGCGCGGTGGGGGTCGCGGGCAGGGTCGGCAGGAACTCGGGCGAATAGGCCGACAAGGTGAAGCCGCCGACCGGGACGAGTTCACCGCCCCAGCCCCAGGCGGCGGGCGGGGTGAAGGTACTCAACGCGGCGGTGAGCTCGACGCGGGGCAGGTCTTGGGCGAGCACGTCGGCGAGGGCCGAGGCGAGGGTGTTGATGGCGCCATCGACTGCGTCCTTCGTGGGCGAGGCGCCGAGGGTGTCGAGTGCGCCGAGTTCGGCAAAGGCGGCCGCGAGGGTGCGGCGGGCGGGGCGGGCCTGGCCGGCGACGCTGGTCTGGACCTGCACGGAGCCGCCGAGGAGCAGCTCGGCCCAGGTGCCGGGCGGGAACTGGATCTGGCCGGTGAACATCGCGGGGGCACCGGTCGAGAGGTTGGGCCCGACGGCGGCGAGGTTGACCTCGCCGATGGGCACGTCGAGGAGCTGGCCGTCGAGGTTGAGGTAGGCGAAGCTCTCGCCGAGGTCCCAGAGAGCGCCGGGAGTGGCGGTGGCGGGATCGAAGGTCTTGAGGGACTCGACCAGCGAGAGCGGATCGAGGGCGGGTGGCGGCACGATAGGCTGGCCGCCGGGGCCGAAGAGTGCGGGCGGGTTGGGCAGGGGCACGTAGGCCATGAAGTTGCCCTGGCGCACGGTGGAGCCGAAGTAGTCGGCGAGGATGCTGCGGAAGGCTTGCAGGCGCTCGAGGGGCGGGGCGGCGCCGTTGGCCACGGTGGCCAGCTCGGTGCGCGGCAGGGTGGTGAGGATGCGCGGCACGTCGAGCATGGCGGCGAGGGCGAGGCCGCCGTGGGGGAAGTAGTCGCGGGTGAGGGTGCGGCCCTGGAGGGCGGGGTCTTTGTCGAAAAGGAAGTAGAGGTTGTCGCCGGTGCCTTTCCAGAACACGTCGCCGAGGGCGTTTTGTTCGACGGCGGCGAGGAGCAGGGCTTCGCGGGTGGGCAGAGCGGCGAGCACGCCGGTGCCGGGGCGCACCCAGTTGTCGGCCGGGCTGGCGTTGTTGTTGCGCACGACGGGGTGGGCGGTGAGGTCGGGGTTGATGAGGCGGGCCTGGGCGCGGAAGAGGTTCAGGCCGAGCGGGCTGACCTCGTAGGTGCCGGTCATGGTGGAGTTTTCCAGCATCGCGGCAGTCTGGGCGCGGGCGGTGTCGAGCAGGTTTTCCGGGCTGCTGAGGCGGCCGTTGAGCAAGTCTTTGAGCAGGCTCGTGGGATTGGGGAAAACCTCGGCGTAGCTGATACTGGCGCGGTCGATGCCCGAGGTGAGCGCGGCGATGGGCGTGCCGTAGCCGATGAAGCCGGCCGGCGCGATGTCGAAGTAGGCCTCGCGGCTGACCGTGCCGTCCTTGGCGCGCATGCGGAATTTAAACGATGAGAGGCCGTTGCTGAGCTTGAGGCCGGCGAACTTGATGCTGGCGTCGCTGCACATCACCAATTCGGGCTGCACCTGGTCGAGCAGGGTGGCGAACTGGCCGAGCACCGCATCGGGCAGGGTGCCGGGCGGTTCGCTGAAGATCTGGGCGAGGAAGGCGGCATGGAAGGCCGCGAGGCGCTCGGCCTGTTGCGGGCCGGGCACGCCGGAGACCACGATGGCGCGAGCCTGGTCCAGGGTGAGGCCGGCGTAGTCGGGGTTGACGCGGGCGAGCACGGGGCCGGCGTAGGCCTGGCCGAGGGCGGCGGCGATCTGGCCGGTGACGGCGGCGAGGCCGGTGCCGGCGTTCTCGGCCTTGAGCACGGCCTTGGTTTGGCCAAACTCCAGCGGTCCGAGCGCCATGCTGACGTCGCCGGTGAGCTGGGGGTTGGGGTTGCCGTTGGCGTCGGTGGCGGAGAGGAAGAGCTTGGCCTCGCCGATGGGCACGCCGAGGAAGTTGACCTGTCCGGTGATGCCCGCGCTGCCGGTGGTGCCGAGGGTGCCGCCGCCCTCCACGTTCATGAAGGCGGAGACGGCGGCGTGGGTGAAGACGCCCTTGACCGCGAAGGTGGCGTCCCGCACGGGCACGCCGGCGTAGGCCTTGTCGCGGATGGCGGCGTAG
>CANIWJ010000144.1 GCA_947471035.1 Verrucomicrobiota bacterium
GTTAAACGTGACGGTGGCCGGGCCACGGACGAGGGAGGAGCGGGCGATGACAGGCATGGTGGTTTAGGTGGGTTGAGTTTGGAAAGGGGGTGGGCGGAGGGCTCAGCCGGTGGGCGCGCCGCAGGTGAGGAAAACGATGTCGTAGACGATCAGGGTATCGTCCTGCTGCTCTTCTACCGGGCGCTCGCGGGCGTAGAGCACGCCGGCGGCCTCCAGTTGCAGGTCGGCGTGGTGCAGGGTGGCGAGGGCGATGCGCACCAGATCCTGCACGCTCAGGGTGGTATCGTTGAGCAGGGGGTTCTCGAAGCAGCTCACCCGCACCTCGATCTCCTCGGCGAAGAGGGATTTGGAATTGGGCCGCACCTGGGTGATGAGCGGGGGGAAGACGAAGCAGCCGAGTTTGAGCTGGGCCACGGCGGCATAGATGTCGCTTAAGGTCTCCTTAGGCTGGCGCACGAGCACGGGGATGGAGCGCAGTTCGGGGGTGCCGCCCAGCAGGCGGGCTACGCGGGTGTGGATTTCGGTGGTGAGCGCGGGCATGGCTTAGGCGGTGCCGGGGGTTAAGAATTCGGTGGCGGCGTAGACGAGATCCGCCCCCATGCGCTCGGGGGTGGGCAGGGCGGTGGGATCGCGGCGCACGGTGACGCGCTTTTGCAGCCGCCAGAGGAAGGTAATCTTGGCGCTCTTACCCTTGCCCGTGGTGGTAAAGAGCCAGCCCGCCACGTTGCCCGCGCGTTTGCTGGGCATGAAGTGCACGTTGGGGATGAGGTTGGCCGAGGGGCGTATGCCGGCGGCGCGGGGGTTTACCGGGATGGCGAGGTATTTGGATTCCTTGGCCCCCCAGGTGCCGCCGAAGATCGGCCCCTTGGCGCGCGGATCGGAGATGACCACGGTGGCCGAGCTATCGGTGGTGAGGGCGGCATCGTAGGCGGTGGCGGAGCGGATGCGGGCCCAGAAGTGCTGGCGCTTAAAGCCCTGCTGGTTGGCCTTGGCACTATCCGCCCAGGCGAAGTGGCGGCGCAGGGTGCGCTTCGCCGCGCGGCCCAGCACGGCATTCAGCCGCTTGCGGCCGGGCGGGGTGATCTTGGCGGCCAGCCCTTCGAGCGTGCGGCGGGCGGTCGCATCGGTGATCTGGATGTTTACGCCGGCACTCATGCTTTGCCTCCGATCCAGCGGATGACGTTGCCGATTAGCTGGGCGCTGCCGCCCATGCTCTCGATCAGGGCCGAGGCGAGTTCGGGCGAGAGACCGGCCACGCTGGCCTCCAGCGCCTGGTTAAAGCCCAGCTCGGGGCTCTGGGGCGGGGGCGCGCCGGGGGCTAGCAGGCCCAGAGCCTCGGCCTCGGAGCGGCTCACATCCTCCACGCCCATGCCGCTGCCAAAATCAAAGGGAGGCCAGGGGGTGCCGAAGCGCGAGAGTTTGGCCCACACCGGATCGTTCTTGAGGGCCACCATGCGCCCGCCGTATTCGCGGCCACCGGCCTGCGCCCAGCGGGCCGACCAATCGCGCTCCACCTCGCGGCTCTCTACCCGGATGAGTTCCTGGGCGGGGTAGGCATCGAGCAGATCCGGATCGTTGCCCGCCTTCCACCGGCCGTATTCCTGGGCGCTCTCGATGTTTTGGCGGTAGATCAGCTCCAGGCGGCGGCGGCTGGCGAGGTCGGTGAGTTCGCCGGTATCGCCGGGCTCGGCTCCGATCTCGCGCCGGATGGTGGCGACGAACTTGGCCGGATCCATGAAGGTATCGCCCTCCAGCATGAGCGCCGCTTCCAGCCCGCGCTTGAGGGCATTTACCTTCTGGGCCTCGGCCACGCGGGCGGAGAAAAACGAACGCTCACGCAGGGCCAGCGGCACCTCCGACCACTCGGCCGAGCTGAGCGTGGCGGCGACCGGGCTCTTCGAGCCCAGGCGCTCTACGGCGGCGGTGAAGGGGGCGATGGTGGCGGCGGTAGCCATGGCTTAGATGCCATCCGCATCGGAGCGGCGGAAGGTGCGATCTCGGGGGGTGATGCGCGGGGCGGGGGGCTGGGCCAGCACCTCGGGGGTGACGGTGACGGGTTGCTCCAGGCTGAAGGTGCAGGCGGCCACGCGGGAGAGCAGGGTGGTGGCATCGCGATTGGCATCCTTGCGGGCGTCGGTGAGCAGCTGGTTCACTGGCAGGCGGGTGGCCAGTTCGTAGCGCACACGGTTGATCGCCGCGCCCAGCAGCTCGTCGGGGATGGTGGAGCCATCGCCCAGGCGGTTGCGATCGCAGGCGGCGCAGTAGCCCCGCACCTCGCGGATCACCTGGTCGATGATTTCCGGCAGGGGGTTGACCTGGCCGGATCCGAGCGCGGCCGTCTTCATGGCGGCGGCTTCGGGGCCGGAGAGCTTGGTGAGGACGTCGGCCTCGGTGAGTGGGATCCAGGACATGGTTAGGAATACTTGGCTACAAGGGCGGTGCGGATTTGGTCGGCGGTGGCGTAGAAACCGAGCTTCACGAAATGAGGGCCGGGAGGGAGTGGGGCGGCTGGGCCCAGCCTGCGCGCCTGGACGAACCAGCCACCCACTGCGGCATCGAATTCCATGCTCTCGATCTGGATAGCAGCTTGGCTCACGGCAGGTAATTGCCTTGGGCGGCGGCGTAGATGGTTCCGGTCTGCGTGCTGCTGGACAGGATCGAGAGCGCTACGTTTGGCGCGGTGCGGATGGGCGTGGGCAGGGCAACGGGCGTCAGCGGGAGCGCCGTGGTCTGCAAGCGGGTCTGATGCAGCACACGATAGACCGTAGGGGTCGAAGTGGATCCCGTGATCTGGAGTGCCGTGCCGCCAATGGTGGACGATACCGTAAACGTGGTCGCGGCCAGCGAAGTGGCGGTGACGTAATAGGGCGTATTGGCCGTGATGCCGGTGATGGTTCCCAAGTTCTGGAAAATCACCATGTCACCCGCCTTGAAGTCGTTCGTACCCGAGTTGGTGAATACGCCAGGCGTGGCAATCGTCACCGAGGTAACCGCCACCGCACCGTCGAGGATCCACAGGTTGGTCGCGCCGCCGAGAGCATCCGTCTGGAGCTGAATGCTCGTAACGTAGGTGCGCACATTGGCCGTGCCGGAGGCGGAGCGGATAACTGTGGGGGTGGAGGCAGAGGCCCAGACGGTGGGCGTAAGGCTGACTTGACCCGCCCAGTCCAGCTCCGCCGTGCCATAGGGCTTCATGATCGCCTGTTGGCCGGGAGTAATGGGAAGGTGCGCGGCATCACCCGCAACCAACGTGGTATCGACCGTAGCGATCGTGGTAGGCACCACGCGGCCGCCAATAGTGGTAGGATTGGTGGTGGTGGCGGCCGAGTGTGCGGCCGCGCCGCCTATGGCAAAAGTGCCAGCGAGGCCGCCTGTGACGGTAGACGTGCCACCTACCTGCGAGATGTTTGCTGGCACGTTATTGGTCGTGATATGGACCGCTTGGATGGCTGGTTGAACGCCGACTTTGGCAATGACACCGCCGAAAGCGTTGGCGGATACCGCTGAACCGCCCGTCATAGCGGCGTAGAAGAAACGAGCGGCGGGGGCGATGCGGTAGTTACCCAAGGCATTTACGGTAATCGCTGCGGTGTTCTGCGCTACGTGCGTGGTGGTAGAGTAGAGACCTTGGAACAGGACGCCGTTCTCGTCGTTGGTTTGACGCCAAGTAACCGTTTGGGAAGTGCCCGCCAGACCCGTGTAATCAACGTCCACTTCGCTGAGACCATCACAATCAACCGGCATAACTACCGGGATGCCGGTGGGAAAGGTGGCGGCAGTCGCAGCAACATACCCAACGTAAGGCAGATTTACGCGACCCGCCGCACGATCCAGAGCATCAATGTTGAAGCGCAGGCGAGGATTTCCGGTCAAATTACCCGCTACGCCGGTGGCATTGATCGAGGTGAGATTAAACCGGATAAAGCGGTCGGTCGGACCCGCCTGCCACTGCCAGAGACCAGGAGCAACGAAGCCCGTGGTAGTGGACTGATCTACGCTGTAGGTGCGGGGAGTGACGTTGGCCGAGGTCCAAGAGCTGCCATCAGGGCTGGCCTGAAATCCACCGGCGAATGCGCCAGCGGTGACATTAAGCGTCACCGTGCCCGTAGCGGTAGCGGGCAGGTTCATCGTGAACGATACGCCCGCAGATACGCTTACCACATACGAGCCGGGCGAGATACCCGTGCCTGCGAGCAACTGGCCGACCTGCGGAGCGGTGCCGGTGTAGGTGACGACTTTAGAAGCGGAGAGATTGGAGCCGTTAAAGGCCGTCGTGCCGCAGCTCGCCAAGGTGTTGGCGGTCGTACCGAGGGTGGCGTTGTCGATTGAGACGCACAGCGTGTAAACTCCGCCTGGCGTCACCTCGGCCTGCACCGTGCCCGTGGTATTGAGCAGATTGCTCGTGGGCGGCGTGATGATGGTCGAATAAGAAATATCCAGCGCAGCCGGAGCGGAGATATTCTGACTGCCGTTGGTGCCACGCACCCGATCCCAGGTGCTGCCATTATAGACCATCTGGTAGGCCTCGGTAGGTTGCAGACCGGAGGAAACGCTGGCTTCGGCATCGGAATTATTCCCAACCAATGCGGGAGTTTTTGCGGCTATATCAGCTAGATTCAGCACGGTCGGCCCATCGGTCGCCAAGGTGACGCGCTGAGTAGTCGCGGTAATCACGCCGGATCCAGTCTGCGGACCACCTGCGATTTGATTGGCAGCCGTAGCGGCGCCACTGGGCAACGGAAGCGCCGAAACACTGATCGGGAGAACATCCACCCAGGCCGATCCATTAGAAAACCGGACAGACTGCGGAGTGCTGAAGGTGATCGAGCCGCCACCGCCGCCACCGCCGCCGGTGGCGTTGGTGAATAGCTTGCCCTCGGTCGTGATGAGCAGGGGATAGGTCTTGCCCACGGTGAGCGTGGGCGGGGCGAGCGGATCCACGACGAGGCCCTGGGCGAGCTGGGCGCGCACGGGCAGCGCGGCGACAAGCGCGAGCGCAAGGAGGAAGAGGCGGGCGAGGTGTTTCATGGGTGGTGGTAAAGCGAGGTTCAAAACAGCCGCCCGCCGGGGCGGGAGGCTGGGCTTGAGCGGCGCTTAAACGGCTCTTAGGTGATGCTCAGGCGCTTGATCAGGCTGGTGGAGACGACCTGCGGATCCTCGCTCCACATCACGGAGTGCACATCGAGCACGGGCTCCTCGCGGTGCGTCATGACCGCATCCACGCTGCCGCGCAGGGTGGTGAAGTTCTTGGCGAACGAGGGGTCGTATTGGGTGGGCGTAGCGGAATTGTAGAACAGGAACACTTCCGCGCCCACCAGGTTGGTGGCGGCCTTGGCCACACCAAACTTGGTGGTATCCTTGGAGAGCATGCCGACCTTCAGCTCCATGGATGGGTTGAGCATCATGGCCACGGCCTGCGAGGGCGTGAGGCCGATCAGCTCCGCTCCAGGCTGGCGGGCCTTTACCAGCGCGTGGTTGCGGAAGACGCGCCAGGCACCGATACCGAAGGCGATGCGATTGGGCATCATGCCGGTGGCGGTGGCGATGGCTTCGATCTGCTCGTCGATCTCGGCCACCGGATCGTTTGCGGGATTGCTCCACACGCCCTTGCCACCACCCACGGCGGCGACGTTCGCCTTCAGGATGGCCAGGCACTTGTCCTCATGGCTGAGGGTGGTGGCGGAGAGCAGGGTCTTGATCTTGCTTTCCTCCAGGAGGCGCACATCGGAGCCCGCAGACTCTTTCTCGGCGTCGTCCACCACGACCTGCAAGCCCTGGGGTTTGCAGTTGTAGAAGGGATCGGTGCTTTCGAGTTTGATGCGGTTGGGCTGGTTACCCAGGGCGCGGGAGGTCTCGTAGACCTGGAAGGCGTTTTTCTCGTCGAACTTCTTATACTGACCGGAGGACTGGGGCACCTTGACGGTCGGGAAGAAGAATTCGGCGATCGCAGAATTCATATCCTGCGCGAGGCCGGCCGCGTAGTTGGTCAGGCGGCCGTTGTAGTTGGCATTGGAACGGAGGGACATGGTGAGAAGAGCTAGTAAGCTGGTAAGCTAGTAAGCTGTTAGAGGGAGTTGCGGAGCTGGGTTAGCTGAGGGTTACAGGCTGCAAGA
>CANIWJ010000145.1 GCA_947471035.1 Verrucomicrobiota bacterium
CATTCCTCGTTTCGACGCTAACGAGATACGCCGCATCGTAGCGGCCAGCAAAGAATCAGGGCTGATCCGCGCGGCCACGCCTGCCGATCGCATCGCCCCCCGGAAAGTCGCCACGCTCGCCCAGCCGGGCCAGCCCGCGCCCAGCGCAGGCCCCATGCGCACGGTCTGGGTGGAGGTGACGCCGGCGCAGGCGGCGGAGTGGCTGAAGAACAATTTCGTGAACCGTCCGCTGCGCGAAGACGTTGTCCAATCCTATGCTCGCGACATGCGCAACGGCGTCTGGGTGGCCACGCACCAGGGTGTGGCGTTCTCGGATACCAATGCGCTGATCGACGGGCAGCACCGCCTGAGTGCGATCGTGCTTTCAGGGCTGACGGTGCGCATGATGGCGACCTATGGTCTGCCGGCCACGATCGAAGGCAGCGAGATGACGACGATGGACGCGGTCGATCGCGGGCGCACGCGCAGTGTGGCCGACCAACTGAAGATCCAGCACGGCATGGCCAACGGCACGCTGATCGCGGCGGTTTGCGCATCGCTCGGGGCGATTTGCTACAGCGATCGCACCCGTCGACTCACGGTCGGCCAGACGCTGGAGATCTATCGAGCCTTCGAGGCGGGGGTGGACTTCGTGATCGAGCACCGCTCCCGGGCGCACGGTCTGCGCGCGGCGGGAGTGCTGGCGGCCTTCGCCTTCGCGATCGCTGCCACCGAAGGCACGCTGCATCCGGACCTGCGGCCGTCCTACGTGGCGCTGGTCGAAGGGGACAACCTGGTCAAAGGGTCGCCGCTCTCGGCCCTGTATGCGTTTCTGACCTCGGCTGATGCGCGGCTGCTCACGCGTGGCACGGATCGCGGCGTGGCCGATCTGGTTCTCAATGCGCTACACTTGGAGCTCCAAGGGGCGAAAGTCGCGAAACTGGATTTAGCTACAGAGGGCACAGTGTTTTTCAGAAAGCTGCATCCAGAGCGCGTCAACCGCATCGCGAATTTGTTCAAATTAGGAAAATGACACCCGCTCAACGTAAGCCGTATTTTGCACTCTGGGCGGCCGCTTGCACCGCGCAAGGATGGCGCTCTAGTGATAATACAAAGAGGCACGAAATCACCGCAAGTTGCATGGTTGATATAAAAGGCCCGGCGGTCGTATCGAGTAATGATCTCGGCGAGGATGAAATCACCGCACTCTTTTGTTATCTGACCTATCTAAGCACGGGGGATTCCGACCTGGACGCCGCCGCCCGCTGGATAGATTGCAAACAGGATTATAAAGCGTTCGCCCGGGCGCGGCAGGCGGATTGGCACGAGCAGAAGCTCTACGGTAAAACCTCGAAGCCCAATAAACTCGATCGCAACCGTTTTGGCGGTGCGAAAACTGCCGTGGGCGGCCCGCTGGAAAAATTCGATCCGAAGGCCATAAAGCAACGTCATCTAACGCTCGCCAATCGACACCAGAAAAAAGCCCGCGCCCAAGGTCTCCCTAAACCCGCCGCTGGCACCCCTTCGGTGAATGCTCCAGTGAGCATGCCGGTGAAGGAAACTGGCAAAAGTTTGGCCAGCCATGTTCCGGCCAGCCGAAACGTAAATTGCTCGAATCTAGTGCCTGCGCAGGTCGAAGACCTCAGCGGATGGGATGGCGAGATCTGAGGATGCACTCGATTTTGGCATGCCCGCGTTGCTCACAGCCGCCGCGCTGCTTATCGAGGCCAACCTGCGTCCTAGGCACCAGGAGCGGGCGATACTTCTTGGTCGGCGGCTCAAGCTGCCACCATATCAACGTCTGGTCCGAGTGGAACAGCGCTGAAACCGCACAGCCATTGATCGACAGATGGAATGCATGGGCCGAGCGCTTCGCCGAGCTGCGGAGCAAACGCTACGCACACACACCAGAGCAGGCCAAGGCGTTCCTGGATGCCTTGAGGGCCAGTTACTAGCCGCCGATCGGCAACAAGCCTGGATAAAGGCGATTTTAAGGGCCGTTTAAAAGGCCTTCGAGCCCGCGTTAAAAATCCAGCGCGAGGATCAAACCTACTCCAATACGGCCAGTTTAAGCCGGAATTGACGTGTCGAGGATCAAACAAGGCGCCCCGGCATATTCGGAGCCGTCCCGCCCTCGTACGTAAGGGTAAATCAGCCCGATTAAGGCTTTCTAAGCCCAGGATCAGACCTCACTCCGTACTTCTCTGCGCGAAGTAGCGAGACTGCGCGCCGACGAATACCACGATAGTTTTCTCCGTTGGCTCCGATGCCGACGGGTTCGCAGTTGCGTGGCCAGCGTAGCAAAACCCCGGGATGGTTGCGTAACGGATACAAAGTATCGTAGATCATCGCTTCGACGAATTGCTGGCGATTCCAAGGCGGGGCGGGGCGCATCAGGTCGGGAATCGATTTTAAGTGGTTTAAATAGAATTGCCTGCGGAATAGGGCGAGGCCGAAGCCGCTGATTAAATTAGAACGGTGTTGCATTGGCCAAGGGCGCGCGCCGGTGGAGTCCACCGCTACTTGGTAGTTGATTGGCAAGGAATCGAGTAATCGCGAAAAATCCGGATAGATATAGCGGCCGGTGATTTTAGCGAAAAAGGGACAACTGGCCAAGGCTGGGCTGGTTTCGAGCGTGTCATTAAGCAAGCGCATCTCCGGATGGCCGTAGCTTAGCAAGGGAGATGGAGCCGGAAAATCGAAGGAGTGGAACTCGACCGGGAGTAAAGAGGGGGCGTTTTTTTGGGCAATCTCACGCAAGAAATCGAGGGGATGGCCGGAGTTATCCGCGAAAACGATGGCACCGATACGTGAGTCTGAATGTTTAAGCCAAAACTTCAGCGCGTTGGCGTAGTCATTTAGCCGCACGGCAGGATCAGAACGTCGAAGTACTTGCGCTATTTCGGCCTTGGGTGCGATGCACGCGGTCAAGACAAGAACGTGGGAGCCTGTACCGTGTTTTTGTGCCATAGGCGAAAGGGTGGCTGATTTAGCGCCCGCCTTTGCCGAAGAGCATCACGTGCATGGTTTTTAGGACAATGGCGGCATCCAGCCGGAGGCTGTAGCGGCGGATGTAGTAAAGGTCGTATTCGAGTTTACGGGAGGTGTCTTCGAGGTTGGCGCCGTAGGGGTAGTTGACCTGGGCCCAGCCGGTGATGCCGGGGCGCACGAGATGGCGGTAGTGGTAGCAGGGGATTTGTTTTTCGTAGTCGGCGACGAGCACATCCCATTCGGCGCGGGGGCCGATCATGCTCATCTCACCGGTGAAGACGTTCCAGAGCTGGGGCAACTCGTCGAGACGGCTGGCGCGCAAGAGGGCGCCGATTCGGGTGATGCGCCGGTCACCGGGGGCGGTGTAGCGGTCGCCGCCGGGGGTGGCGCGCATGGTGCGGAGTTTTAGCAGGGTGAAGGGGTGGCGGTGGCGGCCAATGCGGGTCTGGCGAAAGAGGATGGGGCCGCCGTCCTCCAGTTTTATAGCCAGGGCGGCGAGAGCGAGGAGGGGGGCGGCGAGGAGGAGAACGACGAAGGCGAGAAGCAAATCGCAGACGCGTTTAAGGCGGTCGAAGATGGGTTCGCGGGCGATTTGGAAGCCGCCTTGGAAAAGCCAGATGGGGTTGATGCGGTAGAGGGGAATTTTTCGCCAGATGACCTCATGAAAAAGCTCCAAAGTGTAAGTGGGGATGCCTTGGAAGTGGAGCCGCATGAGGCGGTCGGGCAGGTCGGGGGGAAGATTTTGGGCGGATTCGCGGAGCACGATGGCGTCCACCGGGAGAGTGCCGGCCTCGATACAAGTGATGAGCTCCTCCACGGCGGGACGTTCGGTGTTAGCGGTTTCGGAGGGAAGGGCGGCATAGGTGACGGGACGGTCAAAGGCGATCCGGGCGCATTCGGCGGCGAAGGTCTGGCCGCTGGCGGGGTCGCCGATGAAGATCACGCCGTGAAAGCGGTGCACGGCGGCCCGGCGCAGGGCAAGGACGCGGCGGATGAAAAGGCCCCACGGGGCTTGGAGCAGGAAGGCGAGCAGGATGACGGCGCGACTTTGCTGGAGTTGCAGACCGCCGCTGAAAACGACGAAGGTGATGAGCAGGGTGGCCAGCATGGCTAGGCTGGTCGCGATGAGGTGCTGGCTGGTGTAGTCGAGCGAGAGAAGGTCGGTGCGCGGGGAGTAGCCGTCGATCAGGGCGAGGGCTGCGATGAGGAGCGCGGCGGGAACGAGCAGGGGCCAGAGGAGCAGGCTTTCCGGGAGAGCGACGATGCCGCGCAGGAAGCCGACGGCATTGAAGGCCAGAATCACGCCCGCGAGATCGCCTGCGATCAGGGCGAGGGTGAAACGGGGGCTGGAGTTCATGGGGCGGGTGTAGTTGGTAAGCTGGTATAGCGGTTATAGCTAGTAGAGCTAGTAAGCGGGTAGAGCTAGTAAGTTTCTGGAGCGGGTAATGCTAGCGGGGGGCGGCGCGCAAGCGGCGCAGTTCGGCGGCGGCGAAGCCCTCGTAGCGGGCGAGGAGGCGGCAGTAACGCCAGCCGGGGGTTCCGTCGAGGAAACCGCCGCGCAGGAGGTATTGGTAAACGAAGCGGGCGAGGGGGCGGGCGGGCAGGCGGTAGCTGAGGGATTTGAGGGCGCGGCGGCGGGCGAGCGGGGCGGCGGCGAAAAGATCGCGCAGGTCGGAGGGAAGGGGGCGGTGATGGGCGAACCAGGCTTCGGCTTCGCGGCGGGCGTAGCGGCGGTGCTTCTCCAGCCAGGCGTCCTCGCCGGAGGCGGACATGTCGTGTTCGTAGTTGGCCTTGAGATACGCCAGGCGCTGGCCCCCGGCTTCGCGCTGGCCGTGGCCGCGCTCGACGAAGCGGAAGGTGGGGGCGTGGCAGAAGCGGGCCTGCCAGGCGGGATAGTCGGTGCAGTGCGGCACCCACCGCCCCTGCCAGAGCATGCGGGGGGCGACCCAGTAGCCATCGAGGGTGCGGGCGGGGCCGATTTGGGAGGAGGCGGCGGCGCGCAATTCGGCGAGGAGCGCAGGGGTCATGCGTTCGTCGGCGTCGAGGTGAAAGACCCAGGGGTGGCGCAGCGGCGGGGCGATGTGGGCGTGGTTGCGTTGTTGGGCGAAGTTTTGAAAGGGATTTACGGATACACGGGCTCCGGCGGCGAGGGCGATCTCGACGGTGGCGTCGGTGGAGCCGGAGTCGAGCACGTGGATGTCGTCCACGCCGGGCAGGGTGGCGAGGCAGGCGGGCAGATTTTGCGCCTCGTTGAGGGTCAGGATGACGACGGAGAACATGCGGGAGCAGGGAAGCTAGTAAGCTGACAGGCTAGTAAGCTAGTAATGAGCGGAGTGGCGGGGAGCGGGTTTGGAGGCGGCGGGGGAGAGCTGGAGAATGCGCAGGGCGGCGAAGAAGCAGATCCACCAGAGGGCGACGACGGCGGGGTTGGCGAAGGGGAACTCGACCCAGGCGTAGAGTGCGATCAAGGCGCAGCCGGTGAGGAGGCCGCCGGGCAGGGCGGCGAGGCGGCGCAGGCGAAAGGTTTCGATGAGCGGGATAAGGCCGACAAGAAGGAGAATGCCGGTGCCGACAAATCCGATCTCGGCGAGGGCTTGCAGCCAGTCGGAGTGGGCGTCCTCGAAGGTGTTCATGAGCCCGTCGGGGCCGGGCCGGAAACGGGAATAGTTAAGGAAGATGGCTCCGTAGGAATCGAGTCCCCAGCCGAAGACGGGTTGGTCAGCGGCCATGCGCCAGGTGTCGGCGTAG
>CANIWJ010000146.1 GCA_947471035.1 Verrucomicrobiota bacterium
AACAAAGGCTCCAGTATCGCCCAAATTTGATCCGATATGTCATGCCTCCGGTGGCTTTCTTTCATCGAACCATACGCATGGACTCCCGTTTCTCGCCGTCAATAAAATCTCGTGACGACACGATCTAGTTCGCGTTCATCTATAAACGACCTCGGAAATTGGCCGGAGACGGACAACGCTACACAAAGAAGCATGCTGTAGAGTTGGCCGTCCCCGGCCAATTAAGCTAAATTTGAAAGCGAAGAGAAATCAGCGGCGGTTGAGCTGCTTGGCGCCGATGTCGGTGCGGTAGTATTTGCTCACGCACTCGATCTGCGCGCAGGCGGCGTAGGCGGCGTCAGCGGCGGCGCGCAAGGTCGGGGCCAAGGCGGTCACGCCCAGCACCCGGCCGCCGTTGGTCACGAGTTGTCCGGCGACATTTCGGGCGGTGCCGGCGTGGATAAATTGCACGCCGACCGGTGAGCGTGTGGGCAAAGTGATGACGTCGCCCTTCGGGTAGGCGTCCGGGTAGCCTTTGGCGGCCATGACGACGCAGAGGGCGTGATCGGGTTTTTCGGGCGCGCGTCCGGACGTGGTGAGCTGGCCGGTGGCGGCGCGCCAGAGGGTGGCGAGCAGGTCGTCCACCAGGCGCGGCAGCACCACCTGGGTCTCGGGGTCGCCGAAGCGGGTGTTGTATTCCAGCACGCTCGGACCCTGCGGCGTGAGCATGATGCCGATGAACAAGGTGCCTCGAAAATCCATGCCCTCGGCGGCGATGGCCTCGACCGAGGGTTTGACGATTTCGGTCTCGATGCGGTCGAGCAGGGCGGGGGTGACCACCTCGGCGGGCGAGTAGGTGCCCATGCCGCCGGTGTTGGGGCCGGTGTCGCCGTCGCCGATGCGTTTGTGGTCCTGCGAGGTGGGCAGGATGAGGTAGTTCTTGCCCGAGACGACGACCAGGATGCTGGTTTCCTCGCCGTAGAGGCAGTCCTCGATCAGCACCTGCGAGCCGGCGGAGCCGAACTTGTTGCCCGCCAACATATCGGTGACGGCGGCTTCCGCTTCGGCGAGAGTTTGCGCCACGACCACGCCTTTGCCGGCGGCGAGACCGTCGGCCTTGATCACGATAGGCGCGCCGCGCGAACGCAGGTAGGCCAGTGCGGGCGCGACCTCGGTGAAAACGCCGGCCGGGGCGGTGGGGATGCGGTATTTGAGTAGGATCTGTTTGGTGAAGACCTTTGAGGCCTCGAGGCGTGCGCCGTCGGCGTGCGGGCCGTACGCGGGGACCCCGACGGCGGCGAGGGCGTCTACCAGTCCGAGCGAAAGCGGCACCTCTGGGCCCACGACGACGAAGGTGAAGTGCTCGCGTTGGGCGAGGGCGACCAGGCCGGGGATGTCGTCGGCGGCGACGGGGAAACAAGTGGCCTCGGCGGCGATGCCGGCATTGCCCGGAGCGCAGGCCACGCGGGGCCGGACGGGGCTGGCGAGCAGGGCTTTGACGATGGCGTGCTCACGGCCGCCGGAACCGATGACGAGGACTGAAGTGGGCAGGGACATGGAGGAAAAGAGTCAGGAATGACGAAGGACGGCGCGCCAATGTCCAATGTCGAATCGCGGGCCGGGCGGTCGCTCCGCGATTCGCGTTTAGAGCACCTGCAGGGTTTTCCGGTAGAAGCGGAGAACCTCGTCGGGGTCGTCGGCGAAGAGACAATAGTCGAGCATCCAGGCGGGCGCGCGTTTCTCCGCGACCATGAGTTCGAGCTGCGCCTTGAGCGGGGCAAAGTAGGCGCGGTCTAGGAAGATGTAGGGCACGCGAGGGCGGATGCCCAACTTCAGGTTGCACATCTCGATTCCGATTTCCTCCAGCGTGCCGACGCCGCCGGTGTTGAAGATGCAAAAATCCGCCACCTCGAACCACTTTTGGCGGAAGTGGCGGGAGGTTTCCTGGAAGGTGTTGAAAAAATCAACGCCGAGCTCGGGCGGCTGGGCTTCGAGTTCGAGGAAACATGCGCCGGTGAGCGCGCCTTTGTCGCGGGCTTGATCGGTGGCCAAACGCATGACACCGCCGCCGCCGCCGGTGAGCACGCCGACGTTGGGCCCGACGAAGGAGGAGAGGCGGTCGATGAGGGTGGCGATGCGTTTGGTCTGGGCTTCGTCGAGGCCGACTGCGCTGCCGTAGAAGGCCATGATGGTGCATTCCTGGAAGCGCTTCACCTCCTCTTCGCGCACGAAGAAGCCGTGCTGTTTCTTGTAGGCGTGGAGGTAGAGGTCGCCGAGTTCGGCGTTGAACCAGTAAACCTTGATTCCGAGGGCCTCGAAGGTGTCGAGCCGGGCGTGGGCGTTGCTGGAGAGGAAAAAGCCGTGGGAACGCGAGGGGCGGCGGAAGACGAGGCGCTTGATCGGGATCTTGCCGAGGCGGGTGAGAAGTTCGACCTGTTCGAGCAGGTTGGGGAAATAATCGACCAGCAGGGTGTCGGCCCCCTCGGGCGCGGCGTCGAGCGCCTGGATCATGGTGCGGTGTCCGCAGGTTTGGCCCAGCTTGGTCGCGGAAGGCTTGGCGCGTAGGGCGGCGAAGGTGGGGGCGTCGACGATCACGCTGTGGTTCTCCATGGTGGCGTTTTGCCCTTTGACCGTGACGCTGGTGTGGGGTTTGGCGGCGGCTTCCTCGGCGGGCGGGTTGGCATCCAGGCATTCGTAGAGCGCGCGGGCGGCGGTGATGTCCTGCTGACGGCGGCGGGCCTGGTTTTTGGCCGGTTCGAGATTGGGCTGGGGCGCGCGGTAAACATCGACCGAGACCATCGGGTTGACCACCGGGTGGTCGCCGAGGTTGTAGATTTCCAGCATGATGTTGGTGCCATGGGTCTTGATCGGGTCGAGCAGGACGGCGCTGGTATGGATACCGAAGTTGCCCGCGCCGGGGTTGAGCACCACGTAATGCTCTTTCAGGTACATGGAGCAGCTGGTCAGGATGCCGGCGCCGGGGGCGATGGAGATGGGCGCGGCCTCGTGGCGGATTTGCACCTTGTCGAGGAAGGCGCGGCCGGCGGTGCCGGAGACCATGCGTTCGAAGGCGGGCCGGGTGAGGCGCGGGTTGAGCGTGTAGGTGAGCGGATGCGGGGTGAGAAAAACCCGGCCGTAGCGGTCGATGCTGGTGGAGGCGGGGAGCTTGAGGCGGTTGGCTTTGAGGGCGTCCCAGATTTCGGTGGAGGTGAGTTTCGCCTCCGCCGGGGCGTAAAAGAGACGACCGACGGGCACGCCGGGCTTGAGCAACTGCTGCCAGAAGGGGGCGTTGGGGAAGCTGTCGTCGAAGAGGAAGGCGTCGGCTTCCAGCACGAGGCGACGGCCATCGACGCGGGGTGCGCCGTGGGTAATCATTTCGATGCCGATACGCGCCAAGGTGCTGCGCTCGGTGAAGTGGAGGTGGGCGGCGTTGAGCTGGAGAAAGTCCCACTCCTGCGGGGTGCGCGGCCAGAAAACCAGGGATAGGGCGAGGGTATCGGCCGATTTGCGCCGCACGCTCAGAATCTGACCATCGTTGCTGGTCCAGAAATTATGGGGGTTCATGGGGTATATTATGAAAGCTGTTCACTACGGCGGGCACAAGCTCAGCGGCGTAAAAGTGGCGGAGCGGATATGCGTAGTTTGGGGCAACACGTGGAAAAACGTCTGGCCGAGAACGGACGGATGCGGCGATGTTGGGCCATGGATTTATTCTTGGGTGTGGATGCGGGTGGAACGAAGACACGCGCGGTGCTGGCCGATGCGACCGGGCTGGTGTGTGGCACGGGGGAGGCGGGGCCGGGTAACTGGCAGGCGGTGGGCGCAACGGCGGCTGGGGCGGCGATTTACGGGGCGGTGAACCAGGCGTTGATGGGCGCGGGAGCAAAGGCGGCGGCGGTGCGTGGCAGTTTTTTTGGTTTGGCCGGAGTGCGCACGGTGGAGGAACGCGCGTTGGTGAAGGCGGAGTTGCGGCGTCTGGCGCTGGGAGGAGTCAGTGAAATTGGTGGCGATTTGGAGGTGGCTCATGCCGGAGCGTTGGCGGGCGGCATCGGCGTGGTGATCATCGCGGGCACCGGTTCGGCGGCGTGGGGAAAAAACGCCCGGGGTGAGAGCGCGCAGGCGGGTGGCTGGGGGTGGCTGGTGGATGATGCCGGGGGCGGCTATTGGCTGGCCCTGCGCGGGCTGCGCGCGGCTTGCGAGGCGGAGGACGGACGCGGAAAGGCGACGGAGTTGGGCGGTCGGGCGCGGGAGTATTTTGCGGCGCCGGGGCTGCGTGAAGTTTTGCAAGAATTGCACGCGGGGGGACGGGACCGGGCGGCGGTGGCGGGTTTCGCCCGCGAAGTGCGGGTGGCGGCGCGAGCAGGGGACGCGATGGCGGCGTTATGTGTGCGGGCGGCGAGCGCGGAGTTGTTGCGCATGGCGGAAGCGGTGCGGGCGCGGTTGTCGCCGAACATGGCGGCGATGAATTTCCCACTCGCTGTCACGGGCGGGCTGGGAATGGGCGAAGTCGTCGCGGAGGATGCGCTGCGCAAAGGTTTTTTCCCGGTCGAGCCCTGGGCGGAATCGGTGCTGGGGGCGGTTCTGCTGGCGGCGCGAGCCGGTGGAGTGGTTTGGGGGGCGGCGGAGCGCGTGCTTTTGACTTCCCCCGGCAGTGGCGGTTAATCGATCAGCCTGAAGTGGCTTCGGCGGGCACTTCCGCCCAAACGATCAGCCAGCCGCTTTCTTGATCGAGATAAACCAGGGGGGCGGCGTTGGCGGCCGTCTCTAAGAATTCCGCTCGTGCCGGGGCGGGCGGGTGCATGCCGAAGATCAAGAACCAGAGGGCGGCGGCGGCCAAAGGCAGAAGACCGGCGGGCAACCACCACGCCGCCCGGAGCGCGGGCGCGGTGGTTGCGCTGTCTGGTAGTCGGGCACTCAATCGTCTCCATTGGGTGGCGGCGGCCGGCGCAGGCATTTCGGAGGTGGTGTCGCGCCAGGCGGCCGAGGCTTCGGCCAGCCAGACGCGTTCCTGATGGCAGGCCGCACAGGCCGCGACGTGCCGCTCCAAGGCGTCGAGCGAGTCCGCAGTGAGCGGCTGGTCGCGTTCGACGGAAAGGAGACGGCGGGCGGCGCGGCAGTTCATGGCGGGGGCGGGTTAGCCTAGCGGCCGTAGCTGTAACGGGATTCCGATACGACGACCGAGCTGGACGTTTCGCAGGCGCCGGGTCCGGATTCTACCCAAACGCGTTGGGTATCGTAGGTGTAGTAGGCTTGCTGCCAGTAGCTGGTCTGGCGGCCCCAGCAGTCGGTGGCGGCGACCCAGCGAGCCGGGACGTAAACGCGGGTTTGAATGGTTTTCCAGTAGCCGGAGGGAGGCGGTGGGGGCGGCGCGGAGTAGATGATTTGGGGCGGGGGGCAGGGAGGGGGAGGGGGAGGGCAATAAACGACCGCGGGAGGCGGGTCACGGTGTTGAAGGTGCGAGCCGATTATGACGCCGCCGACGAAGCTGCCGGCGGCGATCCATA
>CANIWJ010000147.1 GCA_947471035.1 Verrucomicrobiota bacterium
CCGGAAACCAAGCTGGGCCCGCGTTGCCCTCGGCGGCATGGCCCGCTGGGCCACCTCCGCCTCGGTCGCCTTGGCCGAGCATGGTTTCCAGCTCACGAAGCAGCGGTTTATTTTGAAGACAGCGCCTAGGGGATAATTTCTCCAAAGGGCTTGGTGGCGATTGGCGGTTCGACTTTTGGCGGCTTGGGTTCCAAGTTCGTCGGCATGTGCGCCGCTGCTCCCAGCCTGTTGTTTTACGCCGATACTCACGCCAATCGTGATCTGCTCTATTTTGGCCGGTTCGAGTGTCACGATCCGTTTCTGGCCTTTGCGGTGGGGGATAAAAAAGTCGCTGTGCTCAATGCGCTCGAATTCGGGCGCGGGTTAAAGGAGTCCGCGTTCGACGAGATCTTGTCGCTCGAAACCTTGCAGGCGGAATTGCGGGTGCGGTATCCGGAGACGCCGCGTTTCGGCCCGGCGGATATCGTCGCGCTGCTCGCCACCAAGCTCGGTATCACCGCCTGGCGGGTGGCGGAGGATTTCCCCGCCGGTTTGCTGGAGCGGCTGCGGGCGCGGCATTTGCGCGTAGAGGTGGCGACCGAGGCGGTGTTGCCGGCGCGCGAAATTAAAACCGCCCGCGAGGCGGCGGCGATTCGCGCGGGCAACCGGGTGGCGGCGGCGGGGTTCGTGGCCGCCGAGGCCTTGTTGCGGCGGGCCAAAATCGTGGGGAAAAAGCTGGTGCTCGACGGGCGGCCGCTGACCTCGGAGCGGGTGCGATTGGCGATCGAAGTCGCCTGCCTGGAGGCGGGAGGGCTCGCGCTGGATACGATCGTGGCGGGTGGCGATCAGGCCTGTGATCCGCATTGCCGGGGGCAGGGGCCGCTAAGGGCGAACGCGTTGATCATCGTGGATATTTTCCCGCGTCACACCGCCAGCGGTTATCATGGCGACATGACGCGCACTTATCTGAAGGGCCGTGCTTCGGCGGAGCAGCGGGCCTTGGTGGAAGCGGTGGCGGCGGCGCAAAAGGCGGCGCGGCGGGTGTTGCGGGCGGGGGTGATTTCCGCCGCCGTGCATCAGGAGTGCGTGAACGTCTTTGCCGCGCGTGGCTATGAGACCAAGGCCACGCCGAAGGGATCGGTGGGCTTTTTCCACGGCACCGGCCACGGGCTGGGGCTGGCGGTGCATGAGGCTCCGCGGGTTTCCTCGGCGGTTCAGGAGCCGCTCAAGCTGGGTGCGGTGGTGACGGTGGAGCCGGGCCTGTATTATCCCGGGCTGGGCGGCTGCCGGATCGAGGATGTGGCGTGGCTGACCGAGAAAGGGCACCAGCTCCTATCCAAGCATCCGTATAAGTGGGAAATCGCGTAATACTAAAGCTCGATGAACCCCGGGCTAATTTTAACGCAAAGTCGCTAAGCCGCGAAGTTGGCAAAGGACAGAAAAGGAGCGATTTCCTTGCGCTTCTCTGCGCCCTTGCGCCTTTGCGTTAAAGTCCGAATGCGAGGATAAGCGCTGACGGGTGCGCTCCCCGGACCGACGGAATTCGGAAACGGGGAGGCGGCAGGCTAAATTTACCAGCCGACCGAGCTGCGCTGGCCTTGCTTGGTGATTTGGGTTTCGTCTTCCCAGACGGCCAGGCCGTCTTTGACGGTGGTGAGGCTGAGTTGGAAGGTGTAGGTGGTCTGCTGGGTCTTGCCGCTCTTGGCGCGGTCTTCGAGCAGTTTGCCCGAGAGGGTGTAGTAGGGGAGGGTGGTCTTCTGCTTTTCGCCGGCCATGAAGGCGCCCATCGCGCCGACGTCGGCGGCCATGGCGTCCTCGGCTTTGCCATCGGGCCCGAGGGTGGTGGTGGTGACGACTTTGCCGGTCTTGTTGAGGGCGACGCGGATTTTCTTGGTCAGGGAGTCGGTGTCCACCTGCTGCTGGGTGTTGTTGCGGATGCGGGAGACGGCCATGACGGCGGGCAGGCTCGGGGCGCGTTCGAGCACGTTCGATTCGAGGAGGGAGGCTACGAGTTTATCGGCGGCGTTGTTCCAGTCCTGGATGTTAATCTGGGTGAGGGAGACAACGGTGCCGGTGCCTTGGGAATCGACGTATTTGGCGTCGTTACTGGTCGCGCAGCCGGAGAAGGCGAGAGCGAGGGCGGCGGTGGTGGTGGCAAGGACGAGTTTGTTCATGAGGAAGGAAATGCGGAAGAAGCTGGTAGAGCTAGTAGAGCTGGTAAGCTAGTAGGGCTAGTAAGGGGGAGCGAGGTGACGGAGAATTAGTTTTTCTCGCGGAGTTTCAGGCGGAAGTCCACTGCGCGGGGGCTGGTGGCGATGGCGGAGATGGCGCGCTCTTCTTTACCTTCGAGTTGGAGCTGTTTCCAGCCGCCGGTGGGGCTGGAGAGTTCCATGCCGTCGGAGGCGATCCAGTCGAACTTGTAGTCAAAGGCCTGGGCCTTGGAGGACTTGTTTTGGAGGGTGACCTGGATTTTGAGCAAATCGCCGGAGACTTTGGCCTGGTTTACCGAGGCGATGCCGACTTTGCGGGCGAGGGTGGAGTCGGTGATGAGGCGTTGGTCGGGCACGTAGTCCGGGGTGGCCTGAGGCTGGGCGCGGGAGACGGTGTTGACGCTGGTGGCGCAGCCGGTGGCGAGTAGGGCCAGGGCGGCGGCGGGGAGTAGGACAAAGAGGGAGCGTTTCATAGGAGAAGGGAGCTAGTAAGCTGGTAGAGCTGGTAAGGGAGGAGACGGGGAGACGGAGCGGCGGGGTGCGGTGACCCCGCCTTACATGAGGAGCGGAAGGTTATTTTTTAAGGATGAATTGGGTGGCGAGCAGGGGCGCGGAGGCGGCAGGGCTCTTAACGTAGACGACATTTACGGCTGCGGGTTCCACTTGAATGGTGGTGGTCTGGCCGGCGGCGGAGAGGGTGAGCATGCGGTTGGCGGGGGTGGCGAGGCGGGCGTATTGGAACTCCTTGGGCAGGCTGCGCCAGGTACGGGTGTCGGCGATGTTGACCGCGGCCTGGGTGGCGGCGCTGGCGAGTTTGAAGAGGAAGGCACCGGTGGAGCCGGCTTGGTCCTGGATTTGTTTTTGGAGGATGGCGTCGATGGTGGCCTTGGTGGCGGTGGAGATGAGGGTCTTGGTCAGGATGGTGGGCCACTCGTTCTTAAAATCGAGGGCGACGACGCTATCGATGGAGGCGACCAGCGCGGTGGTGTAGCCGGCGCCTTCACCGGTGGTGATGGTGAGGGAGGGGGCCTGGCCGGAGACGGTCTCGACGCGGGGGAAGGCGGCGCCGACGTAGGAGATGCCGTTGGTGACGAGGAAGAGGGGTATGTCGATGCGGGTCTGGTCGCGGTAGGGGGCGGAACCGGTCTCGAAGATGACGTAGGTTAAGGAACCGGGAGTCATGGGCTGGGAGCCGGGAGCCGGGGCGGCGGGGGCCACGGGGGTGTCGGCGGTGACGGCGGCGGCTACGGCGACGGCGGGAGCGGCGGTGTCGGTGCCGGCGGCGGGTGAAGCAACCGGAGCGGCGGGCGCGGCTTGGCGCTGAAGGTCGGGCTCGACGGCGGTGTAGTCGGCGGTCACGTAGGGGTTGCTGGGGGCGAAGTTCAGCACGCGTTCCCAGGATTTGCGGGCGCGTTCGAGGTCGGAGGCATCGGCAGCCTGGTGGGTGAAGACGAGGGCGTCGAGGAAGGTGGTGAAGGGGTTGACGTAGTCGCCATAGGGGAGGATGGCGGCATTGAATTTGCCTTCGATGGCGGAGAGGCCGGCGGAGGTGGTGGGGTCGGCCTTGGCTTGGTCCACGTCGTAGGAGGAGCCTTGGCGGCCTTTTTCGTCCTGGACGCCGCCGGATTTGGCTTCGTTGGCGAGTTTTTGGGCTTCGGCGATGCGTTTGGCGTTGGCATCGACGGCGTCGCGCTGGCGCTGGAGGGCGCGGTTGAGTTCGACGCGAGCGGCGTCGGCGTCGCCGAGTTGGAGGTAGTTAAGGGTTTGGTAGGTGTGGAGCATCACCTTGTCGTAGCCGCGGCCGCGATAGGGGATGTTGGCCTGATTGGTGAGGAGGGCGGCGCTTTCGGCGCTGACGCTGAGTTTGGCCTTGGCTTCGTAGTCGTCGATGCGGCGGGCGGCTTCGTCGAAGGCGGCGACGGAGCGGGTCAGGTAGGCGATGCGGGGGGAGATGGCTTCGGGCGGGGCCTCGTTGAGCGCCTGGTTGGTCTGGGTCTGATTGGCGGCGGCTTCGGTTTTGGCTGGAACCGCGGGGGCGGGGATGTTGCCGAGGGCGGCGGAGCGCAGGATGGTGCCTTGTTCGAGGCGGTAGAGGATGGCGTCTTTGGAATCGCGGTTTTTCTCGGCGTCCTTGTCGGCCTGGGCCACGGCGGAGGCGAGGTCGCCGGAGCGAACGGCTGAATCGCGGGAGGCGGTTTGCTCGGTGTAGGTTTGGCAGCCGGTGAGGGCGAGGGAGCCGAGCAGGAGAACGGCGGTGACGAGGCGGCGCGAGCGGGTGGGCATAGGAAGTGATTAAGCTAGTAGAGCTAGTAAGCTAGTAAGGCTGGTAAGCTGGTAGAGCTGGTAGGCTAGTAAGGCGGAAAGTGAGGGAGTCGGAGCGGCGGGGTGCGGTAACCCCGCCCTACAAGTGGAGACGATTATTGGGCGACGCGGCGGACGATGGCGCCGCGGTCGATGCCGAGGTCTTCGCCGGAGATTTCGCCTTGGGCGGTCTTGGGGGTGACGCGCTGGATGCGAACTTTGCCGACGGACATTTCCTCGCGACCGAGGGAGGCGCCGGTGTCGGGGTCGGTGAGTTCGGCACCGAGGGCGAAGACTTCCCAGAGCTGGCCGGCGGCGATGCCGGTGCCTTCGCCGCGGTTGATAGTCACGATCTTGCCGGTTTTGGCGAGGATGCGGGCGGGGAAGGCGACGTCGGCGACACGCTGGGCGATTTGCTCGCTCATGCGGCGGGTGAGGGCGAGGAGGAGGGAGTCGGAGAGTTCGCCGCCGTCGGTGGAGGAGGCTGGGAGGAGCTCTTCGGTATCGAGGTTCTGCTCCTGGAAGTTGGCGGTTTCGACGAGTTTATTGGTCTTGGTCTCGTAGAGTTTGGCGACGGTGGAGAAACGGACAACGCGTTTGGTGGCGGTCTTGCCGATGGAGGCGAAGGTGGCGGTCTGGGTGACGTCCTGGAAGTCGTCGATGGTGACGACGAGGGTGAGGTCGGATTCGGTGAAGGCGAAGGCTTTGCCGGAGGCGGCGTTTTCCTCGATGAGGGCGTCGGCGTCGGAGCGGGCGAGGACGGTGAACTTGCGGGTTTGCTGGACGGCCGCGATCATCTGGCCGTCGAGGGCCTGGCTCATGCGGTCGATGGAGTTTTTGCGATTGGC
>CANIWJ010000148.1 GCA_947471035.1 Verrucomicrobiota bacterium
CTCCGTCGAGTCCTTTGATTCCGCGTGCTGCCAAGACCGGGTCAATGGATGCAAAGTTACTCAGCTTCATCGCAAGACTACTCGGCGTTCGGCCCATTTTTGCGGCGACCTCCTTGATAAGCGGATTGCCCTTGTGCAGCTTCCCAAAGGGCAGCTTGCAGTATAGATTCAGCGCAATGAGGAAGTGCTCGCGAGTCCACGGAACGCTAGTCGCTTTGGGCATTGCGACACGCTGTCAAACCCACCAATCCACGCGAATCCTTTGTTTAGGTTTTTGCTTCCCGCCTTTCGAAAACCTGGCCAGGTGAATTAGCCCATCATGGGCAAAACCTATAAAATTCGTTTCGAATCGAACGACCTCGGGCAGCTAGTAGATGGACTCCGCAGCCGGTCCGAAGCATGGCATGGGACCGTCGAGTTTTTTGAAACTGGCACAACTTCTAGTGACGGATTTGTCATCGAAGAATGCCGCGACGCTGAAGAAGCAAGGGCGATTGCCAGTCACTATGATCGAATCATCGCCAGCATCGTAAAACAGATGAACGAGCAAGGGGTTGTATCATGAACGAGTCGCCGTCATCCGTTGAAAAGAATTCGCAATCACGTCGGGGTTTTTGCATTTTTATAAACACCGTCTGTGAGGGTCCAACACCGTCGATTATGAATGCCGGCAATCCGGATGTTTTTAACTCTGAAATCGAAGCTCAAAGTGAAATTATTGATTTTATGATGACTCGAATGCAGGAATTTTTAGATGGGGACCGCGATTTCGAGGATGCCATCAGCACGGAGGAGTATGTGGTTCCCGTCACAGTGCTCCCTGACGGGTCCATTATTGATGAGGATGGGCGACATTTCGGTGCCAACACTTGAGGTCATATTTTAAGCCGAAAGGAACACTCTTGAGTGCAACCCGTTTCGAGTCCGGTGAGATCACTGATGACGAACAGTACCCCTGCGAGGCCCAATGGTGTGGCATCTATGATTGCATGGGCCGCGCGCCTACCGCCGAGGAAACCGAACGCCGTGTTATCTCCGCCGCCATGTACAGCCTGCCGCCCTCCTATTGATTTCGTGAGCGACATCTTCACCAAGGCCAAACGCTCGGAGGTGATGTCGCGCATCAAGGGCACTGGGAACAAGGATACCGAGCTGCGCCTGATAGGCATTTTCAAACTCTACGGCATCACCGGCTGGCGGCGGCGCTGGCCGCTGGAGGGAAAACCGGACTTCGTTTTTCCGAAGCTTAAACTGGCGGTTTTCGTGGACGGCTGTTTTTGGCACGGCTGCCCTATCCATGCCACGCAGCCCAAGACCAATGAGGAATTCTGGCGGACCAAGATCGCCCGCAACCAGGCGCGCGACCGTCTCGTCACCCGCACGCTTCGCGCCCAAGGCTGGCGCGTCCTCCGTATTTGGGAACACGAACTGGCGAAGAAAAACGCCCGTCGCCTGGCGGCCCGCCTCCGCCGAGGCGGATTACCAGGGCGATCAGGACGCAAGCTGAGCAGTGTCGAGTTATGGTGAAGGGCTAATCTTGCCATTTTAGCCAAAAGGGTCCTTTTCAATGGTCATGGCCCACACCGCTCCCGCTTCGCGCGCCTTTGATTTTTCCTCCGTCGCCGACTTGTCCGAGGTCACTGCCAGCGTTCTCAAGAACAAGTTCAGCGAAGTCGCCCGTCTCGCCGCCAGCGGTCCGCTCGCCGTTTCCCGCCATAATCGCCGCGAGTTCGTCATCCTCACCGCCGAACAATACGAGGAGCTCCAGCAAAGCCGCCGCGCCCCGCTTGAAAGCCTCACTGCCGAGTTCGACCAAATGGTGGCCAGGATGAATACGCCCGAGGGCAAACGCGCCAGCGCCGCCCTGTTCTCGGCCTCCGCTGCCGATCTGGGCCGTGCCTTCGTGAAAACATCCCGGCCCTCCGCCCATGCCTGACCCCAATTCGCGGGGCATCATTACCGTGCTGGCCGGCATCAACGGCGCGGGCAAAAGCAGCATCGCCGGCAACTACATCCGCCAGACGGGTGGCGATTACTACAACCCCGACGAGGCCACGCGAGAAATTCTCCGGCAAACCCCGGGCTTGGTTCCGGCCACCGCCAACGGGCTCGCTTGGGCCGAAGGCAAGGAGCGTTTGGAGCGCGCCATCATCGAGGGCTCGAATTTCGACTTCGAGACTACGCTCGGGGCCAGCACGATCACCCGTTTGCTGCTACGGGCCAGCCGCGAGGGTATGGCGGTCCGGGTGTGCTTTGTCGGCCTGGCCTCGGTGGAGCACCACCTCCGTCGCGTGGCCGCCCGGGTGGCGGCCGGCGGGCACGATATCCCCGAATCCAAAATCCGCGAACGCTGGGAGAGGAGCCGCCTTAATCTCATCCGTCTGCTGCCGCACCTCGCCGAATGTGTGCTGTGGGATAATTCCGCCGAGATCGGCCCCCTGGCTGCCACCCCATCGCCCGTGCTCCTGCTGCATGTCGTGGCAGGACGGATAATCGCGCCGGCTGATCTCGCCGCCACGCCCGAGTGGGCCAAGCCCATCGCCGCCGCCGCACTCAAACTTCAGTCCTCTCTCTGACCCAATCCGCCCCATGTCCGATCCCACCAAGGAGATGATTTTCAGAATGAAGTGATCGCCGAGATGGTCGCCGGAGGCTGGAAGCGAGGACAGGCTGAGAAGTAGGCTGAACCCAAGGGGTCGTGTCGTTGTTTGTTGATCCCCCCCAACAGCCCGTAGCAGGCGTTGATTTTTCGGCCGATCTCGCGGCGACGAGCCGCTGAAACCAATTACCCCTAGCATTCAGACTTTTAACGCATAGGTGCAAAGGCGCAGAGAAGCGCAAGGAAATCATTCTTTTCCTAGCCTTTGCGAACTTCGCGGCTTAGCGACTCTGCGTTAAAATACGTCCAGTTTGTTCAGGGTTTTGGTATGAAACGGTGCCATAGTGCATCGTGATCCGGTCTCTTTTCAGTCGATCCATCATCGCGCAGTTGATGGGCGTGGCATGATCGAGACCGTCCCTGCCGTTGAGCCGCACATTATGCGCGCCGGTTTCCATACCCGGGCGAAGGGTTGTGTACTGGGGCGTGCCTGGGTTTAAATTCCGCCCGTCGCCAAGGCCCAACAGGGGAGCGTGGTGCACGGCTGGGCCGGCATTGAAAAAAGGCTGCATGGGCCGTGCGGCCTACCCTACGTCTTTCGCGCCTTGGTCGGGAAGCGCTCAACGCTCCGTTAAACTCGAACACGCCCTGAAGCGCGGCAACTTCCGCCAGCGGTCAGGGCAACAGGAGCGCGCCCGGAATGCCGTTATCCAAAGTGGCTAAACGTGCGCCGTGTTTTGCTGCCAACATGAGCAAATGACCGTCGGTCGTCTGCCGCGCCGTCTTGACGTAGGCGGGCATGACCTCGACGCCGAGATCGTCGGCGATAAACTCGATTTTAAGCCGACTGGATTTTTTAAATTCGGAAAACGCGATCAGCGCACTTTCCAAGGTAGGTTGAGTGCCCACATTCAACATCGTTCGCACCAACCCAAGCTCCGTGATGGCACAGGTGCAGATCAAATCGTCCGGCAACAGCCCGGCATACCATTTTGTGACCCGCCCACGGTGCAAATGGGCCTCATCCATCAAGGCGAGGAGCACATTGACGTCGAGCAGGTGCCTCATGGGTATTCGGCGAGCGCGCGCTCAACATCCTCAGAAGTAATTGGCTTCTGACCAGGGCGTTTCGCTGTGATCATCAATCCGGTTAACGGATCGCGAATCAGCTTGTTCATCTTGGTAACAAGCGGTTTGGCAACCTTGGGACTGCGGCGTCGAGATTTGTTTTTAAGGGCGACGGTAGGCATGTGGCGACGGTAGGAAATTACGCGAACGAGACAAGCCGTGCTTTGCTTCGGCGGAAAACGTGAAAGTCGTCCCAACGGAAAAAAATGGAGGCGCGAGCCGGAATCGAACCGGCGGTAGAGCTTTTGCAGAGCTCGGCCTTACCACTTGGCGATCGCGCCGTCTAACTGACGGGAGTCGGGAACTTGCGTAGCCGCACGAAGCGGCGCAAGTCCCGAGTTACGGAATGGCGGCAAATTGGCCTTCGGGCTTTTGAACGTCCAAGTGCTTTGCGTCCTTCAAGTCGGTTGTTCAGAAAACACCGAGGGTAATTTTACAGAAGATAACGAAGGTAACGAAGAGCCGGTGTGTTTTAAGACAGGCGATCTTCTCGTCGGACATGTCTTCAGATTATGTCTCTGAATCCTTCGTTCTCTTTGTTGGCTTCTGTAAACTGTTTCGGGAAAGAAGGTCCGTTACCGGAGTACCACCAAGCCCTCGATTTCGGCGGCTTCGGCGAGGCGGATATCGGCGGTGAGGAAGTCTAGTTGCGGTAAACCGGCCTGCCGGAGCGTCACTGCGGCGGCGAGTTGCAAGGCATCGGCCGCCCGCAGCGGGTGGGTGCGCAAGAGCCGCACGGCCAGCGTGCGCACCGCGCTATTGGGGGCGACCTCGTGCCACGCCCCGGCCAGCACCGCGAGGCGTTCCCGGGCGAGGCGGGCACCTGCCGCATCCAAAACTCCCTCGCGCACCCGGCGCTGGAGTGCGGATTCACACTCGACCGCCGTGCCCCACCACACCGCCAGCTCTGGGGCGGCTAGGAGCACCGCCGCCCGTTGAGCGCTGGCGGCTTCGTTGACCAAGAGGGGTACGAGAGCCGAGGTATCCCAGAATTTCACCGCGACTCCTCCCGTTCGGCGAGAACGGCATCGGCCAGCCCTTGGCCGGGTGCCAAGGTCGCAGTGGACATGTTTAAGAAAGCAGTGACATCGAGCCGCTGCACTCCGGGCTCGACCAACACGCCGTCTTCATAGAGTGCGGCCAGCGCGGATGAGTCTGCCCCTGGGCCCGGTTCGGAGTAGGGGAGTAGTTGGGCGACGGGGTGGTTGCGTTCGGTGATAATGACCCGCTGCCCGCGCTTCACCTGACGAAGCAATCGGGAAAGCTGATTTTTTGCGGTGGCAACATTGGCTTTAACCATATAGCCAAGTTGGCCAAGTCCGACCGGGGGTCAAGTGGTAGTGCTTGCTTGCGGATATAATTCCAATTCTCGATCAAGTAGATGCTATAGCTGAAATTGGCCGGGGACGGCCAACGCTACACAAAACGTCGGATGTAGGGTTGGCCGTCCCCGGCCAAAAAACGTCAAGCGCGCCTGCGGAGGGAACTCATCCACAGGCTTAGATCGTGTCGTCACGAGATTTTATTGACGGCGAGAAACGGGAGTCCATGCGTATGGTTCGATGAAAGAAAGCCACCGGAGGCATGAC
>CANIWJ010000149.1 GCA_947471035.1 Verrucomicrobiota bacterium
CCCGCTTTGGCGTCGGCGGGTTTCGCGGCGGCACCAGCGGCAGGAGCGGCGGCAGCGCCGGCGGCGGGAGTGGCGGCGGCGGCGGCGGTTTCGGCGGCAGTCTCTTGCTCGGTGCTGAGAACGGAGACGACGGGTTTGCCGGGCAGATCACGGAACTCAACGCCTGCGACCGCCTTTAAGCTGCCGACTTTGATGGTCTCGTCGAGTTTCAGCTCGGTGACGTCCACCTCGATGAGAGGGGGTAGGTCCTTGGGCAAACAACGGATGCGCAGGGTGTGGGTCGAGATTTCGAGCACGCCGGCCTGGGTCTTGACGCCATAGGCCTCGCCGACGAAGGCGACGGGGACGTTGATGTCGAGTTTCTCGTTGGGTTTAACTTCCTGGAGGTCGACGTGCACGTATTTGTCCGTGATGGGATCGCGCTGGATCTCTTGCACGAAAGAGAGGGCCTTATCGGCACTGTCCTTGCGGTTGAGCTCGATGATGAGGGCGCGGCCGGCTACGGCTTTGACCAAGCGGGCGAACTCAGGGGCATCGACCGCGAGGGTCTGCGGGCTGGTGTGTTTGCCGTAGAGGATCGCGGGGATCTGGTTCGCCTTGCGAACGCGGCGGGAGGCCGAGCGACCGGTTTGGGCGCGGGGCGTGATAGTGAGGCTGAGCGGTTGTTTCATAGGTTTCGTTCCCCCTGTCGCACCGGAATTGATGGCAGGCGTAATTGAAAAGAGGTTCAGGAAAAGGTTTGGGCGGCGGGCTTGGCAATCAAAACTTACCCGGCGGCGCAGGATTTTTGAGCTTTTAACTAAAAGGACGTTGACAAAGAGGGGTCGCGCTTGGTTTTTCCGCACCCCTCTTCTTCAACGAAGAATATTGCCTGGTAGCTCAGTGGCAGAGCAGGTGACTGTTAATCACTTGGTCGTAGGTTCGACCCCTACCCGGGCAGCCATTTTGGTTCAAAAGCGAACTGGTTAACACCAGTTCGCTTTATTTTTGAGAATAAGTCGGTTGCGTAAAACGTGACGTTAATCACGAAGCGATTAGTTCGTATTTGGGTCACCGAATCCTTCTGCGAGGGCTCGTTTACACCTTTTTCTGGGTCGAGGTGGTTAACATGCACTTCGCGAATTAGGAGCCGGATCATCTCCTTTTTTTCCTCCGGCTCCAAGTGACCGATTAGCTCGCTGAAATCCCTTAACTGCTGGGCAACTACCTCGGCGTCGATTGTTGCACGAGCGCGACACCCGATCTCCAACTTAAGTTGCTCCCGTCGAGTGTTTAGCCGCTCTTTTTCCTCGGCGGCTTCCTGCGCTTCGACCATGACTTCCCGCGAGAGCGCACTGGTGCCCGATTCTTTCGCGATCGAAATCAGGTGCTCAACTTTTTGAGATGCCTGCCGTAGCTTCTGCTCCACTTCCTTCAGCTGTCCCTCTGCTGGCTTGATGTCCTTTGTCGTCTTGCGCTTAAGCGCGTCCACCGTCTCGGCGATCACGTTTGGATGCTCACCAAGCTCTCTCATCAGACCCAGAACAAGATCTTCAATTTTTCGGGCTGGCAGATTCCGGACTGTGCATTTCGATGCGACGCCGTGCTTTGTGACACTGGTGCAAGCGTAGTAGAGGTATTGGTTGCCCTCGGAATCTTTTTTGCCGGAGGGGTGCGGCGTAAGGGCCGCTCCGCAGTTTCCGCAGAAAATAATCCCCTTGAGCAGACTGTTGTGCTTGTCCCGCTCGGCCCTTCTCGGCGGCAGTCCCTGCCTGGGTGCGACTGCGGCATTGGCCTTGTCCCATAGTTCCGCCGAAACCAGCGGCTGATGTTGTCCGACGTAGATGTCACCGTTGAAGCTGAGGCAGCCTTTGTAGGTCACGTTGCGAACCAGTGCTTTCACGCTGTCGGTTGTGAACCGCATTCCGCCGCCGAGGCGTTTTTTCCCCTGGCGCACCATCTCGCGCTCTTTTGTCCGGATTTCTTCCGCGTCCAACTGCCTCGTGACCTCCGCCGCTGATGCGCCCTCCGCCAGTCGATTAAAAATCGTCACCACCACCGCCTTCTCCCGGGGATTTGGCACGATGGTTTTGTTCGCCGCGTCGAAGTCGTAGCCGAAGGGCGCCCAACCGCCATGCCACATTCCGCGCTTCGCGCGCTCCTCCATTTTGTCGGTCGTGCGTTGCACCGTCGTCTCGCGCTCGTATTGAGCGAAAACCATAATGAGGTTTAACATGAACCGCCCCGTGGTGGTTGAGGTGTCGAATTGTTCGGTGGCAGATACAAACTCTACCCCGTGTTCGTTGAGGGTTTCCCAAAAGTGATAGAAATCGTGAAGACTACGGGAAAGGCGGTCGATTCTATAGGACACCACCACGTCCACCTCCCTGCGCTTCACCATTTCGAGTAGTTTCTGCATCCCTGGTCGGTCAAGGCTCTTTGCCGAATACCCGGCGTCTTCAATTACCTCCTGCTCCGTCCAGCCCTCGCATCGCTTGATGTTGATGTAACTTCGACAGATGTCCCGCTGACTTTCCATTGAGCTGTAATCACGCCTTGCCTGGTCGTCGGTTGAGACGCGGGTGTAGATGACGCAACGCTTCGTAGTGTTGGCTTTTGCGGGGACTGTTTTGCGCGGTGAGGGCATGGCGGGACGCGGGAGAAATCAGCTTGTCGGGCAAAGGAAAGCACCTGCTCCTTTCGTCCTTCGGCGGTGTTTGAATCCCTACGCGGATTTGGTCATCCGGCAAGCTCGCCGCAAGCCGAGGCTTCACAAGCGGCTTACTTATTGGCACATCCAGTCTCGCATGGTGCATTCGCCCAACTTCCAGTTTCTTGCCTCTCACGATGCGCTGCTTCTGGATTTAGCCTCCCAGGCGGAACGCACCTGCTTCTCCGATCCGACCGTTTCGCTCTTCCGCGTTCGCCAGCTTACCGAGTCCATGGCCCTCGGCGTCGTCTCTGCTTTGGGTGGTTTTCCCGCAACCACGGTTACCCGTGATTTCGCTGCGGCGGTTAAACTCCTCGAAGAGCGAAACGTCCTCTCGCTCGAACTCGTCCAGATTTTCCGCCAACTCCGCCAGGCTGGAAATCTCGCCGTCCACGAGAACGTCGGCAACCGTGGCGACGCCCTCCATTGCCTGCGCCTCGCGCAAAAAGTCGCGGTCTGGTTCCACCGCACGCTCGGCAACCCCACGTTTAAGGCGCCGCCTTTTCTCCCTCCTCCCGAGCCCGCCCAGGCCACTGCCGCGCTCGTTGACGAGCTGCGTATGTTGAGGGAAAAACTCCTCGCAACCGAGTCCTCCGCTCAGTCCGCCGCGCAAAGCGCCGCGGAACAATCCCGCCTCCGCGCCGAGGCCGAGGAGAAAGCCCGTCGCGCCTACGCCGACCTCGAAACAGCTCTCGATCTCGCTGGAGAGGCTGAGTCCAGGCTCAATGCCTCCCGTGCCCGCTTCGAGGCCAGTCTCGTCACCACCCCGTCACCTTCGCCGGCCGCAGTCAACGTCACAGTGGAGCAGGCGCAGCACGCCACCAGCGCACTCTCGGATGAACTCGACGAGAGCGAGACTCGCCTGCTCATCGACGCCCAGCTTCGCGCCGCCGGCTGGGAGGCCGATTCGACTGCCCTTCGCTACGGTCTCGGCACACGCCCCGAGCAGGGCCGCTATCGTGCCATCGCCGAGTGGCCTACCGCTTCGGGTCCCGTTGACTACGCGCTTTTCCACGGACGCACGCTTATAGGAATTATCGAGGCCAAGCGTCAGGCCACCCACGTTCCAGGTGTGCTCGAACAGGCCAAACGCTACTCGCGCGACTTCCGCTTGCACGATTTAGGGCAGTATCACCCCGGTGCGCCCTGGGGCGACCATCACGCGCCCTTTCTTTTCGCCACCAACGGCCGGCCTTACCTTCGCCAACTTCGCACTCGCAGTGGCGTCTGGATGCTCGATGTGCGGTTCTCCAGCAACCTTCCTGACGCCGTCCCCGGCTTCTACACTCCCGCCGGTCTGCTCGCCGCCCTCGAAGCCAAGCCCGCTCTCTCCGACGCCGAACTTGCCCGCGCTCCCGTCGATCTCCCCGGCCTGCGCGATTATCAGCGCGAGGCCATCTCCGCCATCGAGCATCGTATCGCCTTCGGTCAACGCGACCTTCTCGTCGCAATGGCCACTGGCACGGGCAAAACCCGCACCTGCATCTCGCTTCTCTACCGCCTCGTTCGCGCCAAACGTTTCCGCCGCATCCTGTTTCTCGTGGATCGCACCGAGTTGGGCACGCAGGCCGGCGACGCCTTCCGCGATGTGAAGTTGGAGAACCTCCAGAGCTTCACCCAAATCTACGACGTGAAAGAGATCGGGCAGGCCCGCCCTGACGACGACACCCGTGTCCACATTTCCACCGTGCAGGGCATGGTGAAGCGGCTCCTCTATCCTTCGGACAAGGAAACACCCTTCCCGGTGGACACCTACGACTGCATCGTCATCGACGAGTGCCATCGTGGCTACGTGCTCGACCGCGATCTCTCCGACGACGAGATCGGCTTCCTCGACGAGCAGGACTTCATTTCTAAATACCGCCGCGTCCTCGACCACTTTCACGCCGTCCGTATCGGCCTTACCGCTACGCCCGCGCTTCATACCCACGACATCTTCGGCGCCCCGGTCTTCACCTATAGCTACCGCCAGGCCGTCGTGGACGGAAACCTCTGCGATCACGAGCCGCCACTCCGCATCGTCACCGCCCTCGCCGAGGACGGCATTCACTGGGCCGCCGGCGACGAACTCGCACTCTTCGATCCCCACCGCGGCGACATCCAGCTGACCACCACGCCCGATGAGGTCGCCATCGAAGTCGATGGCTTCAACTCCCAGGTCATCACCGAAAACTTTAACCGCACTGTCTGCGTCGAGCTGGCCCGCCATCTCGATCCCGGCGCCCCCGGCAAGACCCTCATCTTCTGCGTCAACGACGCCCACGCCGACCTCGTCGTCACCCTCCTGTCAAAAGCCCTCGCCGACCGCTACGGCCAGCTCCACCAGGACACAGTCGCCAAAATCACCGGCCGCTCCGACCGCCCCTCGCAGCTCGTCCGCCGCTATAAAAACGAGGAACTCCCAAAGATCGCCGTCACCGTGGATCTGCTCACCACCGGCATCGACGTTCCCGCCATCGTGAACCTCGTCTTCCTCCGCCGCGTGAAGAGCCGCCTGCTTTACGAACAGATGC
>CANIWJ010000150.1 GCA_947471035.1 Verrucomicrobiota bacterium
CCTCCGCCATCCCCGAGCCCTCGGCCTACGCCGCGCTCGCCGGAGCGGGCATGCTGGGCTTCGCGACCCTGCGCCGTCGTCGGCAGGGCGTTTGAGGCTAAAGGGCGTAATACGATGTGATGTCAGCTCCGGGTGGTCCGTCCCGCAGTTGCGGTGCTGTGCAGCTTTTTCCGAGTCGTCGGGCGTAGGCTTGGGCGTGAGCCCAAGCGCGGCGTAGTACTCCTAATCATTGAGCTCACGCTCAATCCTACCGGCAATGAACCAACCAACATCTGACATCACTTGGTGTTCTATGTATTCAAAATCGTTTTATACCAATATTTTAGCCCGAGCATGGGCGGGCTCACTTATCCTGCCTCCAGCGGCTTCGCTCAGCGTTTGGCTTCGAGCTTCAGTTCGACCATGAGGTCGGCGGCGAGTTTTTCGAGGTCGGCTTGCACTGCTGCCAACACTGCGCTCGGGGGCACGCTTACCACGGCGCGGAGTTGAAAAAGGAGTCCGCCACCCATCGGTGCCTCGATCCGTTCACTGGCCATATCTTCCACGTTTAATCCGTGGTTGGCCAAAACGGCCGAGACTTCGCGCAGGATACCGGGCCGGTCGGACCCCACTAAATCGAGGGCGGCCATTTGCGCGGTCGCCTGGCCGGCGGAGAGCGAGGCCGCGCCCTCGCGGGTGATGTCCACCCTCAGGCCTGAAAGATTGCGCAAGGCGACGCTGAGGACGTCGGCTCGGGTGGTTTCGATCTCCAGACGAACGATGCCGGCGAACTCGCCACCGAGGCGGCAGAGGCGGCTTTCGAGCCAGTTGCCGCCGTGCTCGGCGATGGTGGCGGCCACGAGGCGGACGAGGCCGGGTTGGTCACGGCCGATCAGGGTAAGGACCAGGGTGCTTGTCATGAGGTGGCCACGCTCAAGGGTTCGGGGGGTAGGTTCAAGTCCAAGGTGGTGTCGTGCGTGGATAACAATATTTAAGACAGGGTTTTAACCGCTAATGCGGCGGCTCAATGAGCACCGCTTGGGAGTAGCGGTTTCGCGAAGCGAAACAAGGGGGGCGATGGTTCGGCCAATGGCCTCGGTGTAGGGGGTGCGGCGACCCCGCCCTACACCAATCGGGAGATCCGCGCTAAAACTCTATCATTCATCTCACGCGATCTTAGGCCCTATTTGGCCCAGTCGTCGGTGCGAAAGGGGGAGGCGGGCAGGCTTTCGAGGTTGGCGAGGTTGGCGCGGGGGTAGGCGGCCCAGGCGTAGCGGGCGGCGACCGGGGCCGGGACCTCGGGGCTGGAGAGGAGCACGGTCGCGCCGTCGATTTTGGCGGTGGCTTCCACCCACTTTTTATCCGCACCGGCGAGGTAGAAGCCGATGAGTTTGTCCTCGGGTAGGGCCGGCATGCCTTTGGCCACCCAGGGGGCGCGCCCGATGGCGAGGCCGCCGCCGGTCTCGGTGAAGCG
Source organism: Verrucomicrobiota bacterium (assembly GCA_947471035.1). Taxonomy (GTDB): domain Bacteria; phylum Verrucomicrobiota; class Verrucomicrobiia; order Opitutales; family Opitutaceae; genus IMCC26134_A. Next base: position 1,454 of record CANIWJ010000150.1, read on the forward strand.
GATACGGAGCGCGGAGCCTTCCACGGCGAAGCCGGAGTAGAGGGGGCCGGAGGCGACGATCTTCTCGCCGTAGGCGAGGCGGCGGCCGGCGAGGGCGACGCGGGCTCCGACGTGGATCTTGTTGTCGGGGTGAACGTCCTTGGGGTCGCCGATGTCGCTGGTCACGACCACGGCGGTCTTGGGCACGGAGAGGGAGAGGAGCTGGGCTTCGCGCACGAAGGGCCAGCCGGAGGAGGCGACGGGGAGTTTGTCGTCGTAGCAGCCGGGGAGCTGGATGGTGATGAAGGGGAAATCGCCCTGGCCCCAGGCGGCGCGCCAGCCTTCGATGAGACGGGGAAGGAGGGTGCGGTATTCGGCGCCGCGGCTGCCGTCGGCCTCGCCTTGGTACCAGAGGGTGCCGCGCAGGGCGTAGGGGGCGAGGGGGGCGATGACGCCGTTGTAGGCGATGGTGGGGGTGGAGGGACGTTTGGAGGCCGAGGGCATGGCCATGGGGTCGGGCTGCTCGGGTTCGGGGCGGGCGATCTTGGGCGCGGGCGGCACGGGCTGGCCGGCGGCTTTGGCGGCGGAGGCGAGCTCGTTGTAGGCGGAAAGGGCGGCTTTGTGGGCGGGGCCGACGTTGGTTTCCCAGTCTTTCATGTCGGCGCGGTAGGCGGTCATGAGTTCGGGTTTGTCTTTAACCGCTAGGTGCTGGGCGAGGGACTTTTCCCAGAGGGCGAGGGTTTTTTCGATGGCGGGAGGGCGCTGGATGCTGTCGAGACTCATCCAGGTTTGGATAGGGGTACCGCCCCAGGCGGCGTTGAGCACGGCGACCGGAACCTTCTGGGTGCGGCGGATTTCCTTGGCGAAGACGTAGGCGACGGCGGAGAAGTTTTTCGCGGTCTCGGGGGTGGCGGCTTCCCATTTGCCGCCGGGGCCGGGGAGGGGGGCGGGGGCGACGGTTTTGGTGACTTTGAAAAAGCGCAGAAGGGGGTCGGCGGCGTCGGGCAGGAGCTGGGCGGTGGTGCCGGAGGAGAGGGGCGAATCCATGTTGGACTGGCCGGAGGCGAGCCAGACATCGCCGACGAGGATGTCGCGGATGGTGAGGGTGTTGGTGCCTTTGACGACGAGGTCGCGGGCTTCGGCGGAGGCGGGGAGGGGAGTGAGTTTGACCTGCCATTTGCCTTGGGCGTCGGCGGTGGCGGTGGCGGTCTGGCCGGCGAAGGCGACGGCGACTTTTTCGCCGGGGGTGGCGGTGCCCCAGACGGGCAGGGGGAGATCGCGCTGGAGGATGGCGCGGTCGCTGAAGAGGGGGTGGAGTTTGACCTCGGCGCGAGCGAGTGGCACGGCGGCGCAGGCGAGGAGGAGGAGGGCGCGGAGTTTCATGAGTGGGGTGCTGGAAAGAGCTGGTAAGCTGGTAGGGCTGGTAGAGCTAGTAAGAGTAAGGAGCGGGGAGGGCGGGGGCTCAGGTGCCGAAGTTGCGGATTTGGTCGGGTTGGGTGGCGGCTGGCGGCGGGGTGCCTTTGAAGACCGGGCGGGGGGGGAAGGTGGGGCGATATTCGTCCACCTGCAGGCCGATCTGCTCGAAGGGGATGGGTTTGAAGCCGGGGATGTTTTTGAAGGCGGGGGAGTTGCGCTTGAGGGCGAAGTTGCCGGCGGCGGCGTCGACAAAGCCGGGGTCGGTGGGGGATACCCAGTTGTCGGCGACGGTGAGGAGCTCGGGGTTGTTGCGATTTTTGCTGCTGAGTTTGTTTTGGATGGGTTCGCCTTTGGGGATGACGATGAGGTTGCGTTCGAAGCGGGTGCCGCGGGGGAGCTCGGGGCGGTCGGCGAGGCGGGCGGCGAGGCCGGGGAAGCGCTGCGACCAAGGCGGGGAGTCCATGGCCATCTCGGCGGCGCGTTTGAGGAGGTGTTTGTTGGTGGCGTAGCCGCGTCCGGCGCCGCGGTCGTCGAGGCCGAAGACGGGGCCCTCGTCTTTGATGAAGATGTTGTTCTCGACGATGTGGTCGGGGCCGGAGGCGATCCAGACGCCGGTGCGGGGACCGGCGATGACGTTGCCGTAAACGTGGAAACCGCTGGCGCCGTCGTCGGGGTTTACGCCGCCAACGGTGTCGTAGAGGTAGTTGTAACGGATGACGACGCCGCGAATGGTCCAGTCGAGCCAGGAGTAGAAGGAGCCGGTGTCGGCGGAGCCGAAGCCGCAGGCGGAGACCTCGTTGTATTCAAAAATGTGGTTCTGGCCATTGACGAGGATGGCGTCGCGCGGGGCGTCGTGGATGCGGTTGTGGGCCACGAGCACGCCGACGGCGTCGCGGCGGCCGCGGTGATTGCTGGCACCGCCGAAGCCTACGTCCACGCCGGCGGAGTATTGGGCTCGGAGCATGCCGTAGTGGTGGATGTTGTTGTTAACGATGCGGTTTTCCGAGGAGATGAGCTGGCGGGAGTCGCCCCCGGTGACGAGCACGCCGCCGCCGCCGAGGTCGTGGAGATCGTTGCTCTGGATAACGGAGCGGAGGCCGTGGAGGCGCACGGCGGTGCCGGCGATATGGTGGATGCGGCAGCCGAGCAGGCGCAGGGAATCGACGTTTTCGGCGACGAGGCCGTGGCCGAGGGAGTAGGCGAGGTCGAGGCCTATCAGGCTGACGTGGGCGACGTCTTTGGCACTGATGAGCGGGTCGGCGAGCTGGGTTATGGTAAGCTCGCGGGCGCCTTCGGGGGGCCAGATGAAGAGGGTGCGGTTGGCGAAATCCACCGACCACTCGCCGGGGCGGTCGATCTCTTCGGGCAGATTGAGGGCTTGCCAGGGCTCTTTGCCGTTGCCGGGGCGGGAGCCGTCGGGGTTGGTGATGTATTTGTAGCCGATGCCGTTTTGGATGCCGGCGGCTAAGGCGATGGTGCGGGCGGCGGGGTCGATTTTGGCGACGCGGATGGCGGGATCTTCCCAGCCGACGCGCCATTGGCCCTTGAGCCAGATGTGGGTGTTTTCGGTCCAGCGGGCGGGGCGGTCTTCGGTGTATTCGAAGGTGCCGGGCTTGCGGGTGTCGCCGGAGACGAGCACGCGTTTCATGGTGGCGAAGCCGTCATTGGGCCAGCGGGCGAGGGGAAGGCGGGTGCCGTCGGCGAAGACCTCGAAGAGGCCGCCGTGGTCGTCGAATACGGGGGGAAAAGAATCCACAGAGGAGAGCCCGACAGCGGCGAGGTCGAGGGTGAGCACGCGATCGCCGGCTTCGGGAGCGAGACGGCGGCGCCAAACGGGGTCGGTGACGGGTCGAAAACGATCCAGGGGAATGGCTCTGCCTCCAAGGAGACGGGGAGTTTCGCCGGCGCGGGCACGATAGACGATGGGCGCGGTGGCGGTGCCGGAGTCTTCGGCGGTCAGGGTGAAGGATTCGGTTAACTGGTAGGCACCTTGGGCGAGTTCGACGGTGACACCTCCGGGGGGGAGGGGTGCGGAGGCTTTTAGGCGGCGGATTTCGTCGCGGGCGCGAGGGAGGGTGGCGAAGGCGCGGGCGGGGGTGTCGCCCTTGGCGTTATCATTACCTTGCGGGGAAACGAAGAGGCGCAGGCCGGGCACGGAAGCGGCAGGGGCCGTGGGAGCAGTTTTGTCGGGTGCGGCGAGCAGGACCGAGACGGCGCTGGCGAGCAGAAGGGTGAGGCCAAGACGGAGGCACATGGGGAGCGAAGGGGAGTAGGGGTAACGAGTCGGGGAGGCGCGGTTTTACGCGCTCGGAGCGAGG